>NZ_JBHUSG010000057.1:0-62974 GCF_042673745.1 Kitasatospora sp. NPDC057015
TGCAGGGGGGACCCTGTGGGAGAGTAGGACGCCGCCGAACAATCATTGTGGAGAAGCCCTGCCGGGTAACCGGCGGGGCTTTTCTGCGTTTCCCGGCCGCCCGTTGACGTAGGGTCAGACCCATGGGTGCTGATCGCAGTTACACGCGCGCAGGGAGCGAGATCCACGCGGGACCGGTGCCGGAGGGCACGGACGAGATCAGGGAGATCCTGACCGCCGCCGCCCGCGAGGACGGACGGGAGGCCGTGTCCGAACAGGGCCGGCTCCGCCTCCGAGCGGATGCGCCGCGGCCCGGGATCGTCCATCTCGTGCAGAGCGAGGTGGACGCGGCCGGGGCGCGGGCCGGGTACGCCCAGCTGGAGTCCGCATCGGAGTCCGGCGGTGCCGGCACGGCCGAGCTCGTGGTGCACCCCGCCCGGCGGGGCCGGGGGCTCGGCCGGCACCTGGTCGAGGCGGTGCTGGCCGAGGCCGGCGGGCCGGTGGACTTCTGGGCGCACGGCGGGCACCCGGCCGCCCGGCACCTGGCGGACTCCTTCGGGGGCGAGCTGGTCCGGGAGTTGCGCCAGATGCGCAGGACCGGCTCCGCCGTGGACGAGGTGCCGCTGCCCGAGGGCATCACGCTCCGCACCTTCCGTCCGGGGCAGGACGACGCGCAGTGGCTGCGGCTGAACGCGCTGGCCTTCGCCCACCATCCGGAGCAGGGCTCCTGGACGGCGCAGGACCTGGCGGACCGCTTCGCGGAACCGTGGTTCGACCCGGCGGGGTTCTTCCTCGCGACCCGCGGCGACCGGGTGGTGGGCTTCCACTGGACGAAGGTCCATCCGGCGACCGGGTCGGAGCCGGCCCTGGGCGAGGTGTACGTGGTCGGCGTGGACCCGGCCGAGCAGGGCAGCGGCCTCGGACGGGCGCTGACCGCCGCCGGCCTGCGCCACCTGACCGGTCAGGGGCCCGGGGAACGGGGGCTGACCACCGTACTTCTGTATGTGGACGCCGACAATCCGGCCGCTGTGCGGGTATATGAACGACTGGGGTTCACCATCCACGAGGTGGACCTGATGTACCGCGTCCAGTAGCGGACTGGCGGGAGGGGTGTGCGGGGCGTGACGAACCCCGGCCCCGACCGACTCAGCTTTCCTCCTGGCCATGCGGTGTTTACCGTGGATTCAATTGCCGCCGCGAAGATCACAGGATGAAGTCCGTAGTGTCTCGTTCGCGCAGCGCCGGCCGACGCCCCAGAATCGGCCACGTTCCGGCCGCGCCGGGCGGATGGGCGCTGACGTTCCACGAGGACGACGGTCTGCCGGTCGACTCGGACTGCGTCCTGCTGGAGGAGCTGGAGCCCATGAGCATCCCCCGCCCCGTCTCTGTCCCGTTGCCCTCACCCGTGCGGATGTCCACTGCCCTGGGGATGCCCCCGGAGCCGTTCTCCGCGGAGGAGCAGGACCTGGAGGAGCTTCCCGAAGGCCGGTTCCTCGACCGCGAGCGCAGCTGGCTGGCGTTCAACGAGCGGGTGCTGGAACTCGCCGAGGACCCGGACATCCCGCTGCTGGAGCGGGCCAAGTTCCTGGCGATCTTCGCCAGCAACCTGGACGAGTTCTTCATGGTGCGGGTCGCCGGCCTCAAGCGCCGGATCGCCACCGGCGTGGCCACCCGGTCGGCCTCCGGTCTCCAGCCGCGCGAGGTGCTGGACCTGATCTGGAACCGCTCCCGCGAGCTCATGGCCCGGCACGCCGCCGCGTTCCAGCAGGAGGTGCTGCCGGACCTCGCGTCCGAGGGCATCGAGCTGGTGCGCTGGTCCGAGCTGGCCGACAAGGAGCAGGCCCGGCTGCACACCCTGTTCCGGCAGAAGATCTTCCCGGTGCTGACCCCGCTCGCGGTCGACCCGGCCCACCCCTTCCCGTACATCTCGGGCCTGAGCCTCAACCTGGCCGTGGTGGTGCGCAACCCGGTCTCCGGGCACAAGCACTTCGCCCGGGTGAAGGTGCCGCAGTCGCTGTCCCGCTTCCTGGAGGCGTCGCCGCAGCGCTACGTCCCGCTGGAGGACGTGATGGGCGCCCACCTGGAGGAGCTCTTCCCGGGGATGGAGGTGCTCGCCCACCACGCCTTCCGGGTCACCCGCAACGAGGACCTGGAGGTGGAGGAGGACGACACCGAGAACATCCTCAAGGCGCTGGAGAAGGAGCTGATGCGGCGGCGCTTCGGGCCGCCGGTGCGCCTGGAGGTGGAGGAGTCGATCGACCCCTACATCCTCGACCTGCTGGTCCGCGAGCTGAACATCACCGAGGCGGAGGTCTTCCCGCTTCCCGGGCCGCTCGACCTCACCGGCCTGTTCGGCATCGCCGGGCTGGACCGGCCGGAGCTGAAGTACGCCAAGTTCGTGGCGGGCACCGCGCGGGGCCTGACCGACGTCGAGTCGGCCTCCCAGCCGGACATCTTCGCCGCGATGCGCGAGCGCGACGTCCTGCTGCACCACCCGTACGACAGCTTCTCCACCTCGGTGCAGGCCTTCCTGGAGCAGGCGGCCGCCGACCCGGACGTGCTCGCGATCAAGCAGACCCTCTACCGCACCTCCGGTGACTCGCCGATCGTCGACGCCCTGATCGACGCGGCCGAGTCCGGCAAGCAGGTGCTGGTGCTGGTCGAGATCAAGGCGCGCTTCGACGAGCAGGCCAACATCAAGTGGGCCCGCAAGCTGGAGGAGGCCGGCTGCCACGTCGTCTACGGGCTGGTCGGCCTGAAGACGCACTGCAAGCTGTCGCTGGTCGTCCGCCAGGAGGGCGACACCCTGCGCCGGTACGCGCACGTGGGCACCGGCAACTACCACCCGAAGACCGCGCGGCTGTACGAGGACATCGGCCTGCTGACCTCGGACCCGCAGGTCGGTGCGGACCTCTCCGAC
Organism: Kitasatospora sp. NPDC057015; assembly: GCF_042673745.1. Lineage (NCBI taxonomy): Bacteria > Bacillati > Actinomycetota > Actinomycetes > Kitasatosporales > Streptomycetaceae > Kitasatospora > Kitasatospora sp. NPDC057015. The sequence goes on from NZ_JBHUSG010000057.1 coordinate 2,900, forward strand.
CTCTTCAACCGGCTCTCCGGGTACTCCCGGCGGGAGTCGTACCGCCGGCTGCTGACCGCGCCGCGCGGGCTGCGGGACGGGCTGATCGCCCGGATCCACGGGGAGATCGCGCACCACCGGGCGGGCCGTCCGGCGCACGTGAAGCTCAAGGTGAACTCGATCGTCGACGAGGCCGTGATCGACGCCCTCTACCGGGCCTCGCGGGCCGGTGTGCCGGTCGACGTCTGGGTGCGCGGGATCTGCGCGATCCGGCCCGGGGTGGAGGGACTGAGCGAGAACATCCGGGTCCGGTCCGTCCTCGGGCGGTTCCTGGAGCACTCGCGGATCTTCGTCTTCGGCAACGGCGGCGATCCCGAAGTCTGGTTCGGCAGCGCCGACATGATGCACCGCAACCTGGACCGCAGGATCGAGGCGCTGGTGCGGGTCGCCGACCCGGCGCACCGCGCCGAGCTGTCCGGACTGATCGACCTCGGTGTCTCCGACGAGACCGAGTCCTGGCACCTCGGCCCCGACGGGGCCTGGACCCGCCACTCGCACGACGCCGAGGAGAGGAGGCTCCGGCACGTGCAGGACCTGCTGATCGACTCACGCCAGCGCCGCCGGGCCTCCTCCTCGGCCCGCTGAGGCCGTCGAGCAGTCGGCCACCAGCCCCGGGGGAAGGCCCCCGGGGGGACGGGGATTCACCACAGCCATGACCGATGCGCCGATGACGGCCCCGGGGCCGTCCACCGCGACCACCGGGGAGATCCTCTCCCGCCACCTCACCGCGCAGGCCGGCGCCTTCCTGCGCGCCCTGCCGCAGGCGGTCGGCGAGGTCGGCTCCAGACCGGGGGCCGTCCTGCTGACCTCGGCGGGCACCTCGGACCTGCTGCGGGCCGTCCGGCGGATCGGCGGCGTGCTGCACACCTTCGCGGCCTCCTTCGAGCCGGGCTGGGCACAGGAGTCCCGGACGGAGCTGCGCTGGCTGCTCAACCTGCTCGCCCAGGAGCCGGGGTACCTGCGGCGCTCCGCCCGACTGCTCGGCGCGCTGGACTCGCTCAGTGCGGCCGAGCCCGACGGACCCGGCATGCTGGCCGGTCACGCCGGCGCGCCCAAGGCCCGGGCCCTGCTCGACCGGCAGCTCACCCTGGCCCGCACCCGGGCGCACTCCACCGTCCTGCAGGAGCTCCGCTCGGCCCGGCTGCACGCCCTGGCCGACCGGATGACCCTGCTGGTCGGCGAGGTGCCGCTACGGGCCGCCGGCGGCAGCCCGGCGGCCGACGCCCTCCTCCCGCAGGCCACCGCCGCCCTCACCGCGCTCGGCGCCGGCGCCCAACTGCTGCCGCTGCACCGCGCCGCGACCCCGTACGGCGGCGACGGGCTGCGCCGGCTGGGCACGGTGCCGGCCGCCCGGGGGGTCCTGGACGCCGACGCGGCACTGGCCGCCGACGACGCGCCCTGGCACCGGGTGCGGATCCTGGTCAAGCGGGCCCGGTACGCGATGGAGGTGTGCGCCCGGCCGATCCTGGCCCTCGACGAGCTGGACCGCACGCTGGGCCGCCACCAGGAGGCCGCCGACGCCGCGGTCACGGCCGCCACCGCGGCGCGGACCCCGCGGATCACCCCTGCGACGGCCTACGTGCTCGGCGTGGTGCATGCTGATCAGCGACTGGAGGTCGAGTCGGCACGGTACGCCTTCGGCCTGCAGTGGCCGGACCTCGTCCCCAGCCTCGCCGGCTCGGGGACACCTCCAAGCCACCAGGCCGGGGGAGAGGTGCCCCCAGCGTCACGGATGGCATGAATGGGCAACCGCCTGAGCGGTAAGCAGGGCAATGACGACCGCGCCACGGGCCCGGCCCGGATGAGTGCGACGGGCCGCTCGGCCACCGGCGCCGACCAGGCCGCCGCGCGGGCCGGGGGCCGGCCGGCGGGCGGCACGCGGGCCGGTGGCAAGCGGGCGGATCACGCGGGCGCGGCGGAGTCCGGCACCCGTGACGCCGAGCGGCGGCGGCTGCTGCGCGAGGCGAAGAAGCAGGGCGGCCCGCGGCCCGCCGCCGCGCCAGAGAGGTCGAAGCGCACCCGCCGGCCGGTCGGCGTGCACACCCCGGCGCGCGGGCGGACCATCCTGGCGGCCGGCGCGGTGCTCTGGCTGCCGGGGCGCGAGAAGAAGAAGGGCAAGGGCTTCGGCCGGCCCAGGATCGCCCTGATCCACTGCCCCAAGTACGACGACTGGAGCCTGCCCAAGGGCAAGCTGGACCCTGGGGAGAGCCTGGTCGAGGCCGCCCTGCGGGAGGTCGAGGAGGAGACCGGGATGCGCTGCGTGCTCGGGGCCGAGCTGCCCGCCCAGCACTACCTGGCGCAGGGGCGGCCCAAGGAGGTCCGGTACTGGGCGGCCGTCCCGGTCGGCGGTTCCTTCACCCCGAACCGGGAGGTCGACCGGTTGGAGTGGCTGCCGGCGCGCAAGGCCAGGGCCCGGCTGACCCACGACCGGGACCGGGTGCTGGTGGACGCGCTGCTGGAGCTCCTGGGCGCCCGCCCGCTGTCGAAGGACTGACCGCCCGGCGCCTGCCGCGTCCTCGCCGTCCGCCGGGCCGTGCGCGGCGCGCAGGCTCCCTCCCCGGCCGCCGGCCCGGCCGCCGGCCGGGCCACCGGGTCCGGCCCGCCGGTGCGAGGAGTCGCCGTCACCCGGGTGGCCGCCGACCTCGCCCGTTCGAGTGATCTGCTTGCGCTCTTCCCGTGACGCAACCGTTACTACCTGGCGCTGTTTCCTGCCATCCGTTCGAGGTTCACCCTCCGTTCACTTGCGACCGGCTGACGCGTCACCTGCCCGTCCTAACTTCTGGATTACCGGAGGGCCGAACGGGCCCCGGACCACAGCAAAACCCGCGCCATCCTCAGCCGTCCGGACACGTACCGTCCGGATGCGACCGGCGTCGGCAATGCCACAGAAAGGGACACCCTGTGAAGCTCCAGCGGAACGGCCGCTCCAAGGCCCTCGTCGTCGGTGCCATGGCGCTCGTCAGCTCGCTGTCGCTCGCCGCCTGCGGCTCGGACGACAACACCGGTGGCACCGGCGCCGCCGGCACCAGCGCTCCGAGCGCCGCCGCCATCGCCTGCGGCAAGGCGGGTGCCCTGGTGGCCGCCGGTTCGACCGCGCAGGGCAACGCGATCGACGTGTGGAAGACCAACTTCGGCAACGCCTGCGCCGGCTCCTCGGTCAACTACAGCGGCGGCGGCTCCGGCGCCGGCGTGCAGCAGTTCACCCAGGGCAAGGTCCAGTTCGCGGGTTCCGACTCCGCGCTGAAGCCGGCCGAGGTCGACGCCACCAAGGCCGTCTGCACCGGTGGCCAGGGCATCAACCTGCCGCTCGTCGCGGGCCTGATCTCGATCGTCTTCAACGTCGACGGTGTCGACAAGCTGACGCTGGACGCCGCCACCACCGCCAAGATCTTCGACTCGCAGATCACCAAGTGGAACGACCCGGCCATCGCCGCCCTCAACCCGGGCGTGAACCTGCCGGCCGCCGACATCCAGGCGTTCCACCGCTCGGACGACTCGGGCACCACCGACAACCTGACCAAGTACTTCGCCAAGGCCTCGGGCGGCGCCTGGGCCTACCCGGCCGCCAAGACCTGGGCCGGCAAGGGCGGCCAGTCGGCCAGCGGCAGCGCGGGCCTGGCGGCCCAGGTGAAGCAGGTCAAGAACTCGATCAGCTACGTCGAGCTCTCCTTCGCCCAGACCAACAGCCTGAAGAGCGCCGCCATCAACACCGGCGCCAGCAAGCCGGTCGAGGCCACCGCCGCCAACGCCGCCACCACCTTCGCCAAGGCGAAGATCGCCGGCACCGGCAGCGACCTGGCGCTGACCCTCGACTATGCGACCAAGGAAGAGGGCTCGTACCCGCTCGTCCTGGTCACCTACGAGATCGTCTGCGACAAGGGCAACAAGGCCGACACGCTGGAGACCCTGAAGTCGTTCCTGACCTACGCGGCCAGCGACAACGGCCAGCAGGCCATCGGCAGCACGGGCTACGTCCCGCTGCCGAAGGAGCTGGCGTCCAAGGTCCAGGCCGTCATCCCGACCCTGGCCTGACACCCTCCGAGCACCGATGAGGCGGCCCCGAACAGCTGGGGGGGCCGGGGCCGCCCCATCGGGAACCATCCACCGAAGCACGTCCGGGGCACCGCCGCCATGGTGCCGCCCCCTCGGGGCAGCGCCACCAGACCGGAGTAGACCAAATGACTTCATCCCTCCCTGCAGATGCGCGAGGCAGGGTCCGCAGGCGCAAGAGCAGTCAGCTCGGCGACAAGATCTTCTTCAACGCCGCCCGGGGCGCCGGCATTCTGCTGCTGGTCATCATGGCCGCCATCGCGGGATTCCTGGCGTACCGCTCGGCCCTGGCTCTCGGCAAGAACGAGGGCAACTTCCTCACCACCTTCGAGTGGACGCCCGACGCGCCGAAGCCCGTCTTCGGCATCGCGGTCCTGGCCTTCGGCACCATCGTCAGCGCGGTGATCGCGATGGCGATCGCCGTGCCGGTCGCGATCGGCATCGCGCTCTTCATCTCGCACTACGCGCCGCGGAAGATCGCCCAGCCGTTCGCCTACCTGGTCGACCTGCTGGCCGCCGTGCCGAGCATCGTCTACGGCCTCTGGGGCGCGCTCTTCCTGGTCCCGCACCTGGACGGCCTGACCAGCTGGATGGACGAGTACCTCGGCTGGACGTACATCTTCGACCAGAGCCGCGCGGGCACCACGCCGCGCACGCTCTTCACGGTCGGCATCCTGCTCGCCATCATGATCCTTCCGATCATCACCGCCGTCACCCGCGAGGTCTTCCGGCAGGTCCCGCGGATGCACGAGGAGGCGGCGCTCGCGCTCGGCGCGACCCGCTGGGAGATGGTCCGCACCGCCGTCCTGCCGTTCGGCCGGCCCGGCATCATCTCGGCCTCCATGCTCGGCCTCGGCCGCGCGCTGGGCGAGACCATCGCGGTGGCCGTGGTGCTCTCCTCGAACAGCGTGCTCTCGCTGCACCTGCTCGACCCGGGCGGCGGCACCTTCGCGCAGAACATCGCGCTGAAGTTCAACGAGGCCGGACCCTTCGGCCGGGACGCGCTGATGGCCTCCGGCCTCGTGCTGTTCGTGATCACCCTGCTGGTGAATGGCGCCGCCCGCGTGATCGTCGCGCGCCGCAAGGAATACTCGGGGGCCAACGCATGAGCGCCGTGACCAGCAGCACCACCGCCTCGGCCCTGCCCCAGCTGCGCCGCAGCCTCACCACCGCCCGACTGCCCAAGTGGGCGCCGGCCGCCATCGCCGGGACGTCCATCGCCGTCGCGTGCGGGATCGGCGCCGGCTTCGGTCTGGCCAGCCACCTGCAGTGGGGCCTGATCGCCGCCGCGCTGTTCGTGATCATCAGCTACGGCGTCTCGGCCCGCGTCGAGGGCCGCCGCCAGGCCAAGGACCGGCTGGCCACCTCGGTGGTCTGGGTCGCGTTCGTGCTGGCCGTCGTGCCGCTCGCCGCGCTGACCTTCTACACCGTCCAGCAGGGCCTCGCGGTGGTCGACGGGAACTTCCTGACGCACTCCATGAAGGGCGTGCTCTCCGCCGGCCCCGGCGGCGGCATCTACCACGCGCTGATCGGCACCCTGCAGCAGGTCGCGCTGGCCACCCTGATGGCCGTCCCGGTGGGCCTGCTCACCGCGGTCTACCTGGTGGAGTACGGTCGCGGCCGGCTCGCCAAGACCGTCACCTTCTTCGTCGACGTCATGACGGGTGTCCCGTCGATCGTCGCCGGTCTGTTCATCCTCTCCGTCTGGATCCTCGGACTCGGGTTCTCGTACTCCGGCTTCGCGGGCAGCCTCGCGCTGGCCATCCTGATGATGCCGGTGGTCGTGCGCTCGACCGAGGAGATGCTCAAGCTCGTCCCGAACGAGCTGCGCGAGGCCTCGTACGCGCTCGGCGTGCCCCGCTGGAAGACCATCCTGCGGATCGTCATCCCCACCGCGATCGGCGGGATCACCACCGGTGTGATGCTCGCCGTCGCCCGCATCACCGGGGAGACCGCGCCGGTGCTGATGCTGGTCTTCGGCGCCGACATCATCAACAACAACCCGTTCCAGGATCCCCAGCAGTCGCTTCCGATGTACATCTGGCAGCAGTACGCCCAGGTGAACAACGACTTCGGGTACGCCCGTGCCTGGGGTGCCGCGCTGGTGCTGATCGCCTTCGTGATGGGGCTCAACCTCATCGCCCGGGGCATCGCACGCTGGCGCTCGCCCAAGACCGGGCACTGACGGACCGACTGACGTAGACCGAAGACGAGAGAAGACGAACGATCATGGCCAAGCGCATCGACGTCAGCGGACTGTCCGCCTACTACGGAACCACCAAGGCCATCGAGGACATCTCGATGACCGTCGAGCCCCGCTCGGTGACGGCCTTCATCGGCCCCTCCGGCTGCGGCAAGTCGACCTTCCTGCGCACCCTGAACCGGATGCACGAGGTCATCCCCGGCGCCCGGGTCGAGGGCAAGGTGATGCTGGACGACGACAACCTCTACGGGGCCAACGTCGACCCGGTCGCCGTCCGCCGCACCGTCGGCATGGTCTTCCAGCGCCCGAACCCCTTCCCGACCATGTCGATCTACGACAACGTCGCGGCCGGCCTGAAGCTCGCCGGCGTGAAGAAGAAGTCGGTGCTGGACGACGTGGTGGAGAAGTCGCTCAAGGGCGCCAACCTCTGGAAGGAGGTCCACACCCGCCTGAACAAGCCGGGCGCGGGCCTCTCCGGCGGTCAGCAGCAGCGCCTGTGCATCGCCCGGGCCATCGCCGTCGAGCCGCAGGTCCTGCTGATGGACGAGCCCTGCTCGGCCCTGGACCCGATCTCCACCCTCGCCGTCGAGGACCTGATCGGCGAGCTGAAGTCGCAGTTCACCATCGTGATCGTGACGCACAACATGCAGCAGGCCGCCCGCGTCAGCGACCGCACCGCGTTCTTCAACCTGGCCGGCGTCGGCCAGCCCGGCAAGCTGGTCGAGCTGGACGACACCCAGCGGATCTTCTCCAACCCGTCGGTGCAGGCGACCGAGGACTACATCTCGGGCCGCTTCGGCTGACCACCACCTGTCGCGCCCTTCGGGGGGAGCGACGACAGCACGAGCTGCTTCGCGGTGCTGCATGGCGGTGCCGCCGCGGAGTAAGGGACAGGGCCCGCCCCCGAGATGTGGGGGCGGGCCCTGTCGTGTTCCGTGCCGCGCGGAGCGCGGTCGGACGGAGGCGTCAGCCGAAGATCAGGTCGACGATCCAGTAGACCAGCGCGGCCACCAGGGCGGCTGCCGGCATGGTGATGAACCAGCCGAGCACGATGTTCTTGGCGACGCCCCAGCGCACCGCGCGGATCCGCTTGGTGGCACCGACGCCCATGATCGCCGAGGTGATCACGTGGGTGGTGGAGATCGGCGCCTTGAACACGTACGAGGTGATGTACATGATCGTCGCGGCGGTGCTCTCGGCCGCGAAGCCCTGCGGCGGGTCCAGCTCGATGATCTTGCGGCCGAGCGTCCGCATGATCCGCCAGCCGCCCGCGTAGGTGCCCAGCGAGAGCATGGTCGCGCAGGAGATCTTCACCCAGACCGGAATGTCCTGGGTGGTCTGCTGGCCCGAGATGGTGAGGGCCAGCACCACGATGCCCATGGTCTTCTGGGCGTCCTGCAGACCGTGCGCGAGGGCCATGGCGGCGGCCGACGCGGTCTGGGCGACCCGGAAGTTGCGCTTCGCCCGGTGCGGATTGGCCTTGCGGAAGATCCACAGGATGGCCAGCATCACCAGGTAGCCGCAGAGCAGGCCGACGACCGGCGAGACGAACATCGGAATGATGATCTTGTCGACGACGCCGCTCCAGATCACCCCGGTGCCGCCGGCCAGCGCCGCTCCCACCATGCCGCCGAAGAGCGCGTGCGAGGAGGAGGACGGCAGACCGAAGTACCAGGTGATCAGGTTCCAGGTGATCGCACCGACCAGGGCGCCGAACAGGATCATCATGCCCTGGCTGCCGGTCGGGGTCTCGATGATCCCGCTGGACACCGTGTGGGCGACCCCGCTGCCGAGGAAGGCACCGGCCAGGTTCATCACCGCGGCCATCGCCAGCGCGGCCCGCGGCGTGAGCGCCCGGGTGGAGACCGAGGTGGCGATGGCGTTCGCCGAGTCGTGGAAGCCGTTGGTGTACGTGAAGAAGAAGGCCACGCCGATGACGGCGATGAGTGCTGCCGTGTCCACGCTGGTCAGGACTCCTTGACCGCGATGGTCTCCACCGTGTTGGCGACGTGCTCGAAGGCGTCGGCCGCCTCTTCGAGGACGTCCACCACCTGCTTCAGCTTGAGCACCTCGATGGCCTCGTACTGGCCGCTGAACAGGTGCGCCAGCAGCTTGCGGTGGATCTGGTCCGCCTGGTTCTCCAGCCGGTTGACCTCGATCCAGTACTCGGTCAGGTTGGACATGCTCCGCAGGTTCGGCATCGCCTCTGCCGTCAGCTCGGCGGCGCGGGCGAGCACCTCGATCTGCTGCTCGATGCCCTTGGGGAGGGTCTGGATGTCGTAGAGGACGACCAGGTCGACGGCCTCCTCCATGAAGTCCATGATGTCGTCCAGCGACGAGGCGAGGTTGTAGATGTCCTCGCGGTCGAAGGGCGTGATGAAGGAGGAGTTCAGCTGGTGGAACACCGCATGGGTGGTGTCGTCGCCCGCGTGCTCGGCGGCGCGCATGCGCTCGACGATCTCCGCGCGGGCCGACACGTCTGAACCCAGCAGTTCCAGCAGGAGCTTCGATCCCACGACCAGGTTCTCCGCGGCTGCGGAGAACATGTCGTAGAAGCTCGTCTCCTTCGGGGTCAGGCTAAAACGCACGGAAATCTCCGATGTGCGGGGTAGGGACTGAACGATGCTAGGCGCAAGCAGCCACAACCACGCAAACGGGGTAACGGCGAGGAACCGGAGGCTCCTGTTCCGACTCTGTCCGCGGACCTGAGGCCGACCCGTACGCCCGTGTACGGAAGCGAGCCCAGTCTGACGGAACCTCGCCGGTATTGCCCCCACCGTGCAACGGGGAGATCCGGGGCGCCGCCCGTACGGAGGAACACCACTCGGGCCGCCGGTGTTGGACACTAGAAGCTGACGGGCCCCCAGCCTCGGGCCGGATCCGGCTCCGGCCGGGCGGGGAGCTCCCCGCCGGCGGCCGGGAGAGCACCCCGGGACAGGTACTCCGAGGACTGCGAGCGACCACCCAGAGCCACCCTGACGAGCCACCCATGACGAAGGCGGGCCGGATGACCACGATCGACACGCACGAGGCCGGCGCGCAGCCCGAGCCCGCTGCGCACCCGCACGCGGGCCCGCACGGCTACAGCGCCCAGAAGGACGCCCACCTCAAGCGGCTGCGCCGGATCGAGGGCCAGATCCGCGGCCTGCAGCGGATGGTCGACGAGGACACCTACTGCATCGACGTGCTCACCCAGGTCTCCGCCAGCACCAAGGCCCTGCAGTCCTTCGCCCTCTCGCTGCTGGAGGAGCACCTGCGGCACTGCGTCGCGGCCGCGGCGGAGGAGGGCGGCGCGGAGCTGGAGGCCAAGGTCGCCGAGGCCACCGCCGCGATCGGCCGGCTGCTGCGCAGCTGACAGCCGCTGCCGGGCGCCGTCGAGTCCGTCAGGCCCCGTCGGCGCTGTCCGGCGCTGTCCGGAGTCCGTGGGCCCGGCGGACGGGGCGCGGGCTTGATCGGCGGGCGCGGGACCGCGGCCGCCCGTCGTCCTGCTACCTGCGCCCTGGACCGCTGCTGCCGGCACCGCCATCGGCCATACCGCCACCCGCGGTGCCGGTGCTGCCACCGGCGCCGGCGGTGGCAGCACCGGCGGTGGGTGTGCCGGCGGCGGGTGCGCCGCTTGTCGAGGCGGCGCTCGCCGACGCCGTGCCCGCGGTCGGGCCGGTCGCGGCCGGGCCGCCCGGGCGGGTGCGGGCCTCGCGGCGGTCGTGGTCGGGGCTGCCCGGCCGACGGGCGCCCGGAGCCGGTGGGGCGGTACGGTCCGCCCGATCCAGCAGCACCTCGTCGATCCGCTCGGTCGGCAGGCGGTCGCCGACCGAGTCGGTCGCAGCGATCATCAGCTCGCCGGCCAGCTCGATCTCGTCGAGGGCCGTGTGGTCGTGGCCGCCGTCGCGGCCGCCCGAGGTCGACACCACCTGCACCACCCCTTCAGCGCCCTGCCTGCCACCGGGATGCTCCCCCGGCCCTCGGTACGGGGGACACCCACCCGACCGGAGGCCGGGGGAGCGGCAGCCACCCGCCGTCCAGCCTAGGCATTTCGGAGCCCGGCCACATGGCACGGACGGGCCATCTCGGTGCGGCCGAAACGGGTGGGCCGCCGCTTCGGCACCGCTGCCCGTCCCGGTCGGGCCCTACCGCCGCGTCACCCGCGCGACCGGGCCGACGGTGGCGCCGGGTGCTCACTTCGGGGGCTCGGTCGGGTTCATCGAGTAGATGTCGCCGGCGGCCGGCTCCGCGGCGTCCACCGGCTTGCCGAAGTCGCTGAGCGAGGTGGTGGAGGTGACCCTGACCTGGTCCTTCGCCTCCTTCGAGCCCGCGACACCGGCGAAGGTGAACACCTCGACGACCTTGTGCAGCCGGCCCTGCTGGTCCAGCCAGGCGTCGTAGGGGACCTCCTTGACCGTGAAGGTCTGCGCCGCCATCCGCAGCCCGTCCGCCCCGCGCCCGCCGGTGGCCTCCGCGGCCTTGGCCAGGTCCAGCGTGCCCCGGTAGTGCTTCAGGGCCACCCCGCCGACCGTCTCGGCCCCGACCAGTTCGGCCTTCTGCGCTCCGCGCAGGGCCCCGGCGGCGCCGGCCGGATCGGTCGCGCCGCTGCTCACCAGGTTCCCGTCGGGCAGCTGGCGGACGTCCAGCTTGACCCACTTGCCGGCGGGCACCTTCGCCCCGCTGTTCTGCAGGTAGACGATGCCGGGCAGGACCACCTCGACGATCTTCCCGGTGGTGGCGGCCCCGGGCGGGACGGCCACCTCCAGCCGGCCGATCCGCCGGACGTAGTCGTACCCGCCGACGCCGGTGAACGCGGCCTTCTTCTCGCCGGACTCGGTGACCAGCTCGGTGGCCGCGTGGGCGGAGCCCGTCCGGCCGGTGATGTCCGCCGCGGCCCGCACGGCGGTCAGCGGGTCGGCGGCGAGCTGGTCGGCCGAGCTGTCCTGCCGACGGTCCGCGGCGCCGGACCCGCCCGAGCAGGCCGCGAGGCCGGTGAGGGCGGCGGCGAGCGCCACCGCCGTGGCCGCCGACCGCACGTGCGGCAGCAGCTGGCTCTGGTTCGGCATCTTCATTCTCGCGACAACCCCCTCGGGCCCGACTGCCCGGCAAGCCCCCACCCCCGGTGGGCAGAGCTCTTTCCGGACAAACGAGTTGAGGTCCGGCGGGTTACGCGGGAGCCGGCGCACTCGGAACGTCGCGCGCCGGGTGCGAGGCGCGTTACGGTGAGCCACGTGCACAGTGAGCTGCCGGCCTCCCCCGGCACGGCCCAGATGCCCGATCACCGCGTGGAGATCACCGAGCGCGGTTCCTTCTGCTTCGCGGGCTGCAGCTGCGGGTGGTTCCGGCCCGCGCGACGCTCCCGGGAACTCGCCAGGCGAGAGGCCGCGGAACACCTGGAGGAGAACACCGCCCCCGAGTCCTGACCACCCCCGAGTCCTGACCGTCGCCGCGACCTGAGTGCCACCGCGACCCGATTGCCACCGCGTGCCGAGCCGAGCGCCGGGCGCCGCAGGCCCCACGAAGGGTGCTGGCGGGGCCGCGGGGCCCGCGCAGGCGTCGCCGGCCGCCGTCGCGGAGCGGCGGGCCGCCGAGCCGCCCAGGCGGCCTCAGGCGGCGAGATCCGGCTCCCGGGTCGGCTCCTCGGCCGGTACCCGCCCGGCGACGGCCCCACGGCGCCGGCCGCCGCCGCGCGGGGCGCCCCCGCCCCGCCGGGCAGCCACGACGAGCGGCGCCGCCCGGGTCCGCGCCACCGCGTGGCACAGCGGCACCAGCACGGCCATCGCGATCGGCGCCAGCAGCAGCACCACCGCGGTCGCCAGCGCGAAGCCGCCGATCACGTCCGTCGGGTAGTGCACGCCCATGAACATCCGGCAGAAGCCCTGCAGCAGCGCCAGCCCCCCGGCGATCCAGCCGAGCCGCCGGTTCACCAGGAACAGCGCGACCGCGATCCCCATCGACATCGTCGAGTGGTCGCTGACGAAGGAGTGGGTGCCCTCCTTCCCGGCCACCAGGACGTCCAGTCCGGTGTGGTCCACGAAGGGCCGCGGCCGGTTCACGATCGCGGCGATCGGGAGGTTGGCCAGCTCGGCGACGGTGACCGCCAGCGGGGCCCAGAGCAGCCCGGCCACGGCCACCGGGGCGTCCGGGCGCCGGCGGGCCTGCAGCCAGCCGGTGAGGCAGAGCGCGGCCAGGCCGAGCAGGATGCCGTACTCGCCGACCCAGGAGACCAGCGAGTCGAGCCAGCCGGGAGAGGACTTGGCCAGCCCGTTGACGGCGTAGAGCAGACCGAGATCGGGGTCGCTCGTGTCGGCACGTGGCATCGGCACGCCGCACCTCCTCCTGCTCCGCTGAAACCTGCGGTCCCGGCCGGGGTCGGCCCAGCTCAGGAAGCTGACACGGAACCACCGGACACAACGTCACCACCGGCACACAGGGTTCCACGGGAACGCAGGGTTATGGAAACTTGACTCGCCGTCCACCGTGCGCTCACACCGTGCGCGGCGGCCCGCGTCAGGTCTTCGCTGGCGATTGACCCGGGCGGCCGGCCGCCGCGGCCCGCGCGGCCGGGCTCGCCGACGTCGGCCCGCCGGTCGGGGCCGGGGTGCCGCCGCCGCCCTGGTCCGGCTCCGTCGCCGGCCCACCGGTGATGTTCCCGTCCGCGCCGCGGACCGGCAGGGCGCCGGCGCCGTCGGAGGTCACCCGGGTCGCGCCGATGTACTCCCTGGTGTCGATCTTGTCGTAGCGGATCACCGCGCCGGTGTGCGGAGCGTCGATCATGTAGCCGCCGCCCACGTAGATCCCGACGTGGTGGATGCTGCGCGGGTCGTTCAGGTCGGTGGCCCAGAACACCAGGTCGCCCGGGCGCAGCTGGTCGCGCGAGGGGTGCGGCCCGGCGTACCACTGGTCGTTGGCGACCCGGGGCAGCGTGATGCCCACCGACGCGTACGCGGCCTGGGTGAGCCCCGAGCAGTCGAAGCGCCCGCCCTGCGAGGGCAGCCCCTCACCGCCCCACAGGTAGGGCGTGCCGAGCACGTTCTGCGCGAAGTAGATCGCCCCGGCGGCCTGCGGGGAGACCTCCACCGCGGCGGTCGGCGCGGTGAAGCTGCGGGCCAGCGTCGAGATGTTGCGGACGTACCCCTGGGTCTCCCGGTACGGCGGCACCCCGCCGTACTTGATCACCGCGTACGGGCCGGCGTTGTAGGCGGCGAGCAGGTTCGCCTGGCCGTCCCCCGGCACGTTCGCGACCTCCCGGGCCAGCGCGCAGTCGTAGGTGGCGGCGGAGGCGATTGCATCGGCCGGGTCCCAGATGTCCTTCTTGCCGTCCTTGTTCGCATCCACCCCGTACGTCGCCCAGGTGCTCTCCAGGAATTGCGCCATCCCATAGGCCTTCGCCGGACTGCGGGCTGACGGATCGAAACCGCTCTCCTGATACAGCTGCGCCGCGAGCATCGGCGGGGAGATCTCCGGGCAGAGCGAGCCCCACTCCTGGATCAACCCCTGGTAGGCCGCCGGCACGGTGCCGGCGGAGAGCGCGGCCCGCGAACCCTGACGCTGCGGCGTACCGCTCGCCGCATACGTTCCGAAGGTCACCAGCCCGACGAACCCGACGAGTACAACTCCCGTAGCAGCGGCGGCCGTACCGGCCTTCCGGAGTACCATCAGCACCATCCCGACGAGTCGTCAGTCGAAGTGTCCCGGAAGGCGTTGCTCAGCGCAATCATCAGAGATACAAAGAGTGAGCGCTATCCTTCGTACGGTGGACATCCTGGCGTACGTGTCCCATGCCTCACGACCAATCCACGAGAAGTAGCCAAGTCGACAGCAGATCTGGCCAAGAATAGGTACCGGCCCTTCGCGCAGGTGGGGTCGAGGGCCTTGAATTTGCCTGATCGGGCGGTGAGATGGAAATGAACCTGAGCAGCGTGGACAGTATCGCGATCGGCCACCTGGCCGAGGACCCACCCAAAAAGGCCAATATCGACACCATCATCGGAGGGATCGCCCCGGACTGGGGGCCGTTCGCCACACTCGGGTCGGAGGCCCGCGTGATGGTGGAGGTCGTCATGGCCGTGGCCATCCTGGCCTGCCTCGCGCTCGCGGTCTGGGGTGCGGCCAAGCAGCGGATCGGTGCCACCGCGATGCGCGACTCCTTCGGCGCCGAACAGGGCAAGGGACTGATCATCGCCGGGTTGACCGGCGTGTTCATCATCGGATCACTGGGCACCCTGTTCACCATTGTGTACGGCATGGCCATCTGACGATCGGACAAGCAGCCCGCCGGCCGGCCCCACCGGCCGCGGGGAGCGCGTCCGGCCGCAGGCGGCCGGCAGCAACCGGCAGGGGCCGCCAGGACCCCCGCCGGGGATCCACCCCGCTCTCCCTCACCCGCGCGCTCCCCGCCCCGCCCACGGGCCGGAGGCCCGCCGGGCCGGAGGGGCCCAACGGAGCCGCCACCCGGCTCCCCGCACCAGGAGGGCCGCCGTGCCGTCGTCCGACGACCAGCCGCACACCCGTACACGGCTACCGGTCGCCGAACAGTCCTCCTACCAGTCGGGCGGCCGTCAGGCCCGGCCGGTGCGCACCCTGCTGACCGTCCTCCTGGTGGTCACCCTGCTGGTCCTGGCCATCTCGATCGCCAACCGCGGCAAGTCCGACCCCGGCGCCGCCGCGCCGACCTCCGCCGACCGCGCGAACGCCTCCGCCGCCCCGGACGGGGCCGGCCCCCCGCCCAGCGGCGAACAGCCGGTCGGCACCACCGCCAACGGGATCGCCAACGGCTTCCCGCACACCGACCAGGGCGCCCAGTCGGCGGCGGCCAACTACGCCGTGGCGATCGGCTCCGCGGACATGTTCCGCGCCGACGCCCGCCACACCATCGTGGCCACCATCGCGGACCCGGCGGCCCTCGCGGGGCTGCAGAGCCGACTGGACCAGGGGTTCGGCGGCGACACCGCCGCCCACTACGGCCTCGACGCCCAGGGCAAGGCCCCCAAGGGACTGACCTTCGTCAGCCGCACCGTCCCGGTCGGCACCAAGCAGCTCAGCCGGACCGACGGCGACGCCAAGGTCGAGGTCTGGTCCACCGGCCTCACCGGCCTGGCCGGCGAACGGTCCACGCAGCCGGTCGTGCAGAACTGGTTCACCCTCACCCTCAGCCTGCGCTGGACGGGTGAGGACTGGAAGCTCAGCGACTTCGCCCGTAAGCAAGGCCCTGCTCCCCTACCCGCGGACCAGCAGGCCGCCACCGCCGAGGAGATCACCGGTGCCGTCCAGCAGTTCGGAGGCTTCCGCTATGCCCGCTGACGGATGGCGTCGGTCGAGCCGGGCGACAGCCGGGGCACTCCTCGGCCTTGTCGCGGCGATGCAGTGCTGGGCGATGACCTTCGCTCAGCGGGTCTCTGCCGAGCCTTCTCCCACTCCCTCTGCGACGTCCAGTGCGAACAACTGTGATGTCCTTCCCCTCCCCGGGAGCGACGTCTACTGCGCCTCGCAGGGCGGTGGCACCTCCCTCCCCGGCAGCGGCACCGTCGGCACCGTCACCGACCCGCTCGGCTCGCTCGCCAAGGGCTGCGCGCAGGCCGCCGCGTGGGTGGTGCGCAAGCTGTCGGGCGCGATCGACGGGACGACGCAGGTGGACTTCACCAACGCGTCGTTCCTGCAGCAGTACGCGGTGGTCTTCGCCGGTTCGACGATCATCACGCTGGTCCTCTGGCTGCTGGCGGTCACCAAGCGGGCCGTCCGCGGGGCCCCGCTGACGACGGCGATCGGCGAGGCGATCGGGTTCCTGTGGCTGACGGTGGTGGCCTCGGCCTTCACGCCGCTGATCCTGTTCACCGTGGTCAGTGCCACCGACGGGCTCACCAAGGCGATCGCGGTCGGCACCAAGTCGGACACCGGCACGTATCTGGGCGGGTTCGCGGACACCCTGGAGAAGGGTGACATGGGCGGCGGGCCGCTGATCCTGATCATCGTGTCGCTGGTGGCGGTGCTGGCCGCCGCGGTGCTCTGGATCGAGCTGCTGATCCGCGCCGCGATGCTGTACGTCGGGGCGCTGCTCGGTACCGCGGTGTACGCGGGCCTGGTGGACAAGGAGCTGTGGAAGCACGTCCGCCGGTGGGCCGGGCTGATGGTGGCGGTCGACCTGGCGAAGCCGATCATCGTGATCATCCTCGGTCTGGCGGGGGCGGTGGCGAGCGGCGCCGGCGCCACCGACGACTTCGCGCGGGTGCTGTCGGGGCTGGCGATCCTGTTCCTGTCGATCTTCGCGAGCGCGGCGGTGTACCGCTTCGTGCCGGGCTTCGGCGACGAGATGGTGAACATGCGCAACGCGCGGGCCGGTGCGGTGTCGGCCGGCTCGGCGATGATCAACGGTCCGGCGAACCTGGTGAAGCAGGGCATCAGCACCCACGGGTCGCGCGGTGGTCCGCAGGCGGCCAACGCCTCCGGGGGCGCCGGTGGCGGTTCGGTCGCCCCGGGCATCGCCGCGCACGGTTCTCGTACCGCGGCTCCGCCGCAGCAGGCGGGGCCGCCGGCTCCGAGCCGCGACATCAATCCAGCGAAGGGAGGGTGACGGGTAAGTGAGCAGTGACCAGCTCGGCCAGTACGGTGGCCAGTACGGCCAGTCGTACGTGCACCAGCGCCGCACCTATCTGATCGGCAAGGCCCGCCCGAACGCGCCGATCGGTCGCAACCGGGAGTCCGGGGAGATCGTCCTGATCATCTTCGGGGCGTTCCTCGGGATGCTCTGGGGCCTGCTGATGCCCATCCTCTCGTTGCGGATCGCGGGCCTGGTCGGGCTGCCGTTGCTGGCCATCATGGCGGTGTACGTGCCGTACCGCCGGCGGACGTTCTACAAGTGGGTCGAGATCAACCGCACCTACCGGCGGACGGCGCGCAGCGGGCGCGGGCTTTGGAAGTCGGACGTGATCGACGCGGGGACCCGGCTGGACGGCCGGGAGGTCGAGGTCGGTCCACCGCCGGGGGTGGGCCGGCTGCGCTGGCTGTCGGCGCCGTTCGGTCCGGACGAGGTCGGGGTGCTGATGCACCTGGAGCGGCGGACGGTGACGGCCGCGATCGAGATCGAGGGCCCGGGCGTCGGCCTGCGCGACTCCGAGGACCAGGAGGCGCTGGTCGACCGGTTCGGCACGCTGCTGAAGCACGTCGCCAACGGGGACGGCTTCGTGACCCGGCTGCAGATCCTGGCCCGTACGCTGCCGGCCGACCCCGACGCGCACGCGAAGGACGTCGAGCGCCGGGGTGACCACGACGCGCCGCGCTGGCTGCAGGACTCCTACGACCAGCTGCAGTCGATGGTGTCGACCTCCTCGGAGCAGCACCGGGCGTACCTGGTGGCCTGCATGCACTACACCCGTGACCTGGCGGCCGAGGCGCACGCGATGGGGCGGACGGCCACCGGCAAGCGGGCCCGGGACGACGAGGGGCTGGCGGCCGTGATGGCGCGCGAGCTGACCGACATCTGCGCCCGGCTGGCGGAGGCCGACATCAGGGTCCGGCAGCCGCTGGGCCAGGCCCGGCTGTCCTCGCTGCTGCACTCGATGTACGACCCGGACCACCCGATCGACCACATCCAGGCGATGTCGCGCCGCAACGCGTGGCCGGCGGAGCTGGACGCCACCCATCCGCAGTTCCTGACCGCGAAGACCCGGGAGTCGGCGACCCGTGAGCCGTGGTGCCACGCCACGGCGTGGATCAAGGAGTGGCCGCTGACGCCGGTGGGCGTCAACTTCCTGGCGCCGCTGCTGGTGCACACGCCGGACGTGATCCGGACGGTGGCGGTCACGATGGACCTGGAGCCGACCGACGTCGCGATCGAGCGGATGCTCACCGAGAAGACCAACGACGAGGCGGAGGCGAGCCGCGCGGCGAAGATGAACCGTACGGTCGACCCGCGGGACCTGGCGCACACCGGCCGGGTGGACCAGCGCGGCGACGACCTGGCGTCGGGCGCGGCCGGGGTGAACCTGGTCGGGTACATCACGGTGTCCTCGCGCAATCCGGAGGCGCTGGCCCGTGACAAGCGGACCATCCGGGCGTCGGCGGGCAAGAGCTACCTGAAGCTGGAGTGGTGCGACCGCGAGCACCACCGGGCGTTCGTCAACACCCTCCCGTTCGCCACGGGCATCCGCCGCTGATCCACGTACCGACCCCCCGGAGGCAGGCCCGCCATGGCAATCGGCAATCTCACCGACTCGTTCACCAGCCTGATGTTCGGCAAGGTGGAGACCACCCGGCTGCCCGTGCGGACCTCCACCGGGCAGGCGCAGGCCGTCTACCTGCCCACCGCAGCCCCGGGGTTGGGCGACTCGGGCGTGATCATCGGCCGGGAGGTGTACAGCGGGAAGGGGTACGTCTACGACCCGTTCCAGCTGTACGGGCAGCAGCTGCCGGCGCCGCACTGGCTGGTGCTGGGGGAGTCCGGCAACGGCAAGTCGGCGCTGGAGAAGACGTACGTGCTGCGCCAGTTGCGGTTCCGCGACCGCCAGGTCGTGGTGCTCGACGCGCAGGGCGAGGACGGCGTGGGCGAGTGGAACCTGATCGCCAACGCGCTGGGCATAAAGTCGATCCGGCTGGACCCGATGGCGGCCCGCGACGGCGGGGTGAAGCTCAACCCGCTGGATCCGGCGATCACCACCACCGGCCAGCTGTCGCTGCTGCGCACGATCATCGAGGTGGCGATGGGCCGCGGGCTGGACGAGCGGGCCGGGTTCGCGCTCAAGGCCGCGCACGCCCACGTGCTGGCGAACGTGACCGGCCGCCAGCCCGTGCTGGACGACATCATCAACACCCTGCGCAGCCCCGACCTCTCCTCGGTGGAGTCGCTGGGCGTCGCCGTGGACGAGGTGCAGGCCTGGGGCCTGGACGTGGCGCTGGTGCTGGACCGGCTGGTCGACGGTGACCTGCGCGGGATGTTCGACGGGTCGACCACGGACGGCATCGACCTGGACGCCCCGCTGATCGTCTTCGACCTGTCGCACATCGACCGGAACTCGATCGCGATGCCGATCCTGATGGCGATCGTCGGGGTCTGGCTGGAGCACACCTGGATCCGTCCGGACCGGAAGAAGCGGATCTTCCTGGTCGAGGAGGCCTGGCACATCATCAACAGCCCCTTCGTGGCCCAGCTGTTCCAGCGGTTGCTGAAGTTCGGCCGGCGCCTCGGGCTGTCGTTCGTGGCGGTGGTGCACCACCTGTCGGACGTGGTGGACGGCGCGGCGGCGAAGGAGGCCTCGGCGATCCTGAAGATGGCCTCCACCCGGACGATCTACATGCAGAAGGCCGACGAGGCGAGAGCCACCGGCCGGGTGCTGGGCCTGCCGCGCTGGGCCGTGGAGATCATTCCGACGCTGTCGCCCGGTATCGCGGTGTGGGACGTCAACGGCAACGTGCAGGTGGTGAAGCACATCATCACGGAGGCGGAGCGCCCGCTGGTGTACACCGACCGGGCCATGACCGAGGACGCGGTGGCGGAGCGGGTCCGGGCGGAGCGCCAGCTGGCCGCCGAGCCGGGGGTCTGAGGCCCCCGCTCCCGGGGGCGGGTTCAGCGGACGGCGGGCGTCCGGCGGGAGGGCCGGGCGGTGGCGGCGGCGAGGGCGCCGAGCAGTCCGGTGGCGGCGACGAGGGCCTGGACGTAGCCGTGGTAGGGCCACCAGGAGGTCCAGGCGGCGACCGCGACGGCGCCGAACACGCTGGTGAGTCCGAGCCCGAAGACCCAGCCTTCGGCGCCCGGGCGTCCGCGCCGCACCCGGAGGGTGGCCACGGTGCACAGGGCGCCGAGGACCAGGGCGGGAAGGGCCACGGCCGCGGTGACGACGAGGACGAGGGCCAGCGAGACCTGGCCCTCGCCGGTGATCTCCCCGCGTTCGTCCGTCCCGGTGAGGAGTTGGGAGAGGGTCTGCACGGCGTAGGCCAGCAGGCCGAGGCCGGGCAGGCCCCAGAGGGCCGCCAGCGTGCCGGGCAGCCACGGGCTGACGCGCGGGCCGGCCGGGCCGGGTGCCGTGCCGGGTGCCGGGATCGGTGCCGGGGTCGGTCCGGTCGGGTTCATGGGGTCCGCTCGTCTCTCGTGGTCCGGGTCCGTGTTCGGGGCACCACGGTAACGCCCGTGTCCAGGCCCGCACCTGAGTGCGCGTACCCGGGTCTCACCGTCCGGGAACCCGAGTTGGCACCCCCAGGTCGGCAACAGGAAACCCTCTCGTTACGTCCAGGGTCCTGACAGCTACGCGCGTTGACTCTAGGCTGCACAGGTCACGAGCAACATCGCCGCCAGCCCGGCCCCGCCCACCGCGGGGCCCTCCAGGTGCAGGGGAACCCTCATGCCCATTGCCGGTCGGACCGGTAGTGACCTGCTGAACAGCGGGTCCAGGACTGTCAGATACCGCCGGACGGCGCTCGCCGTCGTCGCGGCCGCCGGCCTGTTCGGCACCGTGCTGGTGCCGACCGCCGCCCAGGCGGCGGACCGTCACAAGCTGGCCAACCTCCAGCTTCTGGCGATCAACGACTTCCACGGCAACCTGGAGGCCCCGGCGGGCTCCTCCGGGACCGTCAAGGAGATCGACCCGGCCACCGGCAAGGAGGTCGCCACCCCCGCGGGCGGCATCGAGTACCTCGCCACCGCGCTGCGCCAGGCCCGCATCCCCGCCGACGACTCGATCACGGTCGCGGCCGGTGACATCGTCGGCGCCAGCCCGCTGACCTCGGCCCTCTTCCACGACGAGCCGACCGTCGAGGCGATGGACAAGCTCGGCCTGGACGTCACCGCGGTCGGCAACCACGAGTTCGACGAGGGCGCCACGGAGCTGCTGCGCCTGCAGAACGGCGGCTGCCACCCGGTCGACGGCTGCTACGAGGCGGGGCGCAAGTTCAAGGGCGCCAACTTCAACTACCTCGCGGCCAACGTCACCAACGAGAAGACCGGCAAGCCGATCCTGGCCCCGTACTGGGTGACCAAGTCCCAGGGCGTCAAGATCGGTTTCATCGGCGCCACCCTGGAGGGAACGCCGAACATCGTCACCGCCGAGGGCGTCAAGGGCCTCAAGTTCGGCGACGAGGTCGAGACGATCAACAAGTACGCCGCCGAGCTGAAGAAGCAGGGCGTCAACTCGATCGTCGCGCTGATCCACGAGGGCGGCTTCCCGGCCAGCTCGGTCTACAACTACGACTGCGGCGCGGCCGGCCAGGGCATCTCCGGGCCGATCGTCGACATCGCCAAGCAGCTCGACCCGGCGATCGGCGCGATCGTCACCGGTCACACCCACAACGCGTACGCCTGCACCATCCCGGACCCGCAGGGCGTGCCGCGTTCGGTGACCAGCGCGGCCTCCTTCGGCCGCCTCTACACCGAGATCGACCTGCAGCTCGACAAGACCACCGGCACCATCGTGCGCCCGACCGTCAAGGCCGAGAACCACGTGGTGCGGCGCACGCTGGAGAAGGCGCCGGACATGACGGCCCTGATCGCGCACTACTCGGCGCTGGCCGCCCCGATCGCGAACCGCCCGCTCGGCTACATCGCGGCGGACGTCAACGGCCGTGGCAGCAGCGCGCTGGAGAAGCCGCTCGGTGACGTGATCGCCGACGCCCAGCTGGCCGGCCTCTCGCCCGCCGACAAGGGCGGCGCGCAGATCGCCTTCATGAACCCCGGCGGTATCCGCTCGGACCTCGTCTACAAGGCCTCGGGGGCCGAGGGCGACGGCGTGGTGACCTACGGCGAGGCGTTCACCGTCCAGCCGTTCACCAACATGATGCAGGTCAAGACGCTGACCGGGGCGCAGGTCGTCCAGCTGCTCCAGCAGCAGGTGAGCGGGCTCAACGAGGCCGCGCCGAAGATCCTGCAGAGCTCCAAGGGCCTGACCTACACCCTGGACATGCGCAAGACCGGCGCGGCCCGCCTCGTGGTGGACAGCGTCAAGCTGAACGGCGCCCCGATCGACCAGGCCGCGGCCTACCGCGTCGCGGCCAACGAGTTCCTGGCCGGCGGCGGCGACGGCTTCCCGGCCTTCGCGGCCGGCACGGACAAGCTGGTCGGCGCCTCGGACCTGGACCTCTTCGCGGCGTACCTCGGGGCGAACAGCTCCGCGGCCGCCCCGCTGGCGGTCCCGGCCCAGGACCGGATCACGATCATCGGCCCGGGCACCGACATCGACTGACCCACCTGCCGTACGGGACGGGCGGGGTGCCTCCGGGCACCCCGCCCGTTCGTCGTTCCCCGCCCGTGCGCCAGTCCCGGACAGGCCCTAGGGGGCGACCGGTTCACCCGGCAACCGGACGGTGGCCTGGGCCCCCGGGCCGCCGTCCCTGGCCGGGCCGAGCGAGACCTCGCCGCCCGCGTCCCGGACGGACTGCGCGACGATCGACAGCCCCAGGCCCGAGCCCGGCAGCTGACGGGAGGACGGCGAGCGCCAGAAGCGGTCGAACACGTACTGAAGTTCGTCCTGCGGGATGCCCGGCCCGTGGTCCCGGACGGTCAGCAGGCCCTCGTGCAGCCGTACCTCGACCACGCCGCCGGGCGGGCTGTACTTCACCGCGTTGTCCAGCAGGTTGATCACCGCGCGCTCCAGGGCCGCGCCGTCCCCGTGGACGTACCAGGGGGCGATGTCCAGCTCGAAGACCAGACCGGGACCGCGCAGCCGGGCCCGGTCGACGGCGCGTCCGGCGATCTCGTGCAGGGCGACCACGGCCACGTTCTGGCCCGGCTTGGGGGAGTCCGGGCGGGAGAGCTGGAGCAGGTCGCCGATCAGCAGGGTGAGTTCCTGCATCTGCGCCTTCATGTTCCCGAGCAGCTTGGTACGGGTGGCCTCCGGTAGCGGGCGGCCGGTGTCGTTGCTGCGGATCAGCAGGTCGACGTTGGTCCGCAGCGAGGTCAGCGGGGTGCGCAGCTCGTGCCCGGCGTCGGCGATCAACCGGGTCTGCCGGTCGCGGGAGTTGGCCAGCGCGGTGCTCATCGAGTTGAACGAGGTGGACAGCCGGGCGATCTCGTCGTTGCCGCTGACCGGGATGGTGGTGCCCACCTCCTCGGTCCGGGCGATGTGCTCGACCACGTCGGTGAGGTCGTCGACGGGCTTGAGCGCGGAGCGGGCGATCAGGCGGCCGGTGAAGCCCGCCCCGACGACGCCGAGGGCTGCCACGATGCCGAGGAACAGGGCGAGTTGGCGCATGGAGTCCTGGACGGCGTCGACCGGCAGGGCGGTCAGGTAGACGTACCTGTTGCCGGTGTTCTGGTCGACGAGCCCGTTCAGGCGCACCATCGCGGGCGTGCCGTCGACGTAGGTGCCGCTGCGGTAGACGAACTTGCCGGGGGCCAGGTCGAGCGCGTCGAGGTCGGACGCCTGCATGGTGATGGCCTTGGGCTGGGACTGCGGCGTGAGGCAGACCTGGCCGGTCGGGCTGTACAGCTGGGTGCTGGCCGGATTCGCCCCGCGGGGGGCGCCCCCGCCGGGGAAGGGACGGTTGGTCTCCGCGGCCTTGGCGCCGGCCTCCGCCTTCGCCTGCGCCGCCGCGGGGGAGGAGGCGCAGTAGCCGAGCCCGCCGTTTCCGCGCGCGGCCTCGATCGGGTCGGGCGCGGGCGTGACCCGGGCCTGGGTGAGGTTCTGCCTCACCTGCTGGTACAGCTTCTGCTCGACGATGAACCAGCACGCCAGCGCCGACAGCGCGATCGCCACGGCCACCGCGAGCGCGGTGAGCGCCGCCAGCCGGCTGCGCAGCGAGCGGCCCCGGTACCACTGCGCCAGGCGCCGCCGCAGCGTGCGCCGGGGCGGGTGGACCAGTGGCGGCGGCAGCGCCGGTGTCGGTGGGCTCATGGGCTCGTTCACGCAGCGACGCCAGCGGCCGGCCGCAGGGCGTAGCCGACGCCGCGGACGGTCTGGATGAGCCGGGGCATTCCGCCCTGCTCGGTCTTGCGGCGCAGGTACATCACGTACACGTCGAGGGAGTTGGAGGACGGTTCGAAGTCGAAGCCCCAGACGGCCTTGAGGATCTGCTCGCGGGTGAGGACCTGTCGGGGGTGGGAGAGGAACATCTCCAGCAGCATGAACTCGGTGCGGGTGAGTTCGACGGGCCGGCCGTCGCGGGTGACCTCGCGGGTCGCGGTGTTCATCCGCAGGTCGGCGAAGGCCATCACCTCGCTGTCGTCCTCGGCGACGACGGCGCGCGCGGCGGCTTCGGTGGCGAGGGCGTTGCGCCGGAGCAGGGCGCGGACGCGGGCGAGCAGTTCGTCGAGTTCGAAGGGCTTGGCGAGGTAGTCGTCGGCGCCGACGTCGAGGCCGGTGACGCGGTCGCCGACGGCGTCGCGGGCGGTGAGCATCAGGACGGGTGCGGTGTCGCCGCGCGAGCGCATCCGGCGGACGGCGGTGAGGCCGTCCATCCGCGGCATCATGATGTCCAGCAGGACGAGGTCGGGCTTGTCGCGTTCCACGGCGTCGAGGGCCTCGTAGCCGTCGGTGGCGGTGGTGACCTCGTAGCCCTCGAAGGCGAGGCTGCTCTCCAGCGCGTCCCGCAGGGCCGGCTCGTCGTCGACCACGAGGAGGCGGGCGGTGGAGGACCCGGCCTCGGCGGCGGTGCGGTCGTCGGCGGGGGGAGTCATGGGCGCTTGCCCTCTCTCGTCGTGGTGCTCTTGGCTGTCGGCGTCGGTGGTGCTGCTGCTGGAGAGGCCGCCGGCCGGGACGCGGCGGGCGGCCGGGTGGGCCGTGCGGTGCCCCGTGGGGCAATTGTCCTGCTACACGTTCTGCCCCGCCTCCAGCTTGGGCAGCACCTGCTTGATGTCGTTGATCGGGATGGCGAAGCCGAGGCCGACGCTGCCGGCGGTGCCGGAGTCGGCGGTGGAGTCGGCGCCGCCGGCCGAGTACATCGCGGAGTTGATGCCGATCACCTGGCCGCTCGCGTTGATCAGCGGGCCGCCGGAGTTGCCGGGGTTGAGGGCGGCGTCGGTCTGGAAGGCCTTGTAGGTGGTGCTGTCCCCGGCCGAGCCGCCGGAGCCGTTCGAGCCCTGGCCGCTCCGGCTGCCGGGCAGGTCGGGGAACCCGAAGCCGCCGTTGCCGCTGGTGGAGCCCTCGTCGAGCTGGACGGTGACCTCGCGGTTCTCGGCGCTGATGATGCCGGAGGTGACGGTGCCGGTGAGGCCCTCGGGGTTGCCGATGGCGACGACGGAGTCGCCGACCGCGACCTGGCCGGAGTCGCCGAGGGTGGCGGGGGTGAGGTTCTTCGCGCCGGAGGCGGTGATCACGGCGACGTCGAGGGACTTGTCGGTGCCGGTGACGGTCGCGGTCGCGGTGCTGCCGTCCTTGAAGGTGACGGTGGCGGTGCCGCCGCCGGCGGCGCCGGAGATCACGTGGTAGTTGGTGAGGATCCGGCCGCTGGTGTCGAGCACGACGCCGGTGCCGGTGGCGGTGCCGCCGGAGGTCTTCACGCTGATCTGGACGACGCTCGGCGAGACGGCGGAGGCGATCGCGGCGACGTCGGCGCTGCCGTCGGAGCGGGCGGAGACGGGGCTGGCGATGGTCGCCGCCGCGGAGCTGGAGCCGCCGCGCTCACCGACGGCTATCGCACCGCCGGTGACCCCGCCGAGGACGGCGGCGACGGCCGCCACGGCGGTGACGAGCGCGAGCCGTCCGCGCAGCAGGCCGCGCCGGGCGTGCCCGCCGGAGGGCGGCGGCGTCCCGGGGGAGGGGGTGCCGTCGTGGGGGGTGCCGGGCGGCGGCGCCGGCGGCCCGTCGAAGGCGCCGCCGGAGTGGTCCTCGACGTACCGGTGGGGGACGACGGTGCCCTCGACGACCTGCGGCCGGCTCTCGGGCCGTCCGCCGCCGGCCGGCCCGCCGGCGGGGTGCGTGCCGCCGTCCGGGGCGGGCGTGGTCGGCGGGTGGCCGGGCATCGGCGGGTTCCAGCCCGCGTAGCCGTGCGAGGGGGTGCCGCCGGTCTCGGTGCTGCGCTGCTGGTCGCTCATGTGACCAACGTCCGCCCGCCGGATGAAGGTTTGATGAGAGGCGGCTCAGAACGGCCAGAGAAGCCCGTTGACTTCTCATAAAGGCTGGTCAGGCCACGACGTTACGCCTGCGTGGGCGTCCCGCAGCCGCACGAGCGGCGAACGACCAGGCGGGACGGGAACTTGCGGACCCGCTCGGTGTCGGAGCCGGGCACCATCAGCGAGTCGTCCAGGACGAGCTCCACGGCGGCCCGCGCCATCGCGTCGCGGTCGGAGGCGACGGTGGTCAGCGGCGGGTCGGCGAGGGCCGCCTCGGGGACGTCGTCGAAGCCGGCCACCGCGAGGTCCTCGGGGACGCGCAGGCCGACCTCGCGGGCGGCCCGCAGGACGCCGATCGCCTGGTCGTCGGTGGAGCAGAAGATGGCGGGCGGCCGGTTCGGGGAGCGGAGCAGCTCCACGGCGACCTCGTACGCGCCGTAGCGGTGGAAGGGCGCGTCGATCAGGTACTGCTCGGTGGGCAGGCCGTGCGCGTCCATCGCCCGCTGCCAGCCCTCGACGTGGTCGATGACCGGGTCGCCGGGGGCGGGGGACTCCACCGGGCCGCCGAAGCAGGCCACGTACGGGACTTCGTGAACCTCCAGCAGGTGGCGCACCGCGAGTTCGGCGCCGCCCACGTCGTCGGTCACCACCGCGACGTCGTCGATCGCCTCGGGGCGGCGGTGCAGCAGCACGACCTTCGCCCCCTCCATGGCCGCGAACTCCTCGGCGGCGCGCTGGGAGGGGCCCTGGCTGACCAGGATCAGGCCGGAGACGCGCATCCCGAGGAAGGCGCGGACGTAGTGCACCTCGCGGTCGTCCACGTAGTCGGAGTTGCCGATCAGGACGAGCTTGCCGCGGTCGGAGGCGGCCCGTTCCACGGCGTGCGCCATCTCGGCGAAGAACGGCTGCCGGGCGTCGGGGACGACCATGCCGATCAGGTTGGTGCGGCGGGAGGCCATCGCCTGGGCGACGCTGTTCGGCCGGTAGCCGAGCTGCTCGATCGCCGCGAGCACCTTCTCCTTGGTCGCGGGCGCGACAGGGCGCGGCCCGTTGTTGATCACATAGCTGACGACCGCGGTCGAGGTTCCAGCCAGTCGGGCTACATCGTCGCGCGTCACTTTGGCCACGTGCGGAGTCTACGCGGGTGGCGTCGGCCGGGCACGAGGGGTGGGGCCTACCGGCGGGTACCGGTTTCACGCTCCGGGTGCTATCCGGACAAGCCGGGCGGGGGAGCCCGCCCGGCTCGGGCTCAGGCCTCCAGTGCGGCGGTGGAGCGCTGCTCCAGGCCGGGGCGCTCGCCCTTGTCCGGTTTCTCGGGCACCACGAAGCGGTAGCCGACGTTGCGGACGGTGCCGATCAGCTGCTCGTGCTCGACGCCCAGCTTGGCGCGCAGCCGACGGACGTGGACGTCCACGGTGCGGGTGCCGCCGAAGTAGTCGTAGCCCCAGACCTCCTGCAGCAGCTGCGCCCGGGTGAAGACCCGGCCGGGGTGCTGCGCGAGGTACTTGAGCAGCTCGAACTCCTTGAAGGTGAGGTCCAGGACCCGGCCCTTGAGCTTGGCGGAGTAGGTCGCCTCGTCGACCGAGAGGTCGCCGTTGCGGATCTCCATCGGGCTGTCGTCGGACACCACCTGGAGCCGGCCCATGGCGAGCCGCAGCCGCGCCTCGACCTCGGCGGGCCCCGCCGTGTCGAGCAGCACGTCGTCGACGCCCCACTCGGCGGTGACGGCGGCCAGGCCGCCCTCGGTGACGACCAGGATCAGCGGGCTGCCGATGCCGGTGGAGCGCAGCAGCTGGCAGAGGCTGCGGATCTGCGGGAGGTCCCGCCGGCCGTCGACGAGTATGACGTCGGCGCTGGGGGTGTCGACCAGGGCCGAACCCTCGGCCGGTGCCACCCGAACGGTGTGCAGCAGAAGGCCCAGCGCGGGCAGCACCTCAGCGGAGGGCTGCAGTGCGTTGGTGAGAAGAAGAAGAGAACTCATACCCGGTAGTCCCCTTTCCGGGTCGTCGCGGTCGCGTTGCGGCTGCCGCCACAGCCGGATGGCGCATGTGCAGGGAAGGTGCCGTGCGCCGCGCGCCCCGGGTTGGGGGGAGCCGGGCGACGGGTGGGAGAGGGAGCGTTCGCCAGGATCGATCCGGAGGATTCGCCGGCGCGCACGGCAGTACGGGGCGCGCGCCAGGAGTCCCGCAACCCCTGATGCTCCGTTACTGCCCTGCTCATCCCGCGAACCTTCCGGTCTGTTCCGGTACCGGGCGGCGGCCCGGAGCCGGTTCCGACGCCCCGGCCGGCTGCTCGCACCTCGTTGTGCGGCGGTGGCGGGGCGGTCCTGCGACTGGCCGGCGGGGGTGGGCCGTCGGCACTCGCAGGAACGTCCGTACTGGCGTCCTGAAAGCACAAAAGGACCCGGGGGCGACTCTGCCCGGATCCCTTACGCCATGAGAATAGCCGACCACGTCCCGCATAGGGAGGCCCCGGAAGGGCCTGTTCCGCCACTTCGGGCAACCGGCGGGTGACTCCCGCCACAACGCGGCGCCCGACCGGGGGTGCCACCGGCCAGGGCGATTGCCGCTCGGACCGGCGGACAGGCCATCATGGAAGGGACATCGGCCGCACCCGTACGCGTACACCTTTCGAGTGGGTGACAGGCCGTCCCCGACGGGGACCGGGGCCGGACGACCGAAACGTTTCGAGCACCACGAGGAGGGGTTGCCATGGCTGCGACCACCGAGCCCGCCAGCGGCCCGGTCCCGACCGGGACACCGGTCGGCGGGACGATCCGCTACTGGGCGGCCGCGAAGGCGGCGGCCGGAGTGGCCGAGGAGCCCTACCGGGCCGCGACCCTGGCCGAGGCGCTGGACGGCGTCCGGCAGCGGCACGCCGACCTGCCGCGGCTGCTCCAGGTGCTCGGGCACAGCTCCTTCCTGGTGGACGGCACGCCGGTGGGCGGCCGCGACCACGCCTCGGTCGCCCTCACCGAGGGCGGCACCGTCGAGGTCCTCCCCCCGTTCGCGGGCGGGTGAGCGGCGTGAGCGAGGCCCACCCGAACGGCACCCCGTACCCGCCCGTCGCCGGGCAGGCGTACGGGCAGCAGCCGCACGACCCGCAGCAGCCCTACGACCCGCGGTCGCCGTACCCGGCGCAGCCGTACACACCGGTCGAGCCCCAGGCGGGGCAGGCCCACCCCGGGCAGCCCTACGGGCAGCCGCAGCAGCCGTACCAGGGCGAGCCGTACTGGCAGGCCCCCGGCGAGGCCCCCGCGTCGCACCAGCAGCCGCAGCCGCAGCAGTACCCGCAGTCGTACGAGGCGCAGCAGCCGTACGAGCAGCCGCAGCCCTACGCCGGCCAGCCCGCCGAGCAGCCGTACGAGCAGTCCTTCCTGCAGCAGGCCTTCACCGGCCAGCCGTCGGCCGGGCAGGCCTACCCACCGGCGGAGCCCGCGCCGTACGCGCCGCAGGGCGGTCACCCGTCCGGGCCGGCGCAGCAGGCCTTCCAGCAGCCGTACGCCCAGCAGCCGCCCGTCCAGCCGCCGTTCTCGCAGCCGCTCCCGCACGAGTTCCCGCACCAGGAGCCCGGCCGGCCGCCGGTACCGCCCGGTCCGCCGAGCCCGCCGCGGTCCGTCCCGCCCGCGCCCTCGGCGGCTCACCGGACGGGCTCGCCGATCATCGAGCCGGGTCTGCAGCCCGCGCTGATCACGGCCGGGGTGGCGGCGCTGCTGGCCGGCGGCGCCGCGCTGGGCAGCGTGCCGCTGGCGCTGACGGTGGTGCTGCTCCAGGTGCTGACGGCGGCCGGCTGGTTCCGGCTGAACGGCATGTGGCCCGCCCGGCAGGGCATCGCGCTCGCGGCGCTGGCCGGGTTCACCGCCGACGCGGCGGTGCTGCTCGCGCACGGGGACGCGAAGGCGGCGGCCGTGGTGGGCACGCTCGGCGGGTTCTTCCTGCTGGTGCTGGTGCTGCAGACGTTCCGGCCGTCCGACCCGGCGGAGCGGTTCTACGCGCTGACCGTGCTCGGGTCGGCGACCGTGGTGACGGTGCTGTGCGCGGCGCTGCTGGTCGCGGCGTGGGTGCCGGCCGCGATGGCCGCCGTGGCGCTGGCGACGGTGCTGGCGGCGCTGCCGCTGCCGGCGCCGAAGGTGGTCGCGCCGGTGCTGGGCCTGCTGGTCGCGGCCGGTTTCGGTCTGCTGGTCGGCGCGCCCGCCGCGCTGGGGGCGCTCGCCGCCGTCGGCGCGCTGGTCGGGCGCCGGGTGGCCGCGTACGACTGGCCGTCCCGGTTCGTGCACATGACGGCGGGGGTGGCGCTGCCGCTGGCGGTGGCCTCGCCGCTGATCTGGATCGGCAGCCGCCTGCTCGCCGGCTGACCGGACCCGGGCCCGGGCGGGGAGTCCGCGCGGGCCCGGGTGCGGAACCATGGCACCGGGCCGTACGTCCGTATGGCCGTACGTCCGTGGGTCCGTGGCGGGTTGAGGGGAGCGACGATGCGTGGCTGGCTGAAGCTGACGGTCGGGCTGGTGGTGGTCTCGGGCCTGCTGGTGGGCGCCGACCGGATCGCCGTCGGTCTGGCCGAGGACGAGGCCGCCGACCAGCTGGTGAGCAGCGGCCGGCTGAGCCAGCGCCCGCAGGTGTCGATCGAGGGCTTCCCGTTCCTCACCCAGGTGCTGTCGATGAAGCTGGACGACGTCCGGCTCTCGGCGGACGACCTGGTCGTCGGCGACGGCCGGCAGCAGGTCGAGCTGCACTCGTTCAAGGCGAAGCTGTCGGGCGTCGAGGTGAGCGGCAGCTTCACCAGTGCCACCGTGGCCCGGGGCAGCGGAGACGGCCTGATCACCTACGCGGACCTCGCCAAGCTGCTGCCCGAGGCCTCCAAGCTGGTGCCCGGCGCGGGCAGGCTCGTCCCGGGCGGCACCCGGCTCTCGCTCTCCTACGGCGGGCCGGGCAAGGTCAAGGCCTCGCTGGGCCCGGTGGCGGTCGGCGAGGGCGCGGTGCACAACGAGGGGAACACCGTGACGGCGGACGGCTTCCAGCTCAGCGGGATCGCGTCGATGCTGAACGGGGTCACCAACCAGGCGATCGGCCCGGTGAGCTTCACGCTGAACGACCTGCCGGCCGGGCTGAAGCTGGCGAGTGCGGTGCCGCAGCCGGACGGCCTGCGGCTGACCTTCAGCGGGACGGGAATCAAGCTGATCGGCTGAAGCCGATCGACCGATCCCGCCGTCGCCCGGGGGCCGCTCCGCTCGCCACCCCTCTCGGCACCCCTCCCCCGATCTCCCGTACCGCTCCGCGAGACGCGCTGTCCAGGGCAGCCGCGCGGAGCGGTGTCGTTTGCGCCTGTGGAGAGCTCGGGGCGGCCCGTGCGCCGCTCCCGCAAGCCATGAAACCCTCAAATCTCAGGATCCGAACTAAATCGTCTCAGTATTCGACACGCTAATGACATCAGGGGCTCCCTGTCCCTAGCATCGTCTGCATGAAGCGACAGACGGACCTCACGAAGCGGCGGGCGGTAGACCTGTGCCGCGTGTCCGCCTGTCTGTGTCGAATGCGCTAACTGGGCGGTCTTGTCGGGCAGTTCCCGCCCGTCGCCCCTCTCCGGTGACCTGGCCCGGCACAATGACGCCGGCCGTCCCCCTTCGCACTTTGCAATCCACGGTCCGGTACTGCCTGCCCGCCGTTCTGTCCCACTATTCGGACAAGAATTCGGACCAGTCGGGTCGGACCGCTCCCTGAACCACCCTTCCGCAAACCGCCCTCGGATGGAGAGCATCACCATGAGCCGCACTGACGTCCTGGTAGACGCAGACTGGGTCCAGGCCCACCTGGACGACCCGAAGGTCGTCATCGTCGAGGTCGACGAGGACACCAGCGCGTACGAGAAGAACCACATCCGCAACGCCGTCCGGATCGACTGGACGAAGGACCTGCAGGACCCGGTCCGTCGTGACTTCGTCGACCAGGAAGCCTTCGAGAAGCTCCTCTCGGCCAAGGGCATCGCCAACGACGACACCGTCGTCTTCTACGGCGGCAACAACAACTGGTTCGCCTCGTACGCCTTCTGGTACTTCAAGCTCTACGGCCACGGTGACGCCCGTCTGCTCGACGGCGGCCGCAAGAAGTGGGAGCTCGACTCCCGCGACCTGGTCGTCGAGGTGCCGGTCCGCGCCGCCACCGAGTACAAGGCCAAGGCCCAGGACACCTCGATCCGCGCCTTCCGCGACGACGTCCTCGCCGCGATCGGCACCCTGAACCTGGTCGACGTCCGCTCGCCCGACGAGTTCTCCGGCCGCCTGCTCGCCCCGGCCCACCTCCCGCAGGAGCAGTCGCAGCGTCCGGGCCACGTCCCGACCGCCGCGAACATCCCGTGGGCGAAGAACGCCAACGACGACGGCACCTTCAAGAGCGACGACGAGCTGCGCGCGCTCTACCAGGCCGAGGGCGTGGACCTGGACAAGGACACCATCGCCTACTGCCGCATCGGCGAGCGCTCCGCGCTCACCTGGTTCGTGCTGCACCAGCTGCTCGGCCAGACCAACGTCAAGAACTACGACGGCTCCTGGACCGAGTACGGCAGCCTCGTCGGCGTGCCGATCGAGCTCGGCAACTGAGCACCTGCTTCACCCAGTAAGTCGTTAGGAGAATCAGACATGTGTGGTGCGAAGGCCGGCGGCCCGGACCTGGCAGGAGTTGACGTGGCAAACGAGACGATCATCCAGGGTTCCGTCACCCGCGACGGCGAGCCGGTCAACGGTTACGTCCGTCTGCTCGACGAGGGTGGCGAGTTCACCGCCGAGGTTCCGACCTCGGCCACCGGGCAGTTCCGCTTCTTCGCCCGCCCGGGCAAGTGGACGCTGCGTGCGCTCGTCCCCGGCGCGACCGTCGACCGCGTGGTGGTCGCCTCCCAGGGCGCCTTCACCGAGGTCGCGATCGCGGTCTGAGACCGCTGAACGCCCCGAGGGCCCTCTGCGCCCGGCAATCGCCGGGCGCAGAGGGCCCTCGTCGTTGCCCGCGCGGTCGGCGGACGCGGTCGAGTCCGCGCCGGGCCGCTGACTGCGCGGGCCGCCCGCCGTACCGTGGAGGGGTGCAGGCACATCAGCGGCATGTCCGCTACTTCGTGATGATGGGCGTCTGCCTGGCGCTGTTCGTCCTGGCCTGGGGAGTGGTGCGCTTCGTGTCCGTCCCGGCGGCGATCGGCATGTGCGTGGTCGCGATGGTGATCCCGCCGGCCGCCGCCGTCTTCGCGAACAAGCGCGACCCCGAGGACGACTGGTGGAACGACCCGCGCTGGGAGGACCCCAAGTGGGACGAGCCCGGGCACGGCCGTGACACGCCCGACCACGAACAGCGTCCGTAGCGGGCCGGTGGCCGGGCGCGGCCCGGTCGGTACGGGTGCGCGGCCCGGGTCAGTACACGAGCGCCTGCACGCCGTCCGCCATGATCTCGCTGACGAAGACCTGTGCGCCCGCGATCCGGACACCCTCCACGGTGTCCTTCTGCTCGATGCCGCGCCGCGCCGCGCACTGGGTGCAGAGGGTGACCGAGCCGGCCGCCAGGATCGACTCCAGCAGGTCGGGCAGCGGCGCCGCGTGCGGCAGCTCGAACTCGGCGGCGCGCCCCGGCAGCGCGAACCAGGAGGACTCCCCGGTGAGCCAGAGCGACACCTCCACCCCGCTCGCGACGGCGACCGCCGCCACCGTGAACGCCTGCGAGCAGCGCTCGGGCGCGTCCGCCCCCGCCGTGACCTTGATGACCAGCTTCTTCGCCATGCCGACACCCTAGCGGCGACGTGGCGGGCCTCACCGCGACCGCCCGGGGGGCGGCGGATAGACTCGCGGGGTCGTATCCGTGCTGTCGCCACATGTCACCGCAATGGGAGCGCCCCGTGTCCGGTCTGGAAATCTTCTTCGACTCCCTGCTGGCCCTGATGGCCGTGCTGATCACCTGGTTCGCCATCTTCTCGGTGATGAAGCTGTACCAGGGCCAGCGCTGACCCCTCTGCCGTACGGTTGACGAGTCCCCACACCGCCGACAGTGACCAGGAACATGATCGAGATCCCCTCTGACCTCCACAAGGACGTCATCCCGCTCGCCTTCCTCCTCGGCACCTGGGAGGGCGCGGGCGTCTTCGACTTCCCGGGCGCCGAGAAGTGCAACTTCGGCCAGGAGATCGTCTTCCGGCACGACGGCCGCCCCTTCCTGGAGTTCCGCTCCCGGACCTGGGTGCTGAACGGCGAGGGCGAGAAGGTCCGTCCGCTGGAGAACGAGCACGCCTTCTGGCGGATCACCAGCAACCCGCACGGCGCCGGCGGCGCCCGCGGGGTGGAGATCTCCTCCGTCCGTGACGACGGCACCGTCGAGGTCTGGTACGGCGAGCTGGCCGACGGCAAGCCGCAGATCGACGTGAGCACCGACGCGGTCGCCCGGATCGAGGGCTCGGCGCCGTACTCCGGCGGCAAGCGCCTCTACGGCTTCGTCAACGACGAGCTGCTCTGGGTCGGCGAGAAGGCCGCCCCCGAGGTGCCGCTGCGCCCGTACATGTCGGCGCAGCTGAAGAAGGTGCTGAGCCCGGCGCAGCTGATCAAGGACATCAACGACCTGCCGGACGACGGCATCGCGTTCTTCCGCTGACCGTCCGTGCCGCCGGGTCGTGCCACCGGGTCGGGCCGCAGCCGCGGGGTAGGGACCGATCGGTGATCGGTCCCTACACTTGTCTGAGGACCTCTAACTGGCAGGGACAGCACCGTGGCGGACACCGGCACAACCGACTGGCAGCTCTCCGGCGACTGGAAGGCCGACCTGCGTGAGCGCGGGTACCGGCTGACCCCACAGCGGCAGCTGGTACTGGAGGCCGTCGACGTGCTCGACCACGCCACCCCGGACGCGATCCTCGCGCACGTCCGCCGGACCGCCAGCGGCGTCAACATCTCCACCGTCTACCGGACGCTGGAGCTGCTGGAGGAGCTCGGCCTGGTCTCCCACGCGCACCTGGGCCACGGCGCGCCGACCTACCACCTGGCCGGTCGCCACCACCACCTGCACCTGGTCTGCCGGGACTGCGACAAGGTCACCGAGACCGACACCGCGATCGCCGCGCCGCTGATCGAGAGCCTGCGCGCCAAGCACGGCTTCGACACCGACCTGAAGCACTTCGCCATCTTCGGCCGCTGCGCCGACTGCACCGACAGGCTTCCCGGCGCGCAGTCGTAAGCTGACCGGTATGAAGAGCCCGCTGCTTGCGCTGCCCGGTGCCGTCCCCGCCGAGGGAACCGACGAGGGCGTCGCCGCCCACTACGGCGACATCTTCCGCGAGCAACGGCACCTCGCGCAGGGCAGGGGCTTCGTGGACCTCTCGCACCGCGGCGTGATCACCGTCTCCGGCGAGGACCGGCTGACCTGGCTGCACCTGCTGCTCACCCAGCACGTCAGCGAGCTGGCGCCGCAGCAGGCCACCGAGGCGCTCGTGCTCTCGCCGAACGGCCACGTCGAGCACGCCCTCTACCTGGTGGACGACGGTGCCACCACCTGGGTGCACGTCGAGCCGGGCACCCAGGCCGAGTTGGTGGGCTACCTGGAGAAGATGAAGTTCTTCTACCGGGCGGAGGTCGCCGACGCGACCGCGGACTACGCCGTGGTGCACCTCCCCGCGGGCTCCACCGCCTCCGCCGAGGGCGCCGCCGCCGTGCGTGAACTCCCCTACGGGCGCGACCTGTTCCTGCCGCGCGCCGAGCTGGCCGCGCTGACCGGGGCCTACGGCCCGCCGGCCGGCGTGTGGGCGTACGAGGCGCTGCGGATCGAGGCGCACCGGCCGCGGCTCGGCTTCGAGACCGACCACCGGACCATCCCGCACGAGGTCGACTGGCTGTCCACCGCCGTGCACCTCAACAAGGGCTGCTACCGCGGGCAGGAGACGGTCGCCCGGGTGCACAACCTGGGCCGCCCGCCGCGCCGCCTGGTGTTCCTGCACCTGGACGGCACCGAGGAGGTGCTGCCGCCGCACGGGACGGAGGTCCGGCTGGCCTCGGACCCGCAGGGCCGGGCGCTGGGCATCGTGACCTCCTCGGCGCGCCACCACGAGCTGGGCCCGATCGCGCTGGCCGTGGTGAAGCGCAACGTGCCGGTGGACGCGCTGCTGCTGGCCGGCACGGTGGCGGCCGGCCAGGAGGTCGTGGTCCCGCAGTAGTCGCGGGCCGCGCCGGGCGGGCCGGGGAGGCTGCGGGCGGTCAGAGCTCCAGCAGGACGGTGAACGGGCCGTCGTTCACCAGGGCCACCTGCATGTCCGCGCCGAACCGCCCGGTCTCCACCTTGGCGCCGAGTGCCCGCAGCTGGGTGACCACCTCGTCCACCAGCGGTTCGGCGACCGGGCCGGGCGCGGCGGCGTTCCAGGTGGGGCGGCGGCCCTTGCGCGCGTCGCCGTAGAGCGTGAACTGGCTGATCACCAGCAGCGGCGCGGCGATGTCCGAGCAGGACCGCTCGGTGCCGGGGCCGCCGGCGGGTGCGGCGGCGTCCGGTGCTCCGGCGAGGTCCTGCGGGGCGTCGCCGGCGCCGTCGAAGATCCGCAGGCTCCAGAGCTTGCGGGCCAGCTGGGCGGCCTTCGCCGGGGTGTCCTCGTGGGTGACGCCGACCAGGACGCACAGGCCCGGGCCGTCGATCGATCCCACGGTCTCGCCGGCCACGGTCACCCGGGCCTCGGTCACTCGCTGAACCACTGCTCGCATGGGCCCATTCTGCCGGAGGCGTGCGGGCGCCCAGCAGGCGCGTGCAGGTCTGGCGCGCGCCGGGTGGTCTGCCTGCACGCCCCCAGCGTTGTCGATCTCTCGGCCGAATGCGCTGGTCGTATCAGCCACCCCGGTTCGCCAGGGGGCCGTTCGGGTGGCCGGGCGGTGCGCGCGCGCCGGGCGGGGTGGCACGCTGGTGTTCGGTAGGACGGCCCGGGGCGCCACGGCTCGCCGCGACGGGCCGGTTCGGTCGAGCCGCTCGGGCAGCAGTACCGGCGATGTCACCCCGGAGAGTGGCACCGGCGCCCGACGGGAACTCTCGGGGGTGCCCGTGCGTGCAAGCAGTCGGCACGCCAGGGACGGGACCGAACACGTGGCACACGAGAAGTGGCGCGAGCGGGCGGGATCAGGACAACGGCAGGTGGTTGGTTGATGGACGCGAGCAGCGCGGTGCACGGTCGGTCCGGGGTGGCGCGGGGTGGCGTGCCCGGCGGGGGCCCGTCGGGGCAGCCGGCCCTCGAACCGCAGACCCCCGACCGCAGGCCCCCCGGCCCCAGGACGCCCCGGCCACAGGCACCGGCCGGCCCGCCGGCTCCGGACGCCCGGGCCGGGCTCGGCGGGCTGGGCCTGGAGGAGCTGCGCGTCCTGCGCCGCGACGCCCAGGAGCAGGAGGCGGACCTCTCCTACCTCCGCCGCCTGCTGCACGGCCGGATGGACATCCTGCGGGCCGAGCTCGACCGCCGTCCGGCGGCCGACCGCCCGGCCGGCGCCCCCGGAGGGGACCCGCGGGCGCTGCTCGACCGGCTGCCGGCGATCCTCTCCGACGCGCCGTCCTCGGTGCGCAGCTCGGCCCGGCACGTGACGCTCGGCCCGCCGCGCGGCGAGCAGTACCAGGTGCAGGCGGACGCGCTGATGGGCGACGTCCGGCTGGCCGATCTCGCCGCGCACCCCGCCGAGGACCTGCTCGCCGCGCTGGAGCGGCTGCGGTCGCACGAGCGCGAGGTGTCGGGGCGCCGGCAGCTCCTGCAGCGGACGGCGGACGACTGCAGCGCCGAGATCGCCCGCAGGTACCGTGAAGGGGAAGCGCGGGTCGACGACCTGCTCACGGGTGGTTCGCTGGCCGACTGACCGGGTCGGGCGGAGGGGCCCGGGGGCGGATCCGCCGCCCGGCCACCCTCGTCCCGGAAGGCACCACCCTCATGTCCCAGCCCGCCGCCCTCGCCGTTCTCGCCGAGGTCATACGCTCCGGCTTCACCGAGGGCCGTCACCACGGCTCGCTGGTGCTGCTCGCCGCCGACGGCTCGGTGGAGTACGCGCTGGGCGCGCCCGACGCCCCGGTCTTCCCGCGGTCCTGCGCCAAGCCGTTCCAGGCCGTCGCCACCCTGCGGGCCGGGCTGGAGATCGACGGGGAGCTGTTGGCGCTGGCCGCCTCCAGCCACTCCGCCGAGGCCTTCCACCGCGAGGGGGTGCGCCGGATCCTGGCCGGCGCCGGGCTGGACGAGAGCGCCCTGCGCACTCCGGCCGACCTGCCGCTGGACGAGACCGAGGCCGAGCTGTACCTGCGGTCCGGCGGCGAGCGCGCACCGATCATGATGGACTGCTCCGGCAAGCACGCCGGCTGGCTGGCCGCCTGCGTGGCCAACGGCTGGGACACCGGCAGCTACCTCGCCCCGGCCCACCCGATCCAGCAGCTGGCCGGTGAGGCCCTGGCCGAGGGCACCGGCGAGCCGGCGGCGCACGCGGGGGTGGACGGCTGCGGCGCGCCGCTGCTGGCCGTGTCGCTGACCGGCCTGGCCCGCGGCTACCGCTCGCTGGTGCTGGCCGACCCGGGGACGCCGCAGCGCCGGGTGGCGGACGCGATGCGCGCCCACCCCGAGTTCGTCGGCGGTACCCGGCGGGCCGACACCTGGCTGATGCGGGCGGTGCCGGGCGCGCTGTCGAAGATGGGGGCCGAAGCCGTCCAGGTGGTGGCGCTGGCCGACGGTCGGGCGCTCGCCTTCAAGATCGACGACGGCGCGGAGCGGGCCCGCGGGCCGGTGCTGGCCGCCGCGCTGCGCCGGCTGGGCGTGACCACCGGGGACGGCACCCTGGAGCGGATCGGCGAGGCCCCGCTGCTGGGCGGCGGCGTGCCGGTGGGCGAGATCCGCGCGCTCGTCTGACCGGGGCGGCCGCGGGGTGCGCGGTGCGGCCACGGCGGCGGCGTGGGTCCGCCCGGGCGGCCGGTCCGGGCGTGCGGGAGGCCGCGTCAGGGTGCACGGTGGACGGGGGTTGTCGCCCACCGCCTCGGCCCGCTGTCCCCGGACACCGTGGCCCACCCATCGCGCACCTCACGGAGGCCGTCATGAGCGACCACATCTACCGGGTCACCGAGATCGTCGGATCGTCGACCGAGGGAATCGACCAGGCGATCCGCAACGGCGTCGACCGGGCCGGTCGGACGCTGCGCAACCTCGACTGGTTCGAGGTGGTGCAGATCCGCGGCCACATCGAGGACGGCCACGTCGCGCACTACCAGGTCGGCCTCAAGGTCGGCTTCCGGCTCGACGACGAGGGCTGAGCCGCCCCGGCCGCCGGTACCGCCCGACGGCGGGCCGGCGGTCACCCGCGGACGGGCAGCACCAGCGGGCTGCCCGTCCGCGGGTGCGCCAGCACCTCCACCGGGTGGCCGTACACCTCGCTCAGCAGCGGTCCGCGCAGCACCTCCGCCACCGGGCCGTCCGCCGCCGTGGCGCCGTCCGCGAGCAGGACCACCCGGTCGGCGTAGGCCGCGGCCAGCGACAGGTCGTGCAGGACCACCACCACGGCGTCCCCGGCGGCGGCCCGCTCCCGGGCCACCCGCAGGACGAGCTCCTGGTGGCGCAGGTCCAGCGCGGCGGTCGGTTCGTCGAGCAGCAGCAGCGGGGCGCGCTGGGCGAGCACCCGGGCCAGCGACACCCGGGCCCGCTCGCCGCCGGAGAGCGCGGTGAACGGCCGGTCGGCGAACCGCGCCGACTCGGTGGCGGCCATCGCCTCGGCGACGGCCGCCTCGTCCTGTGCGCTCGCCGCCGTCCCGGCCCACGGGGCCCGGCCCATCCGCACCACCTCGCCGGCCGCGAACGGGAACGACAGCGCCGAGGACTGCGGCAGCAGCGCCCGGTGCAGGGCGAGTTCGGCGGGGCCGTAGGAGGCCAGCGGACGGCCGCGCAGCAGTACCGCACCGGCGGACGGCGGCAGGTCGCCGGAGAGCACGGACAGCAGGGTGGACTTGCCCGCGCCGTTCGGCCCGAGCAGGGCCAGCACCTCGCCGGCGTGCACGGACACGTCGACGCCGGCCAGCAGCTCCCGGCCCCCGAGGGTCAGCCGCACCCCCTGGGCATTCAGCAACTCCTCCCCGACGGCGGGGCGTTCGGGAACCTGTCGAGTGCGAAGTCTCATGCCCAGCCGCCCTGCCTGGTCCGGGTCCGGCGCAGCAGCCAGAAGAAGAAGGGGCTGCCGATCAGCGCGGTCAGCACGCCGAGCGGCAGTTCGGCCGGTTGGGCGAGGGTGCGCGCGGCGAGGTCGCCCGCCACCAGGACGAGGGCGCCGCCGAGGGCGCTGCCGGGCAGCAGGAACCGGTGGCCGGGGCCGGCCGCCATCCGCAGCAGGTGCGGGACGACCAGGCCGACGAAGCCGATGATGCCGCTGACCGCGACGGCGGCCGCGGTCAGCAGGGCCACCACGGTGATCAGCACCAGGCGCATCCGCTCCACGTCCACCCCGAGGTGGCGGGCCGGCCGCTCGCCGAGGGCCAGCAGGTCCAGCCGGCGGGCGTACAGCGGCGCCACGGCCAGCCCGATCACGGCGAAGGGCAGGACGCCCAGCACCTTGCCCCAGGTGGCCTGGGAGAGCGAGCCGAGCTGCCAGAAGGTGACCTGGTTGATCGCGGCGCTGTCGGCGGTGAACAGGAAGATGCCGATCAGCGCGCCGCAGAAGGCGTTCACCGCGACACCGGTCAGGACGAGGGTCACCACCTCGGTGCGCCCGCCGGAGCGGGACATCGCGTAGACGGCGAAGACCGTCAGCAGGCCGGTGGCGAAGGCGAACACGGTCACCGTCCAGCTGCCGAGGGCGTCCAGGCCGAGCACGATGCAGCCGACCGCGCCGACGGCGCCGCCGGAGGAGACCCCGATCACCCCGGGCTCGGCCAGCGGGTTGCCGAACATGCCCTGCATCAGGGCGCCCGCGCAGCCCAGCGAGGCGCCGACCAGCAGGGCCAGCACCACCCGCGGCAGCCGGACGTTCCACAGCACGGACTCCGGCACCCGGCCGAGCGGGTGACCGCCGAGGCCGAGGCGGTGGGCGACGGAGGCGAGGATGTCGCCGGTCGGGATGCGGTACGCGCCGATGCCGGCCGCCAGCAGGGCGAGGAGCAGCAGCGCCAGGGCGAGCCCGGTGGTGAGCAGGGTGGTCCGGCCGGGCAGCCGGCGGGGTGCGGGCGGCGCGGGGGGCGCCGGGCGGAGGGCGGTGGCGGTCATCGCGGCGCACCGCCGTCGCCGCCGTACAGCTGCGCGGCGATGCTGCGCAGCACCTCCGGGGTGCGGGGGCCGTAGCTGAGCAGCTTGCCGTCCTCGACGGAGACGATCCGGCGGTCCAGGCCTGCCGGGGTCTGCGCGACGCCGGGGAGCTTGAGCAGTCCGTCCACCCCGCCGACCGAGGCGAGGCCCTTGGTCATCACCAGGATCGCGTCCGGTGCGGCCTTGACCAGCGCTTCGCTGGTCAGCGGGGTGAAGTCGCCGGTCAGGCCGGCGGCCTTGCCCGCGTCCTCGCCGCCGACGGCCTCGATCAGCGAGCCCGCGCCGGAGGCGGCGCCGCCGAGCAGGAAGACCGAGGCGCTGCCGCGCAGGTAGAGGAAGGCGACCTTGGGCTTGCGGGCGGCGGGCTGCAGCTCGGCCCTGGCCTGCTGGATCCGCTCGTCGGTGCGGGCCTTCAACTGCGCTCCGGCGGAGGGGACTCCGAGTGCGCCGGCGACGGCGTCGATCCGTGCGTCGACGTCGTCGAGCTGCTTGGCGTCGTCCAGGACGAGGAGCGGGACGCCCGCGGCTCGGATCTGCTCGACCGCCTCGGCCGGGCCGGTGGAGCGGTCGGCGAGGACGACGCTGGGGTGCAGCGAGAGCACGCCCTCGGCCGAGACGTCGTGCGCCTGGGTGATCACGGGCAGGGCGGCGGCCTGTTCGAAGGTGGTGGAGACGTCGCGGGCCACCACCCGGGAGCCCAGGCCGAGGCTGAAGACGATCTCGGACAGGCTGCCGCTGAGCGGGATGATCCGGTCGGCGCTGGTCACGGTGACCTGCCGGCCGTCGGCCGAGGCGGTGGTGGCGGGCAGTTGGGGGGCGGGTGCGGGACTCAGCGGTTCGACGACGTCCGGCGCGGTGGGGGAGGGGGCGGCGTTCGCCGGGCCGGTGGTCGGGCCGCAGCCGGTGGCGGCGGCGATCAGCAGGCCTGCGGCCAGCAGCAGCCCGGCGGGCCGCCGGGCTGCCCGGTGTCGGATGTTGCTGCTCAACTGCGGCCCTCTCGATGGCTGTTGGCGTCGCGTTCGGACCAGGGCCGGCCTGCCGGCAGGTCGGGTGACGGCACCCTTGACTCGTATATTAGGTTAGCCTTACCTAGTTTTCGCAAGGGGGGGCGGTATTCGCCGTCCCTTTCCCCGCCATGCCGAGGAGCGACCAGCCCATGCCCATGCCGCGACGGCTCCGCCGCCTCGCCGCCACCCTGGTGGCCGCCCTCGCCGCCCTGCTGGCGGTGTCGCTCCTGCCGGTCCAGGCGGTCGCGGCCGAGGGGCGGGTGGCCGGCGGGCGACTGGACTGGGGGATCAAGCAGTCCTTCCTCAGCTATGTCACCGGCCCCATCGCCAAGGGCAGTTGGGGGCTCACCGGCGGCGCCGCCACGGTCGGCGGGAGCACCTTCCGGTTCCACTCCGCGACCGGTGCGTACGATCCGGAGACCGGCGCGCTGAGCGCCTCGTTCTCCGGCGGCGTCCGGTTCACCGGGCACCAGGAGAACGGTGTCAACGTCCTCGACCTCAGCATCGGCCGGCTGACGCTGCGGGCCGGCGCCGGCGGCGGGGCGGGGCTCTACGCCGATGTCAGCAGCAGGTCCAAGGACACCGGCAAGGTCACGGCCGTCAGTCAGGCCCGGCTCGCGGACCTCTCGCTCGCCGGGCTCGACCTGCGCGGCGCCGCCGGCACCCTGACGCTCAGCAACGTGCCCGCCACCCTGACCGGTGCGGGGGCGAACGCCTTCGGCGGCTTCTACACCGCCGGTACCGCGCTCGACCCGCTCACCCTCTCGGTCAACCTCCCGGCGGCGAAGGCCTCGCCGTCCGCCACCGGGCAGCCGGCCGGCGCGGAGCCGGCCGGCACCCCCGCCGCCGCAACCCCCGTCGCTCCCGCCGGCACCCCGGCCGGGGAGAGCCCCGCGCCCGCCCCGGCGCGCACCGAGTTCACCGGCGGCTCGCTCGACTGGGGCGTCCGCCGGACCTTCCGCGACTACGTCACCGGCTCGATCGCCAAGGGCGGCTGGGAGGTGTCCGGCGGCGCGGCGGACGGCGGGGCGTTCTTCCGCTGGACCCCGGCCAAGGGCGGCTACGACCCGGTGACCGGCGCCCTCACCGCCGCCTTCGCCGGCGGCGTGCACTTCACCGGAATGAAGACCGCCGACGGCTACGGCCTGGACCTCGTCCTCGCCAACGCCGCCGTCACCGTCGCCGACGGCCACGGCAGGCTCACCGCCGACGTCTCGGGCCGGACGCCGGACGGCGCCGTCCAGCAGGCACCCGGCGTGGAACTGGCCACCTTCGAAGCGGGCGTCCTCAAGCCCGAGGGCGGCCTGCTCAAGGCCGTCGAACTCCCGCTCAAGCTCAGCGAGTCGGGCGCGAAGGCGTTCGGCGGGCTCTACCCCGCCGGCGCCGACATGGACCCGCTGAGCTTCGCCGTCGCGCTCGACCCGGCGGCCGTCCTGCCCCCGCTGCCGGACATCGGCAGCGCCCCCGCCGCGGCGCCCGCCCCGGCCGTCGCGAGCCCCGCCCCGGCCACCGCGCCGGTCGCCGCCGAGGCCGCGAAGGAGGTCCGGTGGCCGGCCGTCGCGGCCGTCGGCGGCCTGCTGGTCCTCGCCCTCGCGACGGCCGGCGTCGTACTCGCCCGGCGCCGCCGCACGGCCGCCACCCCGGCCGCCGACGGCCCCGCAACCACCGACGAGGACGCCCGGCCCAGCGCCTGACGCACCGTCACATCACTGTCATCACAAGGAGCGTTCGAAGCCATGCCGCGTACCACTGTCCAGCGCCCCGGTCGGCGCAACCGCACCTCCCTGGCGGCCCTCGGCGCCGCGACGGCCGGCCTCGCGCTGGCCGCCCTCGGCGCCCCCGCGCTGGCCTTCGGTGCGGGCCCCACCGAGGTCACGTACGACACCGGTTCGCTCGACTGGGGCGTGAAGCAGAGCTTCCGCAGCTACGTGACCGGGCCCGCCGGCAGCGGCACGATCGAGCTGACCGGAGGGGCGACCCGCAACGCCGACGGGACCTTCCACTTCGGCTTCGGCAGCGCCCGCTACGACCTCACCTCGCACACCCTGTCCGCCGCGTTCACCGGCGGCGTGCGCTTCCTCGCCCACGGGGGCCAGTTGGACGTCGGGCTGAGCGACCTGAGGCTCACCACTTCGGGCACCGTCGGCACCCTGACGGCCGACACCGCCTCCAAGGAGCAGGTCGGCGCCCCGCAGGCCACCGAGCGCCAGGACGTCCCGCTGGCCACCTTCACGGTCGGCCGTGACACCACGACCGGCGCCGCCACCCCGGCCAAGCTGACCGAGGAGGGCGCCAAGGTCTTCGCCGGCTTCTACCCGGCCGGCTCCGACCTGGACCCGCTGTCGCTGCTGCTGGCCCAGACCCCGGCCCCGTCGCCCTCGCCCTCGGCGC
Source organism: Kitasatospora sp. NPDC057015 (assembly GCF_042673745.1). Lineage (NCBI taxonomy): Bacteria > Bacillati > Actinomycetota > Actinomycetes > Kitasatosporales > Streptomycetaceae > Kitasatospora > Kitasatospora sp. NPDC057015. The sequence goes on from NZ_JBHUSG010000057.1 coordinate 47,772, forward strand.
CGGGCTCCCCGTCCGCCTCCCCGACCGTCTCCGCCTCGCCCACCGCCACGGGTTCGCCGAGCGCGACGGGCTCGCCGACCGCGACCGGCTCCCCGTCGGCCACGGGTTCGCCGACCGCCACCGGCTCGCCGAGCGCGACGGGCTCGCCGACCGCCACCGGCTCCCCCTCGGCCTCCGGATCGCCGAGCGCCACCGCCCCCGCGGCCGGTCAACTCGCCATCCTCGACGGCCGCCTGGACTGGACGGTGAAGGAGAGCTTCCGCACCTACCTGGCCGGCCCGGTGGCCAACGGCAAGGTGGAGTTCGGCGGCGGCGCGGCCGGCTACCGCTTCGGCGGCGCCACCGGGACGTACGACACCGGCACCCATGCCGTCTCGGCCGGCTTCGCCGGGTCCGTGCGCTTCCTCGGGCACCCCTCGGGCGGCGGGTACGCGCTGGACACCACCTTCGACCACTTCGGGCTGCGGATCGACAAGGACGGCGCCTTCCTCACCGCCGACGTCAACGCCAAGTCCCCGGACGGGAAGACGACCGTGCTGACCGGCGCCCGGATCGCGAAGCTGGACCTCTCCGGGGCGGCCTTCGCGCCCGTCGGCGGCGTGGTCACGCTGACCGCCGTGCCCGCCACGCTCACCGCGGAGGGCGTGCCGGCCTTCGGCAACTACCCGGCGGGCGAGGCGCTGGACGCGGTCACCGTCTCGCTGGCGTTCGACAGGAACGCCCAGCTCCCGACCGGTTCGGGTGCCGGCTCCACCGGCGCGGGCACCGCGCAGACAGGCACCTCGCAGACCGGCACCGGCACCGGTGGCGGCGCCACCCTGACCAGCACCGGCCTCGGCGGCGGCGCCGCGCTGGCCTCGACCGGGTCGGACACGCCGGTGGCGCCGCTGCTCGCAACGGCGGCCGGGCTGCTGCTGGCCGGTGGCGCGACCACCGTGCTGGTGCGTCGCCGCACCGGCTCCGCGCGGGCCTGAGGCCCCCGTGCCCGTACGCGCACGGCCGCGTACGGGCACGGTTGCGTCCGGGCACAGCGGTGTCCGGGCACAGCGGTATAGGGGCGCCGCGCCCCGGACGGGTTCGGCCCCGGCGAGCACCTGCTCGCCGGGGCCGGTCCGGTGTTGGGCGCGGCGCCCCCGCGGTCAGGCGCTCAGCGGGTAGCGGGCGTCCAGGTCGCGGAAGAGGGCGCCGTTCAGGGTGAAGGCGCGCTTGCACTCCTCCACCACCCTGCGGCGCTCGATGTCGTCGAGCGCGAGCCCGGCGGCGTCCAGCTTGGCCCGGTAGTCGCGCTTGAACGCGGCGGGGTTGCCGACCTGCTCGAAGACGTAGAAGTGCACGCCGTCGCCCTTGCGTTCGAAGCCCCAGGTCTTCTCGGCTATGCCCCGGATGATCTGGCCGCCGGAGAGGTCGCCGAGGTAGCGGGTGTAGTGGTGGGCGATGTAGCCGGCGGGCCACTCGGCCGCGAGCTGCTCCACCCGGGCGACGTACGCGGCGGTGGCGGGCAGCGGGTCGAGGCCGGTGCGCCAGTCGGGGCCGCGCAGGTGGTGCAGGTCGCGCTCGATGGCGGCGGTGCGCAGCAGGGCCGGGTCGATGAACGGGCCGGCCACCGGGTGGTCCGCGAGTTCGGCGTTGCGGCTCTCCAGCGCGCGGTAGACGAACCACAGCTGGCCGGTCAGGTCGGCGTACGCCTCCAGGCCGAGCCGCCCGCCGAGCAGGTGGCTCATGAACGAGGACTGCTCGGCCGCCTCGTGCTCCTCGCTGCTGGCGGTGCGGAGCACGGTGGAGAACGGGGTGGGCTGCTCGGGGCTGGGCACGTGGGCCTCCAGTGATCGGGAACAGTCCTGATTCTTATGGTTAGCCTTACCTAAGTCAATGTCATGCCGACACTCTGTCGGTAAGTCTCTGCCCACGGGATCCCGGTTCGAAGCCCGATCCGCACCGGCGGACCCGCGGCCCGGCCCACCCGGCCCACCCGGCCCACCCGGTCCCGGGCCCCCTGGCGGCCCGCCCCCGGACACGGCAGAGGCCGGGGCGTACGGATCGCTCCGTTCACCCCGGCCCCGGGAGTCGCGGGTACCGGACCCGGCTACCGCGGCTCAGTGGCCGCCGGTGTCCGCCAGGCGCTTGATCGAGGCGGTGATCTCGGCCTCGGCCTCGGCGCGGCCCACCCAGTCGGCGCCCTCGACGGACTTGCCGGGCTCCAGGTCCTTGTAGACCTCGAAGAAGTGCTGGATCTCCAGGCGGTCGAACTCCGACACGTGGTGGATGTCCTGCAGGTGCTCCCAGCGCGGGTCCGTCGCCGGGACGCAGAGCAGCTTGTCGTCGCCGCCGGCCTCGTCGGTCATCTTGAACATGCCGATGGCGCGGCACTTGATCAGGCAACCGGGGAAGGTCGGCTCCTCCAGGATGACCAGCGCGTCCAGCGGGTCGCCGTCGTCCGCGAGGGTGCCCTCGACGTAGCCGTAGTCGGCCGGGTAACGGGTCGAGGTGAAGAGCATCCGGTCCAGACGAAGGCGACCGGTCTCGTGGTCGACCTCGTACTTGTTGCGGGAGCCCTTCGGGATCTCGATCAGGACGTCGAACTCCAACGGTTCCTCCAAGGTAGGGACTGACAGAATCCAAGTGTCTCCTACGGGAGTGAGTGCTCAGGAAAGGGGCCGGTCGGTGGGAGCAGGTACGGGGGCGCGGCGTCGCAGGAGCGCCGCGGCAGTGCGGTTGCTGGGGGCGGCGGTGCTGACCGGCGGTGTCGTGCTCGGCGGGGGCGGGGCGCAGGCGGCGCCCTCGCCGACGCCGGGCGGGCACGGCCCCACGCACGAGGACGGCCGCGGGCGCGGCGAGGGGCGCGGCGGCGACGGACGGCACGGGGAGACCCGGACGGCCTCGCCCGGCCCGTCCGCCTCGACCGGCCGGCCCGCGGCCGGCCCCGGCGCCGCCCCGGCCGGTGCGGCGGGCTCCGCCGCCCCCGCGCCGGCCCGCAAGCCCGGCCCGCCGCCCGCCGGCCTGGTGCTGCAGCCCGCCGACGGCGCCGCGGTCGGCATCCCGACCGCGGCGGGCCTGCGGCAGGCCCTCGCGAACGTCCTGCTGGACAAGTCGCTGGGCACCGTCACCTTCGCGGTCGCCGACGCCACCAGCGGGCAACTCCTCTACGGCGCGGGGGAGAACACGCCGGCGACGCCCGCCTCGACCACCAAGCTGGCGACCTCGCTGGCGGCGCTGGCGCTGCTCCCGGCCGACACCCGGATCACCACCCGGGTGGTCGCCGGCGCGAACCCGGGCGAGATCGTCCTGGTGGGCGGCGGCGACCCGACGCTCACCGCGCTGCCCGCCGACCAGGTGCAGATCGGCGGCGCCCCGGTCGACGCCGAGACCGCGCCCGCCTCGCTGGAGGCGCTCGCCAGGCAGACCGCCGCCGCCCTCAAGGCGGCCGGCACCGCCGTCGTCCGGCTCGGCTACGACGTCTCGCTGTACACCGGCAGTCCGCAGCACGCGAACTACGACGCGCAGAACATCCCGCTGATGACCCCGCTGATGGTGGACGAGGGCCGGGTGGACCCGCGCAGCCACGAGGAGGCGCCGGCCCGGGTGCCCGATCCCACCGGCCAGGCGGTCGATCAGTTCGCGGCCCTGCTGAAGGCCCAGGGGATCACCGTGGAGGGCAAGGCCCAGCCGGTTGCGCGGCCGGTGGCCGCCGGGGCCGCGGTGCTCGCCGGGGTGAGCTCGCCGACCCTCGCCCGGCTGGTGGAGCGGCTGCTCACCACCTCCGACAACACCCTGGCCGAGGCGGTGGCCCGGCAGGTGGCGCTGGCGGCGCACAAGCCCGTCGGCTTCGACGGCGCCGCGGCCGCCGTCACCGAGACCCTGACCGGACTGGGGGTGCGGCTGAACGGGGTCGTGCTCAACGACGGCAGCGGACTGCACCCGGGCAACGCGATCCCGCCCGCCGCGCTGGTCCAGTTCCTGGCCCTGGCCTCCTCCCCGGACCATCCGGAGCTGCGCCCGGTGCTGACCGGCCTGCCGATCGCCGGGTTCACCGGCACGCTCGGCAAGCGCTTCGGGGCGGCTTCCGGGGCGGCGGACGCGGCGGGTCTGGTCCGGGCCAAGACCGGCACCCTCAGCGGCGTCAACACGCTGGCCGGCACGGTGGTGGACGCCGACGGGCGGCTGCTCTCGTTCGCCGTGATGACCAGGACGGCCGCCGGTGCGGACGTCGCCCGCGCCGCGATGGACCGGATCGTCGCCCGGCTCGCGGCCTGCGGCTGCCACTGAGCCGGTCGGCGGGGCGGCGCCCGGGCCCGCTCCGCCCCGCCCCGCCGGGTCCGTTCAGCCCGCTCCTTCCCGCCCGGCCCGCCACCGGAGGCGGAGCCGGGCCGGGCACGGTCGGTCGGCCGGCGCCGGCAGGTCCGGGCAGCACTTCGGCGCATGCGGCTGCCCCCGGCGCGGTCCAGCACGTACGGTGAGGGCATGACGAGCGCGAGCGGCGGTGCTGACATGGTCGACTGGAATCTCGCGGTCGCGACGGCGACCAGGCTGGTCCGGCCCGGCCCGGAGGTGACCCGGGCGCAGGCCGCCGAGGTGGTCGCCGAGTTGCGCCGGCACGCCCTGGAGGCGGAGGAGCACGTCCGGGAGTTCACCGGGATGCGCTCCAGCAGTCTGACCGCCGCGAGCGCCACCCCGGTGCTGATCGTGGACCGGCCCGGTTGGGTGCGGGCGAACGTGGCGGGCTTCCGCACGATCGTCCAGCCGCTGGTGGAGAAGCTGGCGGCCCGCCGCTCGTCCTCCGCCGCCGCGGGCGTCCTCGGCTCGGTGGGGGAGAAGGCCACCGGGATCGAGGTGGGCGCGCTGCTGGCGTTCCTGTCGGCCAAGGTGCTCGGGCAGTACGAGACCTTCGCTCCGGCGGAGGTGTCGGTGGAGACGCCGGACAGCCCGGCGGCGCTCTTCGACAAGCCCCGGCTCGGCCCGGCGGGCCCCGGCCCCGGCCGGCTGCTGCTGGTGGCTCCGAACATCGTCCAGGTGGAGCGCGAGCTGGACGTGAACCCGGCGGACTTCCGGCTCTGGGTCTGTCTGCACGAGGAGACCCACCGCACCCAGTTCACCGCCGTGCCGTGGCTGCGCGACCACATCCAGTCCGAGGTGCAGTCCTTCCTGGCCGAGACCGACGTCGACCCGGGGGCGCTGCTGGACCGGGTGCGGGAGGCCGCCGGGTCGATCGGCGGCGGGCTGACCGGGCTCGGCGCCCGGGGTGACGGCTCGGCGCCGGGCGGGCTGCTGGAGGTCGTCCAGTCGCCGGCCCAGCGCGAGATCCTGGGCCGGCTGACGGCCGTGATGTCGCTGCTGGAGGGTCACGCGGACGTGGTGATGGACGGGGTCGGCCCCGCGGTGGTGCCGAGCGTGGCGGAGATCAGGGAGAAGTTCCAGCAGCGCCGCGACCGCGGGGCCAACCGGCTGGACCTGGTGCTGCGCCGGCTGCTGGGGATGGACGCCAAGCTGCGGCAGTACCAGGACGGCGCGGTCTTCGTCCGCGGCGTGGTCGACCGGATCGGGATGGACGGCTTCAACCGGGTCTGGACCTCGCCGAACACCCTCCCCACCAAGGAGGAGATCCACAATCCGGCGGCCTGGGTGGCCCGGGTGGGGCGCTGACCCGCCGCGGGACGAGGGCGTCGGGCCGCTCGCACGGGTGGTCCAATCGTGCAGACGGCGGGTGGAGATACGTTTCTCCATTCACCCGTACGTGGGACGGTGGTCGTACCGGTGGCGCGGGTGGCGTAGTAGGCGGCTCATTTCTGCCACCATCTGTGAGCGCCCGGTAACAAGGCGCTCACACTCGCGCGGTTCCCCCACCGCGTCCCGTCGCCGTCCCCCTCCGCCAAGGAGTGCTCAGCCGTGGGCCCACATCCCGCAGTCGCCGCGATACGCCTGGCCGTACGCCGCACGCTCGCCGACCTCGCCGCCGAGGCCGGAACCTCCTTCACCGCGCCCGTCCGCGCCCCGCACGGGCGTCCGGGCGGCACGGCCCTGGTCAACGCCGGCGCGAACAGCGGCGCCGCCACCACCCTGATCGGCAACGCCCACCGGCACCCCTCCGGGCTGCCCCGCACCCCGGCGGCGCCCGGCGCCCCGCTCGTCCTGGTCGCCGTCAGCGGCGGCGCGGACTCCATGGCGCTGGCCACCGCCACCGCCTTCGAGGCGCCCAAGCTGGGCCTGCGGGTCGGCGCCGTCACGGTCGACCACGGCCTGCAGGCCGGCTCGGCCGAGCGGGCCGCGCAGGTCGCCGAGCGGCTGCGCTCGCTCGGTCTGGACCCGGTCGAGGCCGTGCCGGTGCGGGTGGGACGCCAGGGCGGCCCCGAGGCCGCGGCCCGGGACGCCCGCTACGCCGCGCTGGACGAGGCCGCCGAACGGCACCGGGCGCTCGCCGTCCTGCTCGGCCACACCCGCGACGACCAGGCGGAGACCGTCCTGCTCGGCCTGGCCCGGGGCTCCGGCGCCCGCTCGCTGGCCGGCATGCCCGCCCACAAGGGCCGCTACCGCCGCCCGCTGCTCGAACTCGACCGCGCCGCGACCCGCCAGGCCTGCACCGCCCAGGCGATCCCGGTCTGGGACGACCCGCACAACTGTGACCCTGCCTACACCCGGTCCCGGGTGCGCCACGAGGTGCTCCCGGTGCTGGAGAAGCACCTCGGCGGCGGAGTGGTCGAGGCGCTCGCCCGGACGGCCCGGCTGTTCCGCGACGACGCCGACGCGCTCGACCAGTGGGCGGCCCTCGCCGAGCGCGACCTCCGTACGGGCGAAGGCGCCCTGGACGTCGCGAAGCTCGCCGAACTGCCCCCCGCGGTGCGCCGCCGGGTACTGCGCCGCGCCGCACTGCGCGCGGGCTGCCCGGCCGGCGACCTGTTCGCCCGACACCTCGAAACGGTCGACCTGCTGGTCACCGGCTGGCGCGGCCAGGGGCCCCTGCACCTACCCGGGGGCGTCGAGGCCACCCGCAGGTGTGGCACGCTGGTCTTCCGGCGACAGGGCGACTGACGGGCAGGCATGGCCCCGGGGCAGCCTGGCCGCCGCCGACACAGACCCCCGAACGCTTGAGGACGTATCCCCGGTGGACGACAAGGACATGGGCGCCGACCTGGCGAAGGTGCTCATCAGCAAGGACGAGATCGACGCCAAGCTCCTGGAGCTGGCCGAGCGGATCGACCGGGACTACGCCGGACGCGATCTGCTGATCGTCGGCGTCCTCAAGGGTGCGGTGATGGTCATGGCCGACCTCGCCCGCGCGCTGCACTCGCAGGTGACGATGGACTGGATGGCCGTCTCCTCGTACGGGATGGGCACCAAGTCCTCCGGCGTGGTGCGTATCCTCAAGGACCTCGACACCGACATCGCCGGCCGGGACGTCCTGATCGTCGAGGACATCATCGACTCCGGCCTGACGCTGTCCTGGCTGCTCGGCAACCTGGGCTCGCGCCGCCCGGCCTCCCTGGAGGTCTGCACCCTGCTGCGCAAGCCCGACGCGGCCAAGGTCGAGATCGACGTCAAGTACGTCGGCTTCGACATCCCCAACGAGTTCGTGGTCGGTTACGGCCTGGACTACGCGGAGAAGCTGCGCAACCTGCCGTTCATCGGCACCCTGGCGCCGCACGTCTACGGCGGCTGACGCCCCGTTCGGGCGATGGGCGGGAACAGTACGCCGTTCCCGCCCGTTGGGTCGGGGGACAAGAAAACAGGTCGTGTCGCCGTGCTCCCGCCTAGAGGGGGACGGACTGCGGTACGGTCCAATAAAACCGCTCTTCACATGAGCACAGACCCGGATGCGCCGGCGGCCCACGGCCGCACTGCGCCGTTGAGTGGCAGGAGGGACGGGGCGGCAACGCCCCGCATGGATGGACGTCAAGCGATACTTCCGTGCGCCGATCATGTGGATCGTGCTGGCCGTCCTCGCCGTCATTGTGCTGATGCAGGTCGTTTCGGACTCGAACGGCTACAAGACGGTGGACACCGGGCAGGTCGTCGCGGCGATCAATGCCGGCGAGGTCAAATCGGCGCAGATCACCACTGGTGATTCGAATACTGTCAAGATCCAGCTGAAGGACGGCGCTTCGCTCCCGACTTCCGGGACGGGCAAGACGCCTTCGGGCAGCAAGTTCCAGGCCTCCTACATCGGGGACCAGGGCAAGGACATCGCGGCGCGGCTGCAGACGCAGATCGACGACAAGGATGCCAACACCCTGCCCGAGGGCTACACCATCAGCCCCGAGAAGCAGAGCACCTTCGTCAGCCTGCTGCTGTCGATGCTGCCGATCGTCATCATCGTGCTGGTCTTCCTCTTCCTGATGAACCAGATGCAGGGTGGCGGCTCCCGGGTCATGCAGTTCGGCAAGTCCAAGGCCAAGCTGCTCACCAAGGACACCCCCAAGACGACCTTCGCGGACGTCGCCGGTGCGGACGAGGCGGTGGAGGAGCTCCACGAGATCAAGGAGTTCCTGCAGGAGCCGGCCAAGTTCCAGGCCGTCGGCGCCAAGATCCCCAAGGGCGTGCTGCTCTACGGCCCGCCCGGCACCGGCAAGACCCTGCTCGCCCGTGCGGTCGCGGGTGAGGCGGGCGTGCCGTTCTACTCGATCTCCGGCTCCGACTTCGTCGAGATGTTCGTGGGTGTCGGCGCCAGCCGGGTCCGCGACCTCTTCGAGCAGGCCAAGGCGAACGCCCCGGCGATCGTCTTCGTCGACGAGATCGACGCCGTCGGCCGGCACCGCGGTGCGGGTCTCGGCGGCGGGCACGACGAGCGCGAGCAGACTCTCAACCAGCTGCTGGTCGAGATGGACGGCTTCGACGTCAAGGGCGGCGTGATCCTGATCGCCGCCACCAACCGCCCGGACATCCTGGACCCGGCGCTGCTGCGCCCGGGCCGCTTCGACCGGCAGATCGCCGTCGAGCGCCCGGACCTGCAGGGCCGCCTGGACATCCTCAAGGTGCACCAGAAGGGCAAGCCGGTCGCGCCGGACGTCGACCTCCGGGCCGTCGCCAAGCGCACCCCCGGCTTCACCGGTGCCGACCTGGCGAACGTGCTCAACGAGGCAGCGCTGCTGACGGCCCGCTCCGACAAGAAGCTGGTCGACAACTTCACCCTCGACGAGGCGATCGACCGCGTCGTGGCCGGTCCGCAGAAGCGGACCAGGATCATGTCCGAGAAGGAGAAGAAGATCACCGCGTACCACGAGGGCGGTCACGCCCTGGTCGCGGCGGCCTCCCCCAACGCGGACCCGGTCCACAAGATCACCATCCTGTCCCGCGGGCGGGCGCTCGGCTACACCATGGTGCTGCCGGACGAGGACAAGTACTCCACCACCCGCAACGAGATGCTCGACCAGCTCGCGTACATGCTGGGCGGGCGCGCGGCGGAGGAGCTGGTCTTCCACGACCCGACCACCGGCGCCTCGAACGACATCGAGAAGGCCACGGCCACCGCTCGCGCGATGGTCACGCAGTACGGCATGACCGAGCGCCTCGGCGCGATCAAGTTCGGTTCGAGTGACTCCGAGCCGTTCCTGGGCCGCGAGATGGGTCACCAGCGCGACTACTCGGAAGAGGTCGCCGGGCTGGTGGACGAAGAGGTCAAGAAGCTCATCGAGAACGCGCACAACGAGGCCTGGGAGATCCTGGTCGAGAACCGCGACGTGCTCGACAACCTGGTCCTGGAGCTCCTGGAGAAGGAGACCCTCAACAAGGAGCAGATCGCCGAGGTCTTCGCGCCGATCGTCAAGCGTCCGGCCCGGCCGGCCTGGACGGGCTCGTCCCGTCGTACGCCGTCCACCCGTCCGCCGGTGCAGTCCCCGAAGGAGCTGGCGCTCACCAACGGCGCCGCCGCCCTGACGGAGGCCGCCCCGGTGGTGGACACCGTGAAGCTGCCGCCCGTTCCCGGCGAGGCCCCCTCGGAGGGCTGAGCCGAGCAGCAGGACGGAATGGATGCCGCGTCACCGGGGTTTGTACCCTGGAGGCGCGGCATCCGTCGTGCCCGGCCCGGACGCGCACCGCCGTCGCACCGCAAGCACCGCCGTACCCATCCGTCTCTCCACTCACCTGCGAGGCCCGCATGATCGACCCGGTCACCTTCGACGGTCCGTCCACTGTCGGGGTCTTCGACCAGAAGCGGGCCGAGAACGCCGTGCGGGAGCTCCTGCTGGCGGTGGGCGAGGACCCGGACCGCGAGGGGTTGCTGGAGACCCCGGCGCGGGTGGCCCGGGCCTACAAGGAGATATTCGCCGGCCTCTGGCAGGAGCCGGAGGACGTCCTCACCACGACCTTCGACCTCGGCCACGACGAGCTGGTGCTGGTCAAGGACATCGAGCTGACCTCGGTCTGCGAGCACCACCTGGTGCCGTTCCGGGGGGTGGCGCACGTCGGGTACATCCCGTCCGCCAGCGGCAAGATCACCGGTCTCTCCAAGCTGGCGCGGCTGGTGGACGTCTACGCCCGCCGCCCGCAGGTGCAGGAGCGGCTCACCAGCCAGGTCGCCGACGCGCTGATGCGGATCCTGGAGCCGCGCGGGGCGATCGTCGTCGTCGAGTGCGAGCACATGTGCATGTCGATGCGCGGCATCCGCAAGCCCGGCGCCAAGACGCTCACCTCGTGCGTGCGCGGCCAGCTGCGCGACCCGGCGACCCGCGCCGAGGCGATGAGCCTGATCATCGGCCGCTGACCGCTGACCGCTGACCGCTGACCGCTGACCGCCGGTCGCGGCCGTCGGGGCTCAGACCGCGTGCTCGGCGTGCGGCGGGGCCGGGGTGCCCAGGGCGTTGCGGCGCTCGGGCATCCGCAGCCGCACCATCCGCCGCCACCCGAAGGCGCTCTCGTACAGGTAGAGGCCGTACAGGCCGGCGGCCAGCAGCACCCGCCGGGGCAGCGGCCAGCCGAGGATCCGGCCCATCGCGGCCATCACGGTGAGCCCGACCTCCCGGTGGGTACGGATCTCGCCCTTGGCGATGTGCTCCAGGGTGTGCCGGATGTAGGGGCCGTGCCCGGCCGCCACGAGCCGGAGCAGCTCCTCGTGGCAGTACGCGAGGTGGTTGTCCTCGTCCGCGGAGATCATCTGCATCGCCCGGCCCAGCTCGGGGTTGTCCCGGTAGGCGCCCAGCAGCTGGCGCATCTGCTCCGAGGCCCGCTGCTCGGTGACCCGGCTGTGCGCCAGGTAGGTGATGACCTCCCGCTCGGCCAGCGGCACGTCGCTGTTCAGGCGGTCGTGGGCGAGGCCGATGCCCTGGCGCTCCAGCAGCATGCAGTAGTCGGCCTTCGGCGGGACCGGGACCTTGTCCAGGCCGCGCTTGTGCAGCAGCTGGGTGAAGATCCGCCCGTGCTTGCGCTCGTCGGCGCCGTGCCGGGCGATCTTGGGTGCGAGCACCGGGTCCGGGGTCAGCGCGTGGATCCGCTCGTTCTCCCAGCCGCCCTGGTCCTCACCTCCGGCCGCGATGCTGCAGAAGAGTTGGTACGCCTCGTCGTTGAGGTAGATCTCGTTGAACAGAGATCGGGTGGTCAGCACACGTGCCTCCTGTACGGGACCGATGGACGTCCGGGAACGGTCCTGATGCGTTCCCCGGCGGGGGCGGCGGTTCGGGCCGTCGGCGCGGGATTCACCCGGTCGCGCGAAGGGCGCCGGGCCGGTTGCGGGGTGCGACCGCGGCTCACGGGCGGGGCTCGCGGTCCTGCGGCGTCGCCAGCCGGTCGCTCATCCACTCCAGCGAGGCGGGCAGCTCGCGCCGCCAGCTGTCGAAGTTGTGGCCGCCGTCGTCGAGGAAGAGCGAGTCCACCCGCAGCTCCGGGTGGGCCGTCGAGGTCTGCTGGGCGACGCCGAGGAACGCCTGGGTGGCGGCGTAGTCCTCCTCCTGGCGGGTGCTCACCAGCAGCATGGAGACGGCGGGGGCCGGCAGGTTGTGCAGCCGCCAGGTGAGGTCGCTCTGGTCGATCAGGGTGCGGTCGCCGCCGAACAGGTTGCCGCCGGTCGAGTAGTCCTCGGGCACCTTGAAGTCGGCGTGCAGGCCGGCCGCGCTGCCGAACACGTCGGGGTAGCGCATGGTCAGGCGCAGCGCGCAGCCCCCGCCGGTGGAGTAGCCGAAGATCCCCCAGGACGAGGCCTCGCGTCCGACCCGGTAGGTGGCGCGCAGGGCGGTCGGGATGTCCTTGGCGAACCAGGTCTCGGTCTGCGGCCCGTTCGGTACGTCGACGCACTCGGTGTTGCGGGGTTCGGCGACGGTCGGCCGGGCCATCACGATCACCGTGGGCGCCATCTGGCCGGTCCGCTGGAGCTCCCAGGCGGTCTGCGGCAGGCGCAGCTCGGAGAGCAGGTGCAGGGCCGAACCGGGGAAGCCGGCCAGGGCGAGCAGGACGGGGAACCGCATCCGGGAGTACTTCGGGTTGAAGTACTCCGGCGGCAGGTAGATGAACATCTGGTCCGACAGGCCGCTCTCCTTGCCCGTCACCCGGATCGACTCGACCTTCCCGACCTCCTCCGGCGGACCCTTCGGGAGGTCGGCGACGCCCTCCATGCCGCCCTCGGTGGTCGGCGTCACCAGGGCCTCACCGGCCGGCGCGGCACCCTTCTGGTGCCCGGAGCCGGTCAGGGTGAGGGCCGCACCGCCCGGGTGGAGCAGTCCGTCCCAGGAGGTGTAGAAGCCGAAGGAGTTGTTCACCGACACCGCCAGCACCGCCAGCACCGTCGCCTGAGTGACGGTCAGCAGGGCGATCCTGCCGAGCATCGCGAGCGGGCGCTGGCGGGCCAGTCGCGGCCAGAGCCAGAGGGTGAGGAGCAGCGACAGGGCGCCCGCCGCGAGCAGCGTGTTCACCAGTGCATCGCTGGTCAGTTCCATCCCGTCGCCTTCCGGTGGATCACTGTCGGTTCAGGATTCATCGTGTGACAGGGCGTCAGATCGGGCCATCGGAGCTAGGCTGACCGGGCAGTGGGCCGCGGTGTCACGACGGTCGCGGCGGCTGCAACCGACGCCCCGGGACGCGGCGTCCACCGTACGTACCGCGTGCGCGCACAGCCCTGAGCGCCGCGCGGCGCCAGGGGCAGTCCCCACCCATGGCCCAACCGACGCGCGGGAGCGGAAACGGGTTTACCTCCTGTTTTCCGTGATTTGGTGCGCGCATTGTGCGATTGAGGAAATGACATGAAGGTCCGTTACACGTCCTCCTCCGGAGGGACGGGACAGTGCTCCAGAACCTCTACGCTGAGCTCCCATGAGCGTTCCCGTGTCCGTTGAGCCGCCGCCCCAGCAGCCCCGCCGCAGGGGCTTCCAGACGCTTCGTACCCAAGCGGCCGCCGTGCCGCGGGCCTGGCTGCCCGGTGCCGTCGGGTACGCCTGTCTGCTGATCGGACTGCTCGACGTCGCGAGCGCGGTGTTCCCCAAGCTGCGCCGGACGAAGATGCACTCCTTCGCCGGGCAGCTCCCGGGCGGGACGACCACCCTGGCGGCGGTCGGCACGCTGATGGTCGGCCTGCTGCTGGTGCTGCTCGCGCACGCCCTGCGTCGGCGCAAGCGGCGCGCCTGGCGGGCGGTCTGCGTGCTGCTGCCGATCGGCGCCGCCCTGCACATCCTGCGCTGGCACCAGGTGGGACCGGCGGTGGTCTCGCTGGTGCTGCTCGCGGTGCTGCTGGTGCACCACGGCGAGTTCTACGCCAAGGCCGACCCGCGCACCCGCTGGCGGGCCGTCGCCAACCTGCTCGTCATGGGCACCGTCAGCGTGCTGCTCGGCCTGCTGATCGTCAGTGTCCGCGGGAAGGCCGAGATCCACGATCCGGGCATGCTCGACCGCCTCCAGCACGTCGTGTACGGGTTGTTCGGGTTCGAAGGACCGATCGACTACAGCTCCGACCGGACCTCCGACCTGGTGGCGTACCTGCTCGGCACCCTCGGGCTGGTCACCGCCGGCACCACCGCGTACCTGGCGCTGCGGCCGGAGAAGCCCGAACCCGAGCTGACCCCCGAGGACGAGGAGAAGGTCCGGGCGCTGCTGGAGCGGCACGGCGAGCGCGACTCGCTCGGCTACTTCGCCCTGCGCCGCGACAAGAGCGTGCTCTTCTCGCCCACCGGCAAGGCGGCCATCTCCTACCGGGTGGTCTCCGGCGTGATGCTCGCCTCCGGCGACCCGGTGGGCGACGTCGAGGCCTGGCCCGGCGCGATCAAGGTCTTCATGACGGAGGCCCGCGAGCACGCCTGGGTGCCGGCCGTGATGGGCTGCAGCGAGACCGGCGGCGAGGTCTGGACCCGCGAGGCGGGGCTGGACGCGCTGGAGCTCGGCGACGAGGCCATCGTCGACGCCACCACCTTCTCGCTGTCCGGGCGGGCCATGCGCAACGTCCGCCAGATGGTCAAGCGGATCGAGCGCAACGGGTACTCCTGCAAGGTGCGCCGGGTGAGCGAGCTCGACCCGCAGGAGCGGTACCGGATCGCCGAGGCCGCCGCCCGCTGGCGCGGCACCGACACCGAGCGCGGCTTCTCGATGGCGCTCGGCCGCTTCGGCGACCCGGGCGACGACGCCTGCGTGGTCGTCACCGCCCACCGGGCCCCCGACGAGGAGGAGGGGTTCCCCGCGGACCCCGAGGACGACCTGAAGGCCGTCCTGCACTTCGTCCCCTGGGGGCCGGACGGCATCTCGCTGGAGCTGATGCGCCGCGACCGCGCCGCCGACCCCGGCCTCAACGAGCTGCTGATCGTGGCGGCCCTGCAGGCCGTGCCCGCGCTGGGCATCCGCCGGGTCTCGCTCAACTTCGCGATGTTCCGCTCGGCGCTCGCCCGGGGCGAGCGGATCGGCGCCGGCCCGGTGCTGCGCGCCTGGCGCGGACTGCTGGTGTTCTCCTCGCGCTGGTTCCAGATCGAGTCGCTGTACAAGTTCAACGCCAAGTTCCAGCCGGACTGGGAGCCGCGCTTCCTGATCTACCCCCAGGCCAGGGACCTGCCCCGGATCGGCCTGGCCGCGATGCAGGCGGAGGCCTTCATCACCCTCGGCATGCCGAGGTTCGGCCGCAAGCGCCAGCGCCAGGGCCTGATGCCGGCACCGGCCAAGCCGCAGATCACCGAGGCCGCCTGAGTCCTCCCCCCGCGGGCCGCCCCCGGACGCAACCGTCCGGCGGCGGCCCGCCGCCGTACACGGCCCCCGCGGCCGGCCCAAGCCACGGCCCCCCCCCCCGCCCCCCCCCCGGGCCCCGGGCCCCGCACCCC
>NZ_JBHUSG010000058.1:0-13435 GCF_042673745.1 Kitasatospora sp. NPDC057015
GTGATGCCCGCCGGGAGGGACGTCGTGTCGCCGGGTATCCGGTAACCGGCGCCGCCGTAGACGCCCTTCCAGTTGCCCTGCGTCGTGGTGTCGGTCACCTGGTCCGACACCGGCGACGGCGCCGGGGTCGGCACCGTGCCGTTCGGCGTCACCCGGTACATCACCGTCGCGTGGCTGGCGACGCTCGCGCTGATGGCTCCGGTGCTCGTCGACGTGCCCTTGCTCCACAGGTCCTTGAGCGAGTAGCTGGCCACACCGCCGATCCCGAGGACCGAGGCCGAAGTGCTGATCGTCGCGGTCGCACTGGTCGTGTTGGTGAGCGTCACGGCCAAGTCGCCGTTGGCCAGCGGCTTGCGCATCACGAGCAGGCCGTCCTTCTTGTTGACGACCGTTCCCTGTGCGCCCTTCGAGTCCTGGTCCACGGCGATCACGTCGGTGTTGCCCAGGATGGTCTTAGTGGCGGCGCTCTGCGTGCTGACGTCGTGGCCCATGATGAGCGGGGCTGCCAGCTGGGCCCAGAGGCTGAAGTGCGTGCGGTCTTCGGCGTCGGTCATGCCGCCGTTGCCGACCTCCAGCATGTCCGGGTCGTTCCATCCACCGGGACCTGCGGATGCCGCATGCGGCGTGTCCCGGTTGAAGTTGTTCATGATGCTGTTCCAGTTGTCATAGATGTCGGTTGATATCCGCCACTGGTTGGCGGTACCCGAAGCCCATGACGGAAAGTCCAGAGCGGCGCAGCAGGCCGAGAGCATGTACAGGATCGGGCGGTTGGTGGCGGCGAGCGCGTCCCGCATTCTCGGGAAGAGCACCTGTGCGAGCGCCTGGGGTGTGGAGTTGGGGTAGTCCACGTACAGCTGGGGCGACTCGGTCGTCGAGTCCCCGCACCAGTCGTACTTCAGGGCGTCCACCCCCCAGGACGCGAAGGTGTTGGCGTCCTGCGTCTCGTGGCCGTAGCTGCCGGGCCGGTGCTGGCAGGTGCCCTGGGTCGGCGACTCGTAGATTCCGAATTTGAGGCCCTTGCCGTGGATGTAGTCCCCGAGCGCCTTCATGCCGGACGGGAACTTGGTCGCGTCGGCGACCAGTCCCCCGGTGACGGCATCACGGGAGGAGGCCATCCAGCAGTCGTCCACGGTGACGTAGCTGTAGCCGGCGTCCTTGAGCCCGCTGGCGACGATCGCGTCGGCTTCGGCCTTGACCTTCGCCTCGGTCACCGAACAGCCGTACTTGTTCCAGCTGTTCCAGCCCATCGGCGGGGTCAGTGCCAGTTGGTTCTCCAGGGCCTGCGCCGTTGGCGCGACGGTCATCACGGCCACAGCAGCGCTCAGCGCGACCGCCGCGCCGAGCGCACGGCGAAGCGCCACCCTGACACGTCTCGTGCTCTTCATGGTCTCTGCTCTCTGCCGGGGGGTGGACGGGTGAGGGCCCATGTGCGGACTCGAACTCCGCGGTGCGGGCCGGTCGGCGGGTGACGCACGGGGCCGACGGGGAGCGGCTGCCCCGTCAGGGCTCGCGCGGCGCGCTCCGGCCATGAGGTCGGCCCCGTCCTGGGCGACGGGAGTGAAGGAGGCCGGTGCCCGCCTGACCCGGGGCGTGGGCTGCTCGCCCATCGAGCGCTCCAGCCCATCACACGTGGCGTCTGCTCCGTCGGCCAGGGACATGGGACGGAGGTGGCACCCTGCGTGCCGTCCTGCGGGGTCGGTTCCGGTGCGGCAGGTCACGGTCTGTCGGCCTGTGCGTCAGGGGACATCCTGCTCAGTCGGGCCGGTGCTGTCCATCGACAATCCCGGCAGGATATCTGGACTTTTTTCGCCCCCCACAATCGCCGCACGACCATGAACAGGAGCCTCCCCCAGCCCGCACCGCCGCGCGTTCCGGGCTCGTACGGCCGAGCGGCGCCGGCCTCGCTCCCTGTGATGTCCTCGAATGGCTCCCCCGCTGGGCCGGACCTCGGGAACGACCGCGCGCACCCACCGACACGGTGGGTGCGCGCGTCGCGACCGGTGCTGTCAGCTCGTGAAGGTCACCACCACCTTGCCACCCGACGCCACGCTCCTGCTGCCGGCGAGGTCGACGGTGGTGACGCCCCCGGAGGTGCGCTGCGTGGCGGTGACGGCGGCGCCGTCGACCGTCACGGTGACGCCCGTCGGCGTGGTGGGCGTGGTGAACGTGAGATGGCTCAACTTCAACGGGCCGTGGGTGACGGTGAGGGTGTCCTTCTGGGTGGTGGACGAGATCTGCTGGTTGAACAGACCCCAGGCGTCGCCCGCGGTGAAGAAGGACTGGTGGTTGGAGGCGTTGTAGACCGGCGCGAACCCGAGGGTCTCCTTCGGACCGTCATAGGCCAAACCCTGGAGGGCCTGGAGGACCGACCAGCTGCTGCCGGAGCGGCTGTACCACTGCCCGCACTCGTCGTCGCCGAAGGGGTTGCCGGTGGCGTCTCCGGCGGCGCAGGTTCCAGTGGATATCCCCGCGGTGCGCTTGACGCCGTCGTAGCGGTCGTTGGCGGCGTTGACGACGGACAGGCCCTGGGTGACGAGACCGTTCTGGATCATGGCTGCCGCGGCGGAGTACTCGAAGCCGCTCATGGTCTCGTCGTTGTAGTTGACCGCGTTGCTCGGGCGGTCGCCGTGCGGCCAGCTGATCATCGTCATACCGGAGTCGGTCGGCATCACGTAGGTGCGCCACTGGTGCGTGACGCCGAGGAAGTTGTTCTTGTCGTTCGCACGGTAGAGCGTGCGCAGTGACTGCTCCTCCCGGTCGGCGGGGTAGATCCGGCCCAGGTTCAGCAGGTCCGACCACCACTGGCCGAGCAGCATGTCGATGGCGACGCCGTTGCCGTAGCTCTGGCCGCCGCCACCGCTGACCTCGCGGTAGTACTGGCCGTTCCACAGCAGCTTGTCCTGGGCCGTCCTGCCGTCGCTGTACAGCTTTCCGAGCAGTGTCGCCTCGGCCGTGTCACCCTCGATGGCGGCGAGCTTGGACGTCGCGTTGGCGGCTACGAGGTACATCGACCCCGTCCACGAGCTGGTACCGGTGAAGTCGGTGTCGAGCGTGTTGTGGGCGGATCCGCTGGTGAGACCGTCTCGGTCGGCGTCGTAGGTCTTCCAGATCCAGTCCATGGCGAGCTTCAGGTTCGGCCACTGGGTGTCGAGCCACGCCTTTCCGTCCGTGGCGGAGCGCGACTGGTACTCGCGGTAGGCGGAGAGGATCACACCGGCCTGGCCGTCGATCGCGGAGCCGCCGCCTGTCTGGTCGACCGGCCGCTCCGGCAGTCGGCCGTCGGATCGGATCTGGGCCAGCCACTGACTGACCCAGGAGGAGCCGACCTCGTGGAAGAGCTGCGGTCCGTTCTGGTTGTACTCCCAGACGTGGGGCGGCATTCCGGCGCAGCAGCCGTAGCCCTCGTACCCGCCGAAGACGCCGCCGGACGACCAGTACGCGGTGGGTGTGTGCAGCAGCGCGGCGCCGGAGCTGAGCCGGTCCAGGACGTACTGCGGGAGGTCCGACGCGTAGAGGGTGTCGTGGTACGACTTGGTCAGGGCCTGCGCGTCCGCGAGGTGCGCGTCCACGTAGGTGTCGAGATCCGAGGCCGAGCTCCACACGCTGGTGTAGTGCCGACCGGTGTACAGGCCGCCCTGGTGCGACGCGGTGGGGACCCACCAGCGAAGAACGACGGGGATGTCGGCCGATGCCCCTGCGGCGAGGGTGACGCTGGTGGACAGTGCGGCGTCCACGGTCTTGCCGGTGGCGCTGGTCGCCGTCGTGGAGTTGTCGAGTGCGGGGTCGGCCTTGAAGGCGGTCAGCAGGTTGGCCGACGTGTCCCAGGAAGCGGTGGCGGTCGTGCCGGCCGCGGTCGTGCTCAGCCGCATGCTGGCAGTGTTGCCGGTGCGGGACATCTGGATGCGGGTGCCGAAGGCGGTCCCCGTCTCCACGGTGTTGGTGTTGCCGCCGTAGCCGGTCCAGCCGGCTCCGGAGATGGTGCTCGTACCGTCCCAGCCGACCGCGTTCTGCTGGGAGGAGAGCAGGCTCAGCTTCTTGGTCGTGGTACTCGTGTTGGTGAGGTGGAAGGTATATGCGGCGACGGGGAGCGAGGAGTTCTTGGTGTCGCCGGGCACCATCGGGCTGTCGAACGACTCGGTGACCGTGACACCGGGCACGGGATCGGTGAAGGTGTAACTCCCGAGCGGGTACTCGCCCGTCATCGTGAGCGAGGGCGCCGCCGGGAAGGACCCCGCGGCTGTGGTCTGCAGGGCGGCCACGGTGCCCGCCCCGCCGGCCGTGTCGCCCGAACGGATGGCGAAGAACGTGTCAGGCAGCGGCTTGGCGCTGTAGGTCACGTTGTCCGACGGGTAGAAGTTCTGCCAGTTGCGACGCACGCCCGTGCCGTCCTGGAGCAGACCGCCGTCCCCCAGCGGGCCGACGGGGAAGCGGATGTTGCCGAGTGCCGTTCCCGAGTAGACCTTGGTCGCCCCGCGTGCGGTCAGGTCCTTGTACGCGCGGGCGATGGTGTAGGCAGGCGGGCCCTCGGTGCCGGCCGCGTTGACGGCACGCACCGTGTAGATGTAGCCGCCGGCGGCCGTGGCGGTGGTGTCGGTGTACTGGAGTTGGGTGGCGGCCACCGTGGCCAGCAGGGTCGCCGTGCCGGTGGGATTGGTGTCGGTCGAGGTGGACTGGTCCGCGCGGTAGACGCGGTAGTTGGTCACCCCGTTGCCCACGGGGAACGTCCACTGCAGGTCGGCGCTGCCGCCGCTGTTGTGGGTCGAGGCCAGGTCGGGGACCGCCCCGGGAGTCGTACCGGCCGACGGCAGGTTCAACTGGACGTCGTCGAGGCTGATGCTGCCCCACGCGCCGGTTTCCTGGTCCACCACGCGCAGGTGCAGGGTCTTGCCGACGTAGGCGGTGAGGTCCGCCGTCCGCGGCTGCATGCTTTCGGAGTTCGCCCCGGACCCCTTCCACACCTGCGTGTTGTCGGAGGTCTCGACGGCCACGTACTCGCCTGCGCCGGAACCACCGCCGATCATCATCTGGATCGTCGGCTGGCTGAGCACGAAATCCGGGCCGAGGAGCTGGCCGGTGTAGCCGTCGTTCGCCGCTCCGGTGGGCGACTCCAGCGTGGAGAGGAAGAAGGCGCCCTGCTTGGAGTACGGGTGGTCGGCTGCGTTGTGCCGACTGTCGCGATCCGAGAGAGGGGCGCCGAACGAACCGCTGACGACACGGAAGCCCTGCGGGGTGCCGGTCTCGAAGTCCAGCGCCTGGTAGCCGCTCAGGGGCTCGTTGATGTGGACGTCGTCGAGGGTGACGTGACCCCAGCTGGAGGTGGACTTGTCCACGACGGCCAGGTGGAGGGTCTGGCCGACGTAGGCCGACACGTCGAGGATGCGGCGGAACATCGTCTCCGAGTTCGCACCCTGCGCCTTCGCGACCACCGTGCCGCTCGCATCGAGGACGCCCACGTACGTGTCCGCGCTGTTGCCGCCGCCGACCAGCATGTTGAGGGTCGGCTGGGTGAGCACGAAGGACGGCGAGTCCACCTCACCCGTGTACCCGTCGTTCGCGGCCTGGGTCGCCGTCTCCAGCGTCGACATGAACCAGGTGCCCTGCTTCGTGTACGCGGTGGTCGCACTGTTGTGCTCGAACGCACGATTGCTGATCAGCTGCCCGAACGACCCCGAGGCGACCGTCCAGCCCTGCTGCGTCCCGCCCTCGAAGTCGTACGTGATCCCCGGGGGGGCCTCGTTGATGTGGACGTCGTCGAGGGTGACGTGACCCCAGCCCGAGGTGGAGCCGTCCACGACGGCCAGGTGGAGGGTCTGGCCGACGTAGGCCGACAGGTCGAGGGTACGGCGGAGCATCTTCTCCGAGTTCGCACCCTGCGCCTTGGCCAGCACGGTGCCGCTCGCGTTGAGGACGCCCACGTACGTAGTCGCCCCGCTGCCGCCGCCGACCAGCATGTTGACGGTCGGCTGGGTGAGCACGAAGGACGGCGAGTCCACCTCACCCGTGTACCCGTCGTTCGCGGCCTGGGTCGCCGTCTCCAGCGTCGACATGAACCAGGTGCCCTGCTTCGTGTACGCGGTGGTCGCACTGTTGTGCTCGAACGCACGATTGCTGATCAGCTGCCCGAACGACCCCGAGGCGACCGTCCAGCCCTGCTGCGTCCCGCCCTCGAAGTCGTACACGGTGCCCACGGTCGCCGCAGCCGCCGTGCCGGCGGGAGCCAACGGCATGCAGAGCGTGAGGAGCACTGCGGTGATGACGGCGAAGAAGAGGGACCGGCCGGGCCCCGCGGTGCCCCGGCGTGCCTTCCCGAGGGCGGACCCATAGAGCGGTGGGGACATGTCATACCTCCGTGTTTGATGTGGCGATGTGGGAAACTGCCGCGCTGGGGCCGTGCACCGGAAGCTCGAGGAGTCGAGGCACAGGCAAGGCCCGGGCGGGCAGGCTTGGGGCGGCCCGGTGCGGGCACGGACCGGCAGCCTGATGACTTGCACCGGTGATGACGACCACCACGAGGGGCCGCGTTCACCGAAGGAAGGGCGCGAGGTGCCGGGAGTCGTCCAGCCGGGTCAGTCGATCAGCGTCGTACTGACGACCGCATCGGCGCGGGCGATGCGCCTGAGGGTGGTGTGGCGCTACCGGTGACGGTCCAACCGGCTGCCGCGACGTCGGCTCGGAGTGGGTCTCAGCCGCGATGAGACAAGACCGTTGGCCTGCGGGTGCTTGTGACGCGCCGGGTGGTGCGGGTTCAGCAATCGCTCCTGTAGATGTACTTGGCGATGTCCGGAGCGTCCATGTTGGCCTTGTTGAGGACGACGTAGGGGGTGGCGACGGACTTGGTGGTCGGCTTGCCCTCAAGGGCGTCGAGGGCCTGGTCGACGGCTTCCTTGCCGATCTGCAGCGGCTCCTGGAGCACCAGGTCCTGGACCACGCCGTTACGGACGTCGTCCAGGATCGGCGCGGAGCTGTCGAAGCCGACCACCTTGACCCGGCCGGCCGCTCCGGCGTTCTGCACACCGGTGGCCACGCCCTCGACCTCCTGGGTGCTGACAGCGAACACTCCGGTCAGGTCGGAGTCGGCGGCGAGGACGGCGCTCAGCTTGGAGGTCGCGGTGGCGGGGGCGCTCTCGCTGTACTGCGGGGGGAGGACGGTGATCGCCGGGTGGTTCTTCATCTCGTCGGTGAAGCCCTGCTGGCGGGCGTCGGTGGTGGAGATCCCGGGTTTGGCGCCCATGACCACGACCTTGCCCTTGTCGCCGACCTCGGTGGCCAGGGTCTTCGCGGCGAGGACGCCGCCCGCGTAGTTGTCCGAGGCGATCTCGGAGACCGCGAGCGAGTCGTCGGCGGCCTTGGAGTCGGCGAAGACCAGCTTGATGCCCTGGGCCTTCGCCTGGGTCAGCGGCGGCACCATGGCTTGGCCTGCCATCGGGGAGATCAGGATCGCGTCCGGGTGCTGGGCGATGACCGCGTTGAGGACGGGGGTCTGGCTCTGCGGGCTGTAGTCCTTGCCGCCCTGTGCGTCGAAGGACGCGCCGCGAGCGGCGGCCTCGGCCTGCGCGCCGCAGGTGAGCGAGGTGAAGAAGGGGTTACCGGCCATCCCCTGGACGTAGACGATCTTGTACCGCTTGCCGCCGGCGGAACCCCCCGCACCGGCGGCGCCGGAGCCGGACGAGCAGCCGGCGGTGAGGACGGTGAGCAGGGCGAGGGCGGCGGCGAGCGTCGCCTGTCTCTTGGCGGACATGATGGTGGGCCTTTCCACGAGAGTGGGCGCTTCGGTCGGGCTCGGGCGGGGTGGGGTCAGGCCCGTTCGCGGGCACTGCGCTTGAGTTGGTCCAGGTAGACGGCAGCGACCAGGACGGTGCCGATGACGACCTCCTGCCAGAAGGTCTGCACCTTGACGATGACGAAGCCGTTCTGCAGGACGGCGGGGATGAACACGCCGATGACCGTGCCGAGGACGGACGCGGTGCCGCCGAAGAGGCTGGTGCCGCCGAGCACGACGGCGGTGACCGCTTGGAGGTTGTCGCTGTTGTGGCCGGCGATGTTGGCGCTGGCGTAGAGCGCGAGATCGAGGAAGCCGGCCAGTCCTGCCAGCGTGCCGGCCAGCGCGTACACCTTGGTCAGGTGGCGGGTGACGTCGATGCCCGCGCGGCGGGAGGCCTCGGGGTTGGATCCGATGAACAGGGTGTGCAGGCCGAAACGGGTGCGGGTGAGCAGGAGGCCGGCGCCGGCCGTGATGGCCACGGCGATCACCACGATCCACGGGACCACACCGAGGAGTCGGCCCAGGCCGATGGTCCTGAACAACGTCGTGGGTACGCCGTTGAGATCGGAGCCGCCGGTGATCAGCTCGGCTATGCCCAGTGCCGCGCCCATCGAGCCGAGTGTCGCGATCAGCGCGGGCACCTTGAGTCGTGCCACGACGAGGCCGTTGACCGTGCCCCAGGCCAGTCCGGACAGCAGCGCGGCGAGGAGGCCGACGAGGACGGTGCCCGCACCCTGGCCGCCGACCGCCTCCATCGCCTTGATCGCCGTGACCCCGGAGATGACCAGGACCGAGCCGACCGACAGGTCGATCCCGGCGGTGGCGATCACGAAGGTCGAGCCGACCGACACCACCAGCAGGACGGAGGCGACGGTCACGACCGTGCGGATGTTGTAGGCCGTCAGGAAGGCGTTGGGGGCCGCGATCGAGAAACCGACGAACAGCACGGCGAGCGTGGAGCACAGGTAGAGGAGCGAGGACCCGAGCAGCCGCCGGCGCAGCGCCCGGACCAGCGGCTCGCCCTCGTCCCCGTCCGTGTCGTCGCGCCCGGCGCGCGGCCCACTGACGATCGGGGGGGCGCTCATCAGGTCATCTCCGGGGTGTCGTGGGTGAGCAGTCCGGTCATCGCGGCGACGAGGTCCTCGGCGGTGGCCTCGCCGGTGCGGAAGCGGGCGACCCTGGTGCCGAGCCGCAGCACCTCGATCCGGTCCGACACCTCCAGGACCTGCGGCATGCTGTGGCTGATCAGCACGACCGACACGCCGGCATCGCGGACCCTCCGGATCAGGTCGAGCACCCGCCGGGTCTGCACGACACCGAGGGCGGCGGTCGGTTCGTCCATGAACACGACGCGCTTGGCCCAGGTGACGGCCCGACAGATGGCGACGGACTGCCGTTGGCCGCCGGAGAGTGTGGAGATCGGCGCGTCGACGTCGTTCAGCTTCTGTCCCAGGGAGGCCAGCTGCTCGATGCAGCGGCGGCGCATGGCGGCTCTGTCCAGGAAGCCCATCCGGCCGAGAAGTCCGCCGCGCAGCACCTCGCGCCCCATGTGCAGGTTGACCGCCGAGCCCAGTGAGCCGGCCAGCGCCAGGTCCTGGTAGACCGTCTCGATACCGGCCGCCTGGGCGTGCTGCGGCGACGTGAGCCGGATCGGCCGGCCATCGATGAGCACCTGTCCACCGTCGGGTTGGACAGCGCCGGACAGGGCCTTCACAAGGGTGCTCTTGCCGGCGCCGTTGTCGCCGATGAGCGAGACGATCTCACCCGGGAAGACGGTGAAGTCCGCTCCACGGAGGGCTTCCGCACGACCGTAGCGCTTGCGGACGGCCCGGGCTTCGAGCAGGGGTGGGGGTGGCATGGCGGGCTCCGTTCCGGCGAGGTGTGCGGGCAGGCGACGGCTCCGCACGGCGCGCGGTGATGCGCGGGTGGTGGCGCGCAGGTGGGTGTGGCTGGAGGGCAGGGCTGCGGACTGGTGGTACTACGGCCGGGCCGGGAACGCGGAGAGCACCGCGTCCTCGATACCGGCGACGTGTGCTGCGGCGCGGATGCGGGCCCGGTAGGTGTCTCCGGCGGCCAGGGCTTCGTAGATGGCGCGGTGTTCGCTGAGGGTGAGGTGGAGGTCGGACTGTTCGGTCACTCCGCACCACGCGTGGGCGCGCAGCGTCTTGCTGGAGACGGTCTCGACGATGGTGGCCAGGACCGGGTTGCCGGACGCACGGGCGATGAGTCGGTGGAACGCCTGGCCGTTCTCCGCCAGCTGCTGCCGGTCGGGCAACCGCTCGGCGAGCATCAGTTCGTCCTGGTCGAGCAGCGTACGCAACTCGGCGGTGTGGTCCCCGGTGAGGTTCAGGGCGGCCTTCGCGGTGGCCTCGGGTTCCAGGAGGCGCCGAACCTCCAGAAAATGCCGAACCGTACTGTCGTGATGCAGATCCACCACGATGTGCATGGTGCCGAGCAGTAGTTCCGGGTCGAGGCTGGTGACGTAGGTGCCATCGCCCCGACGGGTGTGCAGGACCCGCATCAGGGTCAGAGCCCGCACGGCTTCGCGCAGGGAGTTGCGGGACAGCCCGAGTCGAGCGGCCAGCTCCTTCTCCGCCGGAAGCCGGTCTCCCGGTGCGAGCTCTCCCGTGATGATCATTTGCCGGATTCCGTGCACGGCGTCGTCGGTGAGCGCCATGAGCCCCTCCCCGGCCTTTCATTGACCCGATGTTTCATCGAGCTGACGGAACCATACGAGCGCAGCGCGACCGTGTCAATGACCCGATGTTTCCTCAGGAGTGAAGGCGTGCCGCGGCTCCGCGTACCACTCAAGGAAGCG
The DNA here is from genome assembly GCF_042673745.1 of Kitasatospora sp. NPDC057015. Classification (NCBI taxonomy): domain Bacteria; kingdom Bacillati; phylum Actinomycetota; class Actinomycetes; order Kitasatosporales; family Streptomycetaceae; genus Kitasatospora; species Kitasatospora sp. NPDC057015. The sequence continues at coordinate 10,581 of NZ_JBHUSG010000058.1, forward strand.
CACCCAACTGACGATTCCGCTTGGAGGGTAGGACTTTTGAGGAATGACATGGTGGAATGCCGCGTGACCGGGCGGCCTCGATCGGCAGGCCCCCAGCCACGATGGGCCGCGACGGAGCACTGATGCCGCTACTCCTAGTAACCTCCACTTGCTCTGACGGAAGAATATTCATCGGATCTAAGAGCGGCGCACAGCAGCTTCGCCGGCTGGCACGAGGGCACTCGCAATCGATCCTCGACGCGCCTCGCAGTCGACTACCGGCCTCCGCCTGAGGGCGCGTTGCCGGCCCTGCTCCTCGACCGGGGCCCTGCCCGCGCCGGCGGCCCCTGGGCGATGCTGCGCGACCAGGCGCCGACACCCACGCTCCGCCGATGGTGAGGCCGGCCGGACACGGTCACCGGTGTTCTTCGTGTTCCACCGCGTCGTCCGCCCGACCGTGGACGGCAGGCGGCTCCTGTTCGGCCGCGACGACCTCCTGGTCAGCCGTCACGGCCGCGCGGACGGCCCACCTTCCTGAAGTGACTGGGCGCCTGCCCCACCCGCCTGCTGAACAGTCGGGTGAAATACGCCGCGTCGGAATACCCCACGCAGCGGGCGATCTCAGCGACGGTGCGATCGGTGGTCAGCAGGAGGCGCTGGGCCATGCTGAGCCGGGTCCGCAGAATGTAGTCCTTCGGGGTGGTGCCGGTCGCCCGGAACATCTCACGCCGCAGCGTGGGCGTATCCATGCCCAGCCGTCGGGCGTGCTCGCCGATGCTGAGCGGACCGGTCGCCTGCTCGTCGAAGTGGCGGACGACCCGGGCGACGTCCGTCGTCGCCTTGACCGCCAGCAATTCGGCGAGAAGCCTGTGCACAAGTGACGACGTGACCACGTCGCGATGTGGCGAAGACGAGTCCGCGGCCTCGAAGAGACTCTCGAAAACGCGCTCCATTCCGTCGAGGGGTCCCTGCAGCACCATCACGGGCGCGTCCCGGTCCAGGGTGCCGAGCACCTCGTGGGTGTGGGCAGACGGTCCGTTGAAGAGCACCCAGCGCTCGGACCATCCCCCGGCATCGGGTTGGTAGGCGTGGTAGACACCCGGAAAGACGACGAACAGAGCGGGGGCCTGTACGGGAACCCGCTGGCGCGGGAGGTCCCCCCAGACGAACCAGCCCGTGCCCCGGACGATCATCATCAGGCCGTAGCAGTCGATCACACGCCCGTCGAACTGGATGCGACTGACCTGCTGCCATCCCACGCCGAGACACTGCAGACCGAGTCCGCCGCACTCGGCGGCCGGGGTGAGATACCGGGCGAACACCATCAGGCCTCTCTCCTTCGGCCAGGCGACCGGGTCATCGCCCGGGCACCGCAGGACGGGACCCGACGCGGCCTTCCCGGCTGGGACCGGGCACATCCGGGGCGACGGCGTTCCGCACCACCGCGTGGGTCGGCCCCATGACGGTCGTGCCGAAGAGTGTCCCGAGTCCCGCGGCGAGGCTGGTGCCGCCGAGTACCACGACTCCGATCGCCTGGAGGTCGTCCCCGCCCGGCCCGGCGACGCCGATGGCCGCGAAGCGCCGAAGACGGCGGAAGCCGGTCAGTCCTGCCGGCGGCCCCGCCCATGCGTAGGCCGTGATGAGACGGCGGTCGGTCCTGGTGTCGGAGCATCGCACGGCCTCCCCGGCGGAGTCGTCAGCCCTGGCGCGGCGTCCGATCCGGTCGGCACGCGGTACGCGGATGCCGCGGGCCGGGCCGGTCGCGGTGATCACGACGAACCAGGGAATCGGTCGAGCAGCCGTCCCGGACCGGCGGAGGCGGCCAGGACACGGGGCACCCGCCGGGGTGGGACCCGCGCGTCGTCGACCGGGCCGGCCCCGCCGTAACTCCCAGGGTGCCGAGAGCCGGCCTCAGCTCGGGCACACCCGCCCTTGCGGCACTGCCGTTCTCCACTCCGAAGCCGGTGGCAAGCACGCACGGTCCGACGGCGGGACAGCTGACGGAAGCGGTCCGCGCGCGAGTGAACAGGGCGCCGGCGACCCCCGAGTGGGTCACCGGCGAGAACCACCGCGTCCGGACGCGGGGAGCCGTCCGTCTCGACCTGCGCCGCAGCGGTGTTGATGGAACCTTGGGCCTCAGAAAGGGGTGGGCCCTGCCGATGCGGGCGATCGATCTGGGGCTGATTCATTCTGGCTCCCGTCGGGCAGATACATCCGATCTTTGAATTGAGCCGGAACTTACGCCCGCGAGCAGCTGACGTCAATCAGTGGACTCCGGATGTGCCCGATAACTTCACACCAGCACCCGTAAGGCACCCGGCGATACCCCGAGCCATGGACCTCAACTACCGCTTCTCTCCTACTCATAGGTAGTTGAATCCGATGTAGGTGCCGTTCGATCGGGCGATCGGCAACCCGCCCCGGCGCCGTCACCACACGGGCCGACCCACCCCCGGGAAGCCGAGGGCAACGTAGTCCATCCCTTCACGGCGACTCGCGCACCCGGGTTTGCCAGTCTACTGAGAAAAACATCCAATGAATCAGCGGTACGGCGCGGCACCGCGAGGGCCGAGAGCGTCAATGGGGCTTCTGATCGGACGGGATTTCGTAGCAGCGGCGTGGAGGCCTCGACGCTACATCCCAGTGCTGGGGGTGGCAGGTCTGGCCTGCCACCCCCAGCAGGAGGGATCGAGCACCGACCCTTAGGTTGCGGCGATGTTGAGTTCGGCGACGGCCGTCCAGGGATTGCCGCCGACCTCGCTGGTGGCGACCAGACGGACATAGCGGGCGGTCACGGCGGTGAAGTGCACGTTCTGTTCAGTGGCGCTGTTGGCGAAGGTTCCGGCGGCCACCGCAGTACCCCAGGTGGTCCCGTC
>NZ_JBHUSG010000058.1:13535-31052 GCF_042673745.1 Kitasatospora sp. NPDC057015
GGCCGCGTTCCCGTCCAGCACGTTGGCGCCGGCACCGTTCTCACCCGTCACCTCCGCACTGTCCACGGACTTCACCGACATCGACGACTGCGCAAGGCGCACCGCGCCGCCACCACCGAGGTCGTCGACCGCCACGTCGTCGATGACGAGGTCGTGTCCGTCGCTCGTGGCACCCGTGAGGTTCTGGATACCGATCCACGAGTCGCCGTTGGCGCCGCCGACCAGGGTTGCGGTGAAGGTCGTCGAGGTGCGGGCCTGGGCGAGGTTCGTGCTGGTGGTCGTCGTCGCTCCGGTACCGGTGACGAACGCGTAGTCACCCGCGAACCCCTGCTCGTACTTCATGGTGACCGAGTACGTGTGGCCCGGCAGGAACCTGATCGTCTGCGGGAGCGACCGGTAGCGCAGCCCGCTTCCCTCCTCGTGCGCCTTGAGCGAGTTGTTGCCGTCGATCACGTCGTCGATGGTCTTGCCGCTCCAGCCGGCCTGCGTGTACGGGGCGTGCAACTGCGCGACGTGCGTGCGCGGGTCGCTGGCCGTGCCGTCCGCTCCACCGTAGACGAACGCCCCCCATCCTCCGGTCGTGTTCTCGAAGTCCTCATAGAAGTAGTGGCTGCCCTGAGGGGTCCGCGCCGTCTGGAGGATGCGCACGTCACCGAAGGAGACCGCGGCGGTTCCGGCGGCGGCCTTCAGGGTGAGCGTCGCCGTGGTCTGTCCGACCGGCACGTCGAAGAGCACCTCCATGCGCTGCTTCGGCGTCCCGTGCCACTTGTCCGCTCCGATCCCGTTCGTCAGGGGAGAGGAGGTGACGTAGTTGCTGACCGCCGTGCCTGTCGCCGGCGTCACCGATATGGTCGCGGATCGGCCGCCGGCGGTCTGGACGTAGACGCTCGCCGAGTAGCTCTGTCCGCCGGTCAGGCCGGTCAGGGTCTGCGAGACGTCGGTCGCACCCGAGCCGATGTCCAGGGTGTGACGGCCGAGGGTGTCGACCGTGGTGGTGCCGTTGCCCGAGACGGTCCAGGCATTGAGGTTCCCGGTCATGAAGCTCGGGTCCTTCAGGTGCTGGCCCTCACCGAAGTTCGAGGCGGCGGATGTCGTCGGCGCGGTGGGGTAGACGACGTAGGCCGTGTTGGCCGCGGCGTTGATCGAGACCTGCCCCGCGGAGACCGCGAGGTCGGAGACGAAGGACCGGCCCTGCTCGGTCAGCTTGTAGAGCTTGACGCTGGTGCTGGCGGACCAGGAGGACGGGAGCGACCAGGTCGTGGTGCCACCGGCGGCGTTCCAGTGGTAGAGCTTGGTCTCGGCCGTCTGGCTCCACGGCAGCAGGTACGAGCCGCCCGACAGGATGGCGTGACCGTCCTTGGTGATGGTGCGGGTCGAGCCGGTGTCCAGCTTGACGCTCACGCCGCCGTCGAAGTCGATCTGCTTGGCGGCCCACTTCTTGATGGTGAAACCCTGCAGGTACTTGGTCGGCAGGTCCTTGCTGAACGTGGTCTTCAGGAAGGCGTTGTAGTCACTCGAATGCTGCCAGCCCTCGTACGCGGTGAGCTCACCGCCGCCGAGCATCGGATCACCGGAGATCCAGTCGTCCCGCTGCTGGTTGCGGATGAAGCGAACGACCTGGGAGTTGACGCCCTTGAGGTTGGATCCGCCGTAGTTGATGTCGTTGGACCAGTGCGACCACAGGGAGGCGTCCTCGAAGGGGGCGGGGAACTCGGTGGCCAGCTGGAAGCCGAGACCGTTGATCTCGCGGGCCAGCTTCGCGGACTGCCAACCGTCGCCGTACCAGACGTCGACGTAGACGAACTTCAGGTTGGGTGCGGCGTCCTTCAGCTGCTGGAGCCGGGCCAGGCGGGTCCCGCCGTTCCCGTCGAGCCGGGAATTGATGACGTAGGACTGGTCGAGCCAGTCCCAGCCGGTTCCCCCGGTGAGGAGGGCGGGGTCGAAGGACTTGGCGACCGGGTACGCCTCGGTGGCGTTGACGTGGACGCCGAAGTCCGCGTTGTAGGCCGCCCCGGCGTCGGTCAACATGTTGAGGTCCGCCGCGCCGCCCTGCCGGGCGCCGACCTGGCCGTAGTCCGGGTGCGCGGAGTCGTGGCCCTCGGAGGCGTAGCCCTTGAGGAGGACGAACTGGCCCAGGCCGTCGGTGGAGTTGTAGACCCGCTTGGTCTCGTCGAGCGTACGCAGGAACGGTTGCGTCGCCTGCGAGGCGAAGTTCATCGGGACGCGCTGCACGACCCGGTCCGCGGTGTCCTGCCAGCCCTGGGGACTGGTCATGATGTCGCGGAACGCGATCGCGCCGTCCTGCCAGTCCACCGTGCCGTCGGTGTTGCGGTCCCCGGCGATCACGATCTTCGCGTCCGGCAGCGGTTCGGTGGTCGAGGAGCCGGCGGCCCGGTACAGCCAGTCGCCGCTCCACAGACCGGATCGCACGTATCCGGTCCTGCTCACCGTCTGCTCGTAGATCCTGCTGCCGTCCTGGGCCGTGGCACCGGACGGGGCGTCGTAGGTGGAGTTGGTGCTGATCGACGCGGCGAGCTGCCCGGTGTTGACGATCGCGTACATCGCCCCGCGGGGATTGGTCTCGGCAGCCGTGGTGCTGGAGATCGACGTGTGGGTGTCACCGGTGCCGGTCGTGTTGGTGTTCATCAGCGTCGTGGTGAGCGCCGCGCCGGTCTGCGAGCTTCGCACCGAGACCAGGTTGTGCTGCGGGATCGCCAAGGAGTTGATCTTGTTGGTGGCGTCGACGATCCGCGTCACCTTGAAGTCGACGGCCGCACCGGCGACCGAGATGGTGATGTCGACCTCGTCGCCGTTGAACGTCAGCACGTAGTCGATGTGGTCGGACGCCACCGTGCTGGTCACGGTCGGCGTGTAGGTGGTGCCGTTGGCCTTGATCTGCGTGAGCACGTCCTCGTTGCCGTTCAGGACGTTCCCACTGGCGGAGTCGGTGTAGGAGATGATCCGCGGGAACGCCTTGTCGACCGAGACCGACAGTGCGGCGGAGGCGATCGTCGTGGAGGCGTCGGCCGCCGCCGAGGCGCTCGGGAGAAGACTGGGGAACGCGGCCAGCGGCGCTATCAGGGCCATGCCAACCGCGAGGGTGAGTTCTCTGACTCTGTTCATGCCTGCTCCAGGTGAGGTGTCGAGGAGAGTACGAGGAGCGGCGAGCTCACCGCCGGACCGAGTCGTCGTGGTGGTGACGCCGGCGCGAAGGCCATGCGCCGACGGTGGACCGCGCGACCCTTCCCGCCGGCCGGTACCGCCCGCGCCGGAGACACCGGCCGAACGGATGACCATGAGCGCACCCGGGAAACCCCCATGACGCGGGGGCAGCTCCCTAATAGTCATATAGTATGGTGCAAACCCTGGGAAGTCACGGCCCTGGCATCCACGCGGGCGGGAGCAGCAGTTCGACCGGGCGACAGACAGGGCCGGGGCAACCGACCGTCATCACCTGTGCGTCATGGGCCCGGACCCTGTGGCCCCTCCCCGGCGGCCGGTCGTCGGAGCGATCGTCACGGGAGGAACCGCCGCCGTCCGGTCTGATGCTGCGGACACCGGGTGACACCGACGGGAAGAGGGCCCACGCCGCTGAGGACATGCTGCCGGAAGCCGGGGGCGTCGACCGATGAGGCGTTCGGTCGTCCAGCCTCGATCGCCGACCCGAATCCGCCTGCCGAGGAGGGCAAGGAGGGCGGGGAGTCGTACCGCGGGGCCGACTCCCTCCGATTCGGCGGGGCTACAGCCCGGTGCACCGATGAGAGGACCGCAGGGATCCGCGCGCAGCTGTACGACTCGGTCGGGCGCGGGGCCGGCGACCGTGGGGACCGCTCCGGCGGACGGAAGGACCCACCCACCGCGGACACCGATCGCGGTGGACCCCGGTTGCGGCCGAGCCTACTCAGTAGCTGCTCCGGGCCCTGCGCCGCGCCGAGCAGCGGTCCCCCTGGCAGGTGCACGAGGCCACCACCAGGTCGGCCACGGTCAGGATCACGGCTGCAGGGGCGAGACCGGCTTCAGCCCGACGCCGCGCACCGTGTGCAGGCAACCGGGCAGCGCGGCACTCACTCCGAACTTGCGGCGCAGGCGCCGCCCCGCCGCCCCGCCGCTCGACGGCTGCGGGGCGGACAGGCGTGCTGCGGGTCGCTACGGCATCGGCGGCAGGACGGACTCGGCGGAGCCCAGGGTGCCGCGCAGCCAGTCCTCGACCCCGGCGACATGGACGGCTGCCCAGGCAGCGGCCAGGTCCGGACGGCGGCCGGCGATCGCGTCGAGGATGGCCCGGTGCTGCTCCCGGGTGCGACCCACCGCACCCTCCTCCGTGACACCCCGCCAGATCCGCGCCCGGGTGGTCGGGCCGGAGAGTCCCTCGATCAGCGAGCAGAGCACGGTGTTCCCCGCACCGGCGGCGATCCGCTGGTGGAACTCCAGATCGTTGGCGATCAGCTCGTCCAGGCCGGGTTCGTCGGGGAGGCGGTCGAGGACCTCGCGCAGGGCGTCGATCTGGGCGTCCGACATCCGCTGGGCGGCCATCGCGGTGGCGGCCGGCTCCAGGATGCGCCGCACCTCCAGGAAGTCCAGCACCGTGTCGTCCTGGTGGAACTCGACCACGAAGCCCAGCGCGTCCAGGAGCAGCGTCGGTTCCAGACTGGTCACGTACGTGCCGTCACCCTGGCGGACGTCGAGCACCCGGATGAGCGAGAGGGCCTTCACCGCCTCGCGTAGGGAACTGCGTGAGAGGCCGAGCCTCTCGGCGAGGTCGGCCTCCTTGGGAAGTCGCTCCCCCGGGCGCAGCTCGCCGCTGACGATCATCGCCTTGATCTTGTCGATCGCCTCATCGGTCACCGGCATGTAGGCCTCATCCCCGTTGTCCAGACACCTGATGTTTTGAGCACGGCCCGGCCTCCGACTCCTGAGCTGCGGATAGGATGCTACTCCTCGTCATCCCACCCTTCGATTCAGGTGGGGCTTCGGCCTCGACACTCCGAGGCCTGGCGGTCCGGGAGCGGGGCGCCGGCGGCGTCGACCCCGAGCTAGTCACGGCGAGAGAAAGAGATCAGATCTCTGGCCCGACTCGGCCGCAGGCCGTCCCGTCGTCGTCGGCGGCGGCAGCCGCGTTCGGTTCGGTGCGACCGGTGCGGGGCACAGGGAACGTCCGCAGGTGGCCGCCGCTACTCCTGCTTCTCGCCGGAGGCGAATCGGGAGACGATCAGCGCGAGGATGATGATGGCGCCGTTCAGGAACTGGTTCCAGAGCGGCGGGACGCCCGCCAGCGTCATCACGTTGACCACCAGTTGGAGTGTCAGGACGCCGGTGAGGGCGCCGAACAGCGTGCCCCGGCCGCCGTTGAGGCTGACGCCGCCGATCACGGTCGCGGCGAAGACCTGGAAGATCCAGCCGCTGCCCTGGTCCGCGGACACCGAGCCGTAGTGCCCGGTGAACAGGATGCCGGCGAAGGCCGCCAGCACGCCGCCGGTGATCAGGACGGCCCAGGTGATGCGGTCGACCCGGATGCCGGCTGCCCGGGCGGCCTCCGCGTTGCCCCCGATCGCGTACAGCGCGCGCCCGTGCCGCAGCCAGGCGAGTGCGGCGCCGCCGGCCAGGAACAGCAGGGCGCAGATCCAGACCGCGGCCGGGGCGCCGAGCCAGGAGGCGCCGCCCAGGTAGGTGAAGGAGGGTGGGAGGTTCACGATGGACTGGCCCTGGGAGATCGCGATCTGCAGGCCCCGCAGCAGGGTGAGTCCGCCGAGGGTGACGATGAAGCCGTTGAGGCGCAGCTTGAGGATCAGGAACCCGTTGGCGGCGCCGATGAGGGCTCCGACCAGCAGGCAGAGCGGGATGGCGGCCCAGCCGGGGAAGAGGCCGAGGCCGTTGAACCGGTCACCGTGGTCCGGGAGCACCAGCCACACCGCGATCACCGGGGCGACGCCGATGGTGGACTCCAGCGAGAGATCCATCCGTCCGGCGATCAGGATGAGCGCCTCGGCCAGCACCAGCAGGCTCAGTTCGGTGGCCTGCTGCCCCACGCCGAGCAGGTTGTCCGAGGTCAGGAAGGCCGGCGAGACGATGAAGCCGATGACGCCGAGGACCAGGAGCACGGGCAGCAGGGACAGGTCCCGGTAGCGGGCCAGGTCGAGGCGGGGCCTGGGGGGTCCGGCGGCGGGCGGGGCCGTGGCGGAGTGGGCGTTGAGTTCAGTCACGGGGGACATGGCTTTCCTTCGTGTCAGTGCCGGCCATGCCCTCCATGGCGGCGACCAGCTGTTCGTCACTCCAGCCGCGGGGGAACTCCGCGACGATCCGGCCGTGGAACATGGCCACCACCCGGTCGCAGATCCGCAGGTCGTCGAGTTCGTCGGAGACGATCAGGGCGCTCTTGCCGTCGTCGGCGACCTGGCGGACGGTGCCGAGCAGGGCTTCCTTGGACTTGATGTCGACGCCGTTGGTCGGCCGGATGGCCACCAGGACGTGCGGGCGGGTGGCCAGGGCGCGGGCGATGACGACCTTCTGCTGGTTCCCGCCGGACAGGGCGTCCACCGGTACGCCGGGTCCGGGGGTCTTGATGTCCAGGTCGGCGATCATGCGCTCGGCGAAGGCCCTGGTCCGGGAGGGGAGGACGGTGCCGAACGGGCCGAGCTGGTCGGTGACGGTGAGGGTGGCGTTCTCGGCGACACTGCGCTGTGGGACCAGGCCCTGGACGTGGCGGTCCTCCGGCACCAGACCGACCCCGGCGGCGAGCGCCGCGGGGACCCTGCCGGTGCGGACCGGCTGCCCGGCGACGGTGATCCGGCCCGCCGTCGGGCGGTGCAGGCCGGCGATGCTCTCCCCGACCTGCACGTTGCCGCTGGCGGTGGCGCCGGCCAGGCCGAGGACCTCGCCGGCCCGGGCCCGCAGGCTGAGGTCGTCGAACGCTCCGGGCAGGGTGAGGTGGTCGAGTTCGAGCAGGTACGGGGCGTCGGGTGCCGGGCCGGCGGACGGGTGGGCGTCGGTGGCGGCGGCCTGGCGCTCCCCGGTCATCGCCTCGACCAGGGTGTGGTGGCCGAGGCCCGCGACCGGCGTGGTGGTGATGTGCCGGGCGTCGCGGTAGACGGTGACGGTGGCGCAGAGGTCGTAGACCTCCTGGAGGTGGTGCGAGATGAACAGGAAGGCGACGCCCTGGCTCTGGAGGCCGCGCAGCTTGGCGAACAGCCTCTCGATGCCGCGGGCGTCGAGTTTGGCGGTCGGCTCGTCCAGGATGATGAACCGGGCGCCGAACGACAGTGCTCGGGCGATCTCGACGAACTGCCGCTGTTCGACGGTGAGTTGATCGGCACGGGCGGCGGGGTCGACGTCCACGCCGTACTCGGCGAGCAGGTCCGACGCGCGGGTGCGCAGGCGCCGCCAGCTGATCGGGCGCAACGCGCCGTCACTCTGCCGGTCCAGGAACAGGTTCTCGGCGACGGTGAGGCTGCCGATGACGGTGGAGCGCTGGTAGACGCAGGCGACCCGGGAGCGCCAGGCGGCGGTGTCGCCGGGGGCGGGGGCCGCCTCACCGTTGAAGTGCAGGGTTCCGGTGTCGGCGCGCTGCAGTCCGGTGAGGATGGAGACGAGGGTGGACTTGCCCGCGCCGTTGCGGCCCACGAGGGCGTGCGACTCGCCGGGGGTGACCGTCAGGTGGGCGTCGCTGAGCGCCACCGTAGCGCCGAACCGCTTGCTGATGCCGCGGGCCTCGACGAGCGGGACTGCCGGGCGGCTGGTATCCGCCATGGGGGTTCTCCTTTCCGCTGGGTGGTCGGCTGGGAGGTCCGCGACGGCGGGCCCGGGAGCACGGGCCCGCCGGCCGCCGGGGTCACTTGCCGATGTTGTTGCCCCACAGGCTCTTGTCGTCGACGTTGTCCTTGGTCACCAGGGGGGCCGGGAGCTGGTCCTCCAGGCCGTTGGGCAACTCGATGACGGTGGAGTCGTGGTCGGTGGGCCCGGCCTTGAAGGTCTTGCCCTCGGCGGCGGCGTTCGCGTAGTAGAGGGCGTACTTGGCGTAGAGGTCGGCGGGCTGGGAGACGGTGGCGTCGATCTGGCCCTTGCGGATGGCGTCGAACTCCTGCGGGATGCCGTCGTTGGAGATGATGGCGATGTGTCCGGGCTCGCCGACCGGCTTGAGCAGGCCCTTCTGCTGCAACAGGGCGAGGGTCGGCTGCAGGAAGACGCCTCCGGCCTGCATGTAGATGCCGCCGAGGTCGGAGTTGGCGGCGAGGGTGGACTGGAGCTTGGCGGAGGCGACGTCGCCCTTCCAGTCGGTGGCCAGCTCGATCACCTGGATGCCGGGGAACTTCTCCTTCATACAGGTGGCGAAGGCCTCGGAGCGGTCACGGCCGTTGATGGAGTCCAGGGCGCCCTGGAACTCGGCGACCTTGCCCTTGCCTCCGAGCGCCTTGCCGAGGAACTCGCAGGCCTTGGTGCCGTACGCCTTGTTGTCGGCCCGTACCACCATGAAGACCTGCCCCTTGTCGGGGCGGGTGTCGACGCTGACGACGGGAATCTTCTTCGCGGCCAGCGCATCCAGGGTGGAGGCCACGGCGCCGGTGTCCTGGGGCGCCATCACCACGGCCTTGGCACCGGTGTTCTGGAAGACCTGGACGTTGGCGACCAGCTTGGTCACGTCGTTCTGCGAGTTGCTGACCGGCAGGGCGTTGAGGCCGTCTGCGGCGACGCCCTTCGTCACGTACTGGGCGTAGGAGTTCCAGAAGTCGGAGTCGGCGCGAGGCAGGTCGATGCCGATGGCCGGCTTGCCGCCGGTGGCGGCGGTACCGGTGTCGCTGCCTCGGTTGCAGGCGGTACCGAGTCCGGCCAGCAGGAGCGCCGCGGCTGCGGCGGCCGCGGTACGGGAGGTGCGTCTGTTCATGGTGCGGGTCTCCTTGGCTGTACATCCGGCGCCGTTGCGGTGACGCCGGGGAGGGTGGGGAAGCCGGATGCCCGGGCTGTGGGCGGGAGAACTGGGGGCGCTCGGCGGCACGGCGTCCGGCGGAACCGGCGCGGGTGGCGGTGTCGGGACGGGCCCGGCCCGGCGCCGGCGGAGGCGAAGCCCCGAACGCCTCGGAAGCCGCCCTGGATCCGGAGGGATTCATCAGATGGCTTCCGATGGCGAGGACTCTACGAGTAGGTCGACAACGTGACAAGGGAAGAGCTCCGACGAATCCCAACCGTAACCTCGTCATGCTGGAGGGTTCCCGCCAACACCTCAGATGCCCAGTCGATGTCCCGGACAGGGCAGGGAAGTTCCGGCCGGTGGCCGTCGGGTCGATCCTTGCGTTTGCCGATCTCCGCTCGTATCGTCGGCGCACAACAGATTCATCGGATGTCTTGCCGAGTAGGGCACCGTCCGACGACAGATGGAGGTCCCGCCGTGCAGTTTCTCCGTTTCGGCCCCGCCGGAGACGAGACACCTGCCGTTCGAGCCGCCGACGGCCGCGTTTTCGCCCTCCGCGGTCTGACCTCGGACATCGACGGCGCGTTCCTGGCCGGCGACGGCACCGCACTGGTCCGCCGCGCACTGGCCGAGGGCGCGCTGCCCGAGATCGACGTGACCGGCCTGCGGGTGGGGGCTCCGATCGCCCGGCCCGGGAAGATCGTCTGCATCGGTCTCAACTATCGCGACCACGCCGAGGAGACCGGTGCGGCGATCCCCGCCCGCCCGGTGGTCTTCATGAAGGACCCGGCCACCGTGGTCGGGCCCTACGACCAGGTGCTCATCCCGCGGAACTCCGCCCGCACGGACTGGGAGGTGGAACTCGCGGTGGTGATCGGCCGCCGTGCCCGCTACCTCGCCGACGAGACGGAGGCCGCCGGGGTGATCGCCGGATACGCCATCAGCAACGACGTGTCCGAGCGGGAGTTCCAGCTCGACTTCTCCTCCCAGTGGGACCTCGGCAAGTCCTGCGAGACCTTCAACCCGCTCGGTCCCTGGCTGGTGACCGCCGACGAGGTCCCCGACCCGCAGGCCCTCGGCATGCGGCTGTCCGTCAACGGAGAGCTCCACCAGAACGGCAGCACCAAGAACATGATCTTCGGTGTGCCGTACCTGGTCTGGTACCTGAGTCAGTACCTGGTCCTCAACCCCGGTGACGTGATCAACACCGGCACCCCCGCCGGCGTCGCCCTCGGCCTGCCCGGCACCCCCTACCTGCGTCCCGGTGACACCGTCGAGCTCACCATCGACGGCCTCGGCCGGCAGCAGCAGACCTTCGCCCAGGCCTGACCCCCGCTCCCCTGGCCCGACCCCGTCCCGCCAGTCCCCAGAGAGGACCGACCGTGCCCCGGCCGACACCGCGGATCACTGCCATCGACACCTACGACATCCGCTTCCCCACCTCGCGCGAACTCGACGGCTCGGACGCGATGAATCCCGACCCCGACTACTCCGCCGCGTACCTCGTCCTGCGCACCGACGCCGGGGACGGGCTGGAGGGCCACGGCTTCACCTTCACCATCGGCCGCGGCAACGACGTCCAGGTCGCCGCGATCGAAGCGCTGCGCCACCACGTGGTCGGCCGACCGGTCGCCGCACTGTGCGCCGACCCCGGCTCGCTCAACCGCGACCTGATCGGCGACAGCCAGCTGCGCTGGCTCGGCCCCGAGAAGGGGGTGATGCACATGGCCATCGGCGCCGTCGTCAACGCCGTCTGGGACCTCGCCGCCAAGCGCGAGGGCAAACCCCTGTGGCAGCTGCTCGCCGACGCCGAGCCCGAATGGCTCGTCTCCCAGGTCGACTTCCGCTACATCGCCGACGCCCTCACGCCCGAACAGGCGCTGGAACTGCTGCGCGCCGCCCGACCCGGTCGCGCCGAACGGGAGGCCGAGCTGCGCCGGCGCGGCTACCCCGGCTACACCACCTCCCCCGGCTGGCTCGGCTACAGCGACGAGAAGCTCACCCGCCTCGCCCGCCAGGCCGTCGCCGACGGCTTCACCCAGATCAAGCTGAAGGTCGGCGCCGACCTCGACGACGACATCCGCCGCTGCCGGGCCGCCCGCGCCGCCGTCGGACCGGACATCCGGATGGCCGTCGACGCCAACCAGCGGTGGAACGTCGGCGAGGCGATCGAGTGGACGAAGGCGCTGGCCGAGTTCGACCCGTACTGGATCGAGGAGCCCACCAGCCCCGACGACATCCTCGGCCACGCCACGATCCGGGCCGCCGTCGCCCCGGTCAAGGTCGCCACCGGCGAACACGTCCAGAACCGCATCGTCTTCAAGCAGCTGCTCCAGGCCGGCGCGATCGACATCCTCCAGCTGGACTCCGCCCGGGTCGGCGGCGTCAACGAGAACCTCGCCATCCTGCTGCTCGCCAGGCACTTCGGCGTTCCGGTCTGCCCGCACGCCGGCGGCGTCGGCCTGTGCGAGCTCGTCCAGCACCTCTCGATGTTCGACTACGTCGCGCTCTCCGGCACCACCGAGGACCGGGTCATCGAGTACGTCGACCACCTCCACCAGCACTTCGTGAACCCCGTCACGATCAGGGACGGCCACTACACCGCCCCCACCGAGCCCGGCTTCTCGGCGACGATGTACCCGGCGTCCATCGACACCTACCGCTACCCCGACGGCTCCTTCTGGAGCGCCGACCTCCTCGCCCACGCCCTCCCGGAGGCCATCGCATGAACAACGAACTGGACGGCCTGCGCGCCCTCGTCACCGGCGGCGCCTCCGGCATCGGCCTGGCCACCGCCCTGCTGCTCGCCGAGCGCGGCGCCCGGGTCGCGGTGCTGGACCTCGCGCCCGGTGCGCTTCCCGCGCCGCTGACCGGCTACATCGCCGACCTCGTGGACGACGCCTCGGTGCGTGCCGCGGTGGCCGATGCCACCGACCGGTTCGGCGGCCTCGACATCCTCGTGAACAATGCCGGGATCGGCGCCGTGGGCACCGTGGAGGACAACCCCGACCAGCAGTGGCAGCACGTACTGGACGTCAACGTGGTGGGCCTGGCCCGCGTCACCCGCGCCGCCCTGCCCCACCTGCGCGCCTCCGCGCACGCCTCGGTCGTCCAGGTCTGCTCCATCGCCGCGACCGCCGGCCTGCCCCAGCGCGCGCTCTACTCCGCCAGCAAGGGCGCCGTCCTCTCGCTGACCCTGGCCATGGCCGCCGACCACGTCCGCGAGGGCATCCGGTTCAACTGCGTGGTGCCCGGCACCGTCGACACCCCGTGGGTGGGCCGACTGCTCGACGCCGCCGACGACCCGCAGGCCGAGCGCGCCGCGCTGAACGCCCGCCAGCCCACCGGACGGCTGGTCACCCCTCAGGAGGTCGCCGCCGCCATCGCCTACCTCGCGAGCCCGGACGCGGCCTCGGTCACCGGCACCGCCCTGGCGGTCGACGGCGGCATGGCCGGCCTGCGCCTGCGCCCGGCCGCGCAGTGAGGGGCGCAGGCGTGCGACAGGTCCGACTCGGCCGCAGCACCAACCGCAGCACGCGGCTCGCCTTCGGCGGCGCCGCACTCGGCAACCTCTTCACCCCGGTGCCGGAGACCGTCGCGACGGCCGCCCTGGACGCCGCCTGGGCCGCCGGCATCCGCTCCTTCGACACCGCCCCGCACTACGGCCTCGGCCTGTCCGAGCGCCGGATCGGCCGCTACCTGCGCGAGCGGCCCCGGGACGCGTACCACCTCTCCACGAAGGTCGGCCGCCTGCTCGAACCGGTGCCCTGCGGCCCCACGGGCGACGACCTCGACAACGGCTTCGCGGTCGCGGCCACGCACACCCGCCACTGGGACTTCAGCGCCGACGGCGTACGCCGCAGCCTGGAGGAGAGCCTGGCCAGGCTCGGGCTCGACCGCATCGACACCGTGTACCTGCACGACCCCGACGACCACGCCCGCCAGGCCCTGGAGGAGGCCTATCCCGCACTGGAGCGGCTGCGCGCCGAAGGCGTCGTCGGTGCGATCGGCATCGGCATGAACCAGAGCGCCCTACCGGCCCGCTTCGTGCGCGACACCGACATCGACGCCGTCCTGCTCGCCGGGCGCTACACCCTGCTCGACCAGTCCGCGCTGCAGGACCTGCTGCCCGCGGCGGCCGAGCACGGCGTCTCGGTGGTGGTGGGCGGGGTCTTCAACTCCGGTCTGCTCGCAGCCCCTCGCCCCGGGGCCACCTTCGACTACACCAGCGCCCCGGAGCACCTGGTCGCCCGCGCGCTGCGGATGGAGGAGGTCTGCACCTGGCACGGCGTACCGCTGCGCGCCGCGGCCGTACGATTCGCCCTCGCGCACCCGGCGGTGGCGGGCGTCCTGGTCGGCGCCCGCAACGCCGAGGAGATCACCGACGCCGCGCAGCAGTACGCGAGGCCGATCCCGGCGGCGCTCTGGGCCGACCTGCGGTCCGCCGGACTGCTCGGGGCCGGGATCCCCACACCGGAGGATGACCACTGATGCGGATCGCACTGTTCGTCACCTGCTTCAACGACACCCTCCACCCCGCCACCGGCCGCGCCGTGGTGCGCGTGCTGGAGCGACTCGGCCACACCGTCGACTTCCCGCAGGAGCAGACCTGCTGCGGCCAGATGCACTTCAACACCGGCTACCGCACCGACGCGATGCCGCTGGTGCGCCGCTTCGCCGACACCTTCGCCGAGTACGACGCCGTGGTGACCCCCTCTGCCTCCTGCGCCGGCATGGTCCGCGACAACCACCCCGCTCTCGCCGCCCGGTACGCGCCTCCCGCCCTCCAGCAGCAGGTGGCCGAACTGGTCCCCCGGGTGTACGAGTTCACCGAGTTCCTGACCGACGTCCTGGACGTCACCGACGTCGGCGCCGTCTTCCCGCACCGGGTCGCCTACCACCCCACCTGCCACTCCCTGCGCGCGCTGCGGCTGGGCGACCGCCCCTACCGGCTACTGAGCGCCGTCCGGGGTCTCGACCTCCTCCCCCTGCGCGACCCCGAGGAGTGCTGCGGGTTCGGGGGCACCTTCGCGATGAAGAACTCCGACACCTCCGCCGCGATGCTCGCCGACAAGACCGCCGACGTCATCACCACCGTCCCCGACGTGCTGTGCGCCGCCGACAACTCCTGTCTTCTGCACATCGGTGGCGGCCTGTCCCGCCAGGGCTCGAAGGTCCGCACCCTGCACCTCGCCGAGATCCTCGCCGCCACCGAAGGGGACCCGCGATGACGGACAAGCACGGCCTGGTCTGGCTCGGCGCCCCCGCCTTCCCCCAGGCCGCCCGCACCGCCCTCGACGACAGCCGGCTGCGCGGGAACCTCAAACGCGCCACCACGACCATCCGTGACAAGCGCCTGGCCGCCGTGGCGGAACTCGACGACTGGGAACAACTGCGGGACGCCGGCGCCGCACTCAAGGCCCGCACCCTGCGCCACCTCGACCACCATCTGGAGCGCCTGGAGGCCGCCGTCACCGCCGCCGGCGGCACCGTGCACTGGGCCGCCGACGCCGCCGACGCCAACGACATCGTCACCCACCTCGTCCGTGCCACCGGCGAGAGCGAGGTGGTGAAGGTCAAGTCGATGGCCACCCAGGAGATCGGCCTCAACGAAGCCCTGGCCGACGCCGGCATCACCGCCTACGAGACCGACCTCGCCGAACTCATCGTCCAGCTCGGCGCGGACCGGCCCTCGCACATCCTGGTCCCCGCGATCCACCGCAACCGCACCGAGATCCGTGACATCTTCACCCGTGAGATGGGGCGGTGGGGCCGTCCGGCCCCCGACGGCCTGAGCAACGACCCGGGCGCCCTCGCCGACGCCGCCCGGCTCCACCTCCGCGAGAAGTTCCTCACCGCCAAGGTCGCCGTCTCCGGAGCCAACTTCGCCTGCGCCGACACCGGCACCGTCGTCGTCGTCGAGTCCGAGGGCAACGGCCGCATGTGCCTCACCCTCCCCGAAACCCTCATCACCGTCATGGGCATCGAGAAGGTCGTCCCCTCCTTCGCCGACCTGGAGGTCTTCCTCCAACTCCTGCCGCGCTCGTCCACCGGCGAACGGATGAACCCCTACACCTCCCTGTGGACCGGGGTCACGCCCGGCGACGGCCCCCGCGACTTCCACCTCGTCCTGCTCGACAACGGCCGCACCGCCACCCTGCGCGACACCGTCGGCCGCCAGGCGCTCGCCTGCATCCGCTGCTCCGCCTGCCTCAACGTGTGCCCGGTCTACCAGCGCACCGGGGGCCACGCCTACGGCTCCGTCTACCCCGGCCCGATCGGCGCCGTGCTCACCCCCCAGCTCGTGGGCGTCGGCAGCGACACCAACGGTGCGGCGGCCTCCCTGCCGTTCGCCTCCACCCTCTGCGGCGCCTGCTACGACGCCTGCCCCGTCAAGATCAACATCCCCGAAGTCCTCACCCACCTGCGCGCCGAGGTCGTCGAGGCCAAGGCCCGCAGCCGGGTCCTCCCCACCCCCGAAGCCCTCGCCATGAAGGCCGCGGCGACCGTCCTGCTCTCCCCCGCCCGACTTCGCGCCACCCAGAAGGCCGTCGCGCTCGGCGGGCGCGCCCTCGCCCGCAACGGCCGGATCGGCCGCCTCCCCGGACCCCTGCGCCGCTGGACCGACGCCCGCGACACCCCCCAACCACCCGCCGAGACCTTCCGCACCTGGTGGCGCGAGAACCGGGAGCAACCGTGAACACCCGAGACACCGTCCTGGCCCGGATCCGCGCCGCGCTCGCCGACGTCCCCGTCGAGGAGGAACCCGACGCCACGCCCGTGCCACGCGGCTACCGTCGCAGCCACGCCACCGGCGACCTGACCGCCCTCTTCGCCGAACGGGTCGGGGACTACCGCGCCACCGTGCTCCGTTGTGCACCGGACGCCCTCCCCGAGACGATCCGCGCGGCCCTCGCCGCACGCGGCGCCACCGACGTCGCCGTACCCGACGGCTTTCCGCCCTCCTGGCTGCCCGACCGGACCTGGCGCTCCGACCGGCCCCCACTCACCGTCGCAGAGCTCGACACCCTCGACGCCGCCCTCACCACCGTCGCCGTAGCGATCGCCGTCACCGGAACCATCGTCCTGGACGGCGGCCCCGGCCAAGGGCGCCGCGCCCTCACCCTCGTCCCGGACCACCACCTCTGCGTCGTCCGCGCCTCGCAGATCGCCGCCGACGTCCCCGACGGCCTCGCCGCGCTCGACCCGACCCGTCCGCTCACCTTCGTCTCGGGCCCCTCCGCCACCAGCGACATCGAACTCGACCGTGTCGAAGGCGTCCACGGACCCCGAACCCTCGACGTCGTCATCGTCGACGACCTCACCCGGGAGTTGCCATGAGAATCGCCCTTCACACCCGCGTCCGCCCCGATCGGGTCGCCACGTACGAGCAGGCGCACCGCGACGTGCCCCCTGAGCTGACTGACGCCATCCGTGCGGCCGGGGCCACCGCCTGGACCATCTTCCGCAGTGGCACCGACCTCTTCCACCTCCTCGAATGCGAGGAGTACTCCACCCTGATCGGGCGGTTGGAGAAGCTGCCGGTCAACATCGCCTGGCAGGCCCGGATGGCCGAACTCCTCGAAGTCACCCACGACTACTCCGCGGACGGCGCGGCGGCCGGCCTCCCGGTGGTGTGGGAGCTGTGACCGTCCCCGGGATCATCGACGCGCACCACCACGTCTGGGACCTCGCGGTGCGCGACCAGGACTGGATCACCGGCGAGGCCCTGGCCCCGATCCGCCGGTCCTTCGCACTGGCGGAACTGCGCCCGCTGGCCCGCGCAGCCGGCGTGACCGCCACCGTGCTCGTACAGACCGTCTCCGAGGCCGCGGAGACCCCCGAACTGCTGGCCCTTGCGGCGGACGATCCGCTGGTGGCCGCCGTGGTCGGCTGGACGGACCTGACGGCGGCCGACGTCGCCGAGACCCTCGCCGGGCTCCGCGAACTCCCCGGCGGCCACAAGCTGGCGGGTATCCGCCATCAGGTCCAGTCCGAACCCGACCCGGACTGGCTGCTGCGCCCGGACGTCCTGCGCGGCCTGACCGCGGTCGCGCAGGCCGGCCTCTCCTACGACCTGCTCGTCCTCCCCCACCAACTGCCCGCCGCGACCGCCGCCGCACAGCGCCTTCCGGGCCTCACCCTCGTCCTCGACCACCTCGCCAAACCCCCCGTCAGATCCGGCGGGTCGGAGCCGTGGGCGGCCTCGGTCCGGGCCCTCGCAGCGATCCCGGGCACCTACTGCAAGCTGTCCGGCCTGGTCACCGAGGCCGACTGGCAGCGGTGGACCACAGCCGATCTGCGCCCGTACGCCGACACCGTGCTGGAGGCGTTCGGGCCCGAACGCCTCATGTTCGGCTCGGACTGGCCGGTGTGCACCCTGGCCGCGTCCTACGACACCGTGGTGGCAACGGCCCGCTCCCTCACCGCCGGCCTGAGCGCGGCCGAGCGCCACGCGGTGTTCACCGCTACCGCCGCCGTGGCATACGACCTTGCAGCGCACGGGAATTGAGCCTTGCGGTCGGGTCAGGACCCCCGGCCGGGCCCACGAAGAGCGGCTGGAACGCCGGACATACCGGTGTTCCGGCCGCTCTTGCGCTCTGCCGGGGGTCCTGACC
>NZ_JBHUSG010000058.1:31062-58750 GCF_042673745.1 Kitasatospora sp. NPDC057015
CCGCGCGCCCCCCCCCCCGGGGGGCGGCCACCCCGACACTGCGGTGGGGGGGGGGGGGGGGGGGGGGGGGGGGGGGGCCCCCCCCCGACCGGCGGTGGAAGCGGTGCGACCGCGGCGGCCCGACGGACACGGTCGTCCGAGCCGGCGTCGTGGGGTGGCGGGGCCCTGGCCTCGGCGTATCCGGGGCCAGGCCGTGACGGCTGATCATGGTAGTGGAGGTGAGCACGGGTCGGGCAGATGGAGTCGCCGGCTCCTGCGAACTGCCGATCGACGTGCGTACGGCCGACGGTGGGCGCCGGGGGGGCCGCCCGGGGGCGGTCGGGGGGGGCCGCGAGAAAGGCCCCACGTTAAGTTGGGGGGTGGGGGTGCAAGGGGTTGGGCCGCACGTCGGCCGTAGGGGTGTCCCGGCTAGACTGCCCCGACGTTCAGTTCGGCGATGGAGGTCCAGGGGTTGCCGTTGACCTCGCTGGTGGCGACGAGTCGGATGTAGCGGGCGGTGACGGCGGCGAAGGTGACCTTCTGCTCGGTCGCGTTGTTGGGGAAGGTACCGGTGGCCACCGCGGTGCCCCAGGTGGTGCCGTCGGTGGAGGTGTAGACCTGGTAGTCCTTGATCCGACCGTTGGGGGTGTTGGTCCTGGGCAGGTAGTACAGCTCGCTGACGGAGTAGTTCTTGCCGAGGTCGAGCTGGATCTCGTGGGGCAGCGGTGCGGCGGTGCCCGACCACTTCGTCACCCACGCGGTAGCCGGACTGCCGTCCAGGACGTTGGCGCCGGCGCCGTTCTCCGCCGCCGTCTCCGCGCTGTCCACGTACTTCACCGACATCGACGACTGCGCGATGCGCTGTGGCGTGGGGGCGCCGGTGGTGTTGAGTGAGGCGAAGCCGTCGATGGTGGTGTACGTCCCGGAGAGCTTGGTCACCACGACGGTGTGGTCGCCTGCGGAGAGGGTGCCGGAGGTGTACACCGCCACGTTCCCGTGCCGCGCACCGTCGGTGGAGAAGGTGCTGACGGTCACCTGCGTCCCGCCGTCGATGCTGATGCCGATGTTGCCCTGATCGGTGTACTGCTCCCCGTAGACCTGGAGTCCGGTCCCGCTGAAGGCGAACGTCGCAGTCGACCCGTTGACCATGGAGTAGTGGATGTCGCCCTGGTAGTCACCGAACCCGCCACGACCGCTCAGGTACCCGAAATCGCTGCTGTAGGTGATCGAGGTATCGGTGTCGTTGACCCGGATGTGACTGGGGTCGAGGTTGATCTGCGAGGCCTTGGTGCCGGTCGGAACCGGCGCGATCAGGAAACCGCTGGACAGGTGGATCACCCCGCTGATCGGCTTGTTACCGATGTACACCGGTGTCGCGGAGGTGAACCCTTCACCGCCGATGAGGACCTGCGTAGCGTTCGTGGTGGGCGAGACGTAGAAGATACTGGGGCTGACGGAGAGGGTCGGCGTGAAAGAACCGGAACCCACACCGGCGCCGCTGAACTTGGCGTTGGGGATGTCACCCGGCTTGGGCGTGGCGGAGATGACCGTAGTACCGCTTTCGTGGACGTCCACGGGCAGGGAGCAGGCCTGCCTGTTGGTTATGCCCGAGAAGTAGTTGTCCGTTACCCAGAAATGGCCTGTCGGGCTGCAGCCGCCCTGTGACCACGCTACGGCACCGAACGCGACGTTGCCCTGCCAGTTGATCCATTCCGAGCCGGCGTCGTCGTAGTAGCTGAAGTTGGTGTTCCGGCCGTTGTAGGCGATGTTTCCGGTGGCCTGGAGGCCCCCGGCCAGGGTCGCCGCCGAGTCGATGGTGGTTCCGTCGGCCTTGTACACGTACTGCGCCTGATGTCCCTCGGCGTAGATCGGGCCGCCGTCACTACGGACTGACATGACATCGTGGAAGATGTTGTTGCTGATGGTGTTGAACGAGTTGATGTTACTGCTGTTCTGCGGGTGGGACGCGTTATCGACGTGCCCTTGAATGACGCCGGCCGTGACGCCGGTGTAAGGCAGGTCGTAGAGGTTGTTGCGGGTGATGGTGGTGTGCTGGGAGAACAGAAGCGTGATCCCGCAGGCCGCAGGATAGTCGGTGCCGATGTGGTGGATGAAGTTGTCCGAGACGGTGGTACCGGTGAGGATCTCATTGGTGCCGATGGTGTCACCGCTGACCGCCGCGGCATCCGGGGTGCAGTTCTGCTTGATTCCCGTGGCCTCGGTCGGGTCGGTGGGCAGCGGGTCGTAGGTGCAGCCCAGGAGCAGCGCGGTCGAGGCGATGTCGGTGAACTCGTTCCCCTGGATCAGCGTGTCGACCGATCCGTACATCACACTCAGGCCCGCGCCGCCGAGTTCGGCGAACCGGTTGCCGGAGAGGGTGAGGTTCTTGGTGGCGGTGAACGCGATGTTCGCCAGCGGTTGGGTCAGTGCCCCCCACGGGCAGCTGCCCGCCGGGGTGGAGAAGGAACACATTCCCTGGTTCCTGGCGAGGCTGAGCCGCAGATTGCTCTGCACCTCGGCGAATCCGGAGGTGGTGGAGGGGTCGTTCCAGGTCGCGTAGGAGAACTGCAGGCCCTTGAAGCTGATGTCATGCAGGGGACTGGCGAGGGTGCCCGCACCCTGGACCAGCTTCTCCAGGCGCGGCAGTTCCACGTCGAGGCCGGCCATCTGCTGGCCCGTCACGGGCTTGTAGTACAGCGTGCTGCCGGCCGAGTCCAGGAACCACCGCCCCGCATCGATCAGAGTCTGCGCGTTCTCGATGCGCGAGGGCATTTGACTGGTCGACATGGAGGGCAGGGGGCCGGTGCCCTGGGAGTAGGACGCCCTGTTCGTCGTGTTGGTCCAGCACGGCTGGGCCATCGTCAAGGTTCCGGCTGTCGCCGAGTAGCTCGCCACCCGGCACCGTGACTCGGTCCATGCCCCGTTGGCGTCGGGGTAGACGAACTCGACGCCTGACACCTGGCTCGCGGTGAGTGCTCCGAACCACGCCGTCGCCTTGGCGTCACCGGAGATCGTGTAGCCCGTCGACGATCCGGTCCAGGAGCCCGTGAAAGTCAGCTTCGAGGGGGTGGCCTGCGCGATCGGCACCTCCTTGCCGTCGATGTAGAGCTGCCTGCTGTTGCTTCCGGACGCGACCGGGGCGGAGTACACCCCGGTTGTTCCGACCTGGGTCCAACCGGTGACCGCGGAGGCTCCGGAGATCACCGGATGCGCCCCGGACGCCGCCTGCCACACCACGGGATGTCCCGCGCTGCCGGAGTCCGCAGACGTGAAGCTCCAGGTGCTCGACGGCCGGTACGTGCCGTCGGCCAACAGCACGGTGACGTCCGCGGTGCTGTCCGCGGCGGTCCTCGTCCGGACCACGCTCTGCGCGCCCGACAGGGAGCACGGCGCCGTGGCCGAGCAGACCGACCCCGTACCCGACGGCGAGGCGTAGAGCGTGACGGCCGTCGACGCCGCGTTGGCGGAGGGGACCGAAGGCAGAGCGAGCCCCGCGGTGAGGAGTATCCCGACCGACCCAATGCGGCGCAGCAGTCTCCGCTTGATCGAGCCCTGTTCTGGCATGACGATTCCTTACGTGAGAAGGCGATTCGGCTTCTTGCCGTCTGGCGGGATCCCGGCGCCACCGCCCCGGTGGAGGGGGTGGCGATGCGCGCGACACACGTTCCCCGGGCGCGACTCCGGCGGTGGAGCCTGGTCGGCGTATCCATGGCCCGGGGCAGCTCCGGCGCGCCCGGCCCACACGAGGACGAGGAACTCCAGTCGCCGTGCGGGCGGGTGAGAAGGGACACCCCAGCGCGCCAGTCGGCCCTTCCGGCTACTTACACCTGATGTTTCCGCATCATCGGCCCCTCGCTGTCACCGCGTCAAGAATGGGTGCCGAAGAAACTTCACCCACCTGCCCTGACACGCAGGAACAGCCACGATTGTCCAATTCACCACCGAATTCCGTCCAAGCGGGGAGGCTCCCACGGCTTCTCCCACGGCAGCCTTCACACCCAAACCCGGTCTCGCCGGGCCATGCCGCCATAAAGACATCAGATGTATGTGGCGATTTCGCGCTGTTGACTCACCTGACAGCGGATCCTGTCGATCAAGGAATTCGAAGATCCACTTAGGCTCCGCGGACGCCGGGGCCTTCGACGTGCAGCGGCTTCGCCTGGCGCTCGGCCCCGGTCGGCCCCCCGCCGCCGCGTGAACGGGCGACGGCGACACCCGACCCGGAAAGGGCGCGCCGGCTTCACGCGAAGCGGGCGCCGAGGCCGCCGTCGACGGCCCAGTCGGCACCGGTGACGTAGGAGGCTGCATCCGAGGCGAGGAAGCACACCACCGCCGCCACCTCCTCCGGAGTGCCGATGCGTTCCAGGGGTTGGACGCCGAGGGCCTTCTGCTCGGCCTCCCGGTCCGGGTTCTGCGCGAAGTACTCGTCCACCAGCGCGGTGCGGATGTAGCCCGGGCTGACGGCGTTGACGCGGATTCCGTGGGGAGCCACCTCCAGTGCCAGCGAGCGGGTCAGACCGACCAGCCCCGACTTGGCGGCGGCGTACGGGTACATGCCCGCGCAGGTCAGCCGGGCGTGCAGGGAGGCGATGTTGACGATCGCCCCCCGTCCCAGGTCGATCATGCTCGGGAGGGTGTACTTGGCGAAGAGGAACGCCGCCTTGAGGTCGACGTCGAACACGTTGTCCCACTCCGCCTCGGTCATCGCGACGGGTTCGGCGTACACGTTGCGACCCGCGTTGTTCACCAGGATGTCGACCGGTCCGAGTTCCTCGGTGACGAGTGCGACTGCCTCCTGCACGCAGCGGGCATCCGTGACGTCGGTCTGCCGGAACAGGGCGGTGAAGCCGGCGTCGACCAGTACGCTCTGCTCCCGCATGCCCGCCTCCCGGTCGAGGTCGAGGATCGCCACGGCCGCGCCCTGCCCCGCCGCGAGAGCGGCGATGGACCGGCCGATGCCGTTGGCGCCACCGGTCACGATCGCGACCCGGCCCTCCAGCTGACTCATGATCTGCTCCTGTTCCTGTGGTCTCGGGCGCCTTCTACCGCACAGGCGGGATCAGCGGCGCCGCCGGTTCGCTAAGCTTGACAGCAAAGCAGCTTTGTGAAGAGGAGTAGCCGTGGTTGTGCGCCGCACGACACTCGCCGAGCAGATCTCGCAGGAGATCATCGCTCTGATCGAGGAGTCCGGACTCGCCCCCGGCGACGAGATCCCGACCGAGGGAGAGCTGGCGGCCCGCTTCGGGGTCAACCGGCTGGCCGTGCGTGAGGCGATCCGCACGCTCGCCGCCCGGGAGATCCTGGTGTCCAGCCAGGGGAAGCCGGCCCGCGTTCACGTGCCGACCGCGAAGGTCTTCGAACAGATCCTCAGTTTCCGACTGCGCCAGGAGTCGCTGCGCTTCTCGGACGTCCTGGACGCCCGTCGCGCCATCGAGGGAGCCCTGGTGCGGCGGGCGGCCCGGCGCGTGCACGAGGGCGCAGCCGACCCGGCCGCGGCGAACGGCCTGCTCGCCGACATGGGCGAGGCCGCCGACGACCGCGAGCGCTTCGTCGACCTTGACATCACCTTCCACGCCGAGATCGCCGCCATGGCGGGAAACGGCCTGCTCAGCCTGGTCCTGGACTCCCTGGCCGAGGTGCTCCGGGAGCACCGGCTGGCCAGCTACACCGGCCACTCCCTCCGCGGTGACAGCCACGAGTCCACCCTGGCGGCCCACCGCTCGATCCTGGAGGCCGTCCGCTCGGGCGACCCGGCCGCGGCCGCGACCGCCATGGACCGGCACCTGGCGGAGACCGAGCAGGACTTCACGATGACGCCCTGAACCAACGGGCGTCACGCGCTCACTCCGACCCGCCCGCACGGGCGGCCGCGACGGCGTCGAGAAGACCGCGCACGGCGTCCGCGTCCCCGGCCGTCAACGCGGTGCCCACGCCCACGGCCACCGCGCCCGCGGCGATCCAGGTGGCGGCGTTGACGGCGTCCACCCCGCCGGTGGGCACCACGGGCGCCTGGGGAAGCGCCTGGAGCAGATCCCGAAGGGCTGCCGGGGAGGAGGAGCGGGCCGGGAACAGCTTCACCGCGTCCGCGCCCGCCTCCAGTGCGTTGACGATCTCCGTGGCACTCCCGACCCCGGGGATGACGGCGAGGCCGTAGCGGTGACCACAGGCCAGCACGCTGGGGCTGAGCGACGGGGAGACCAGGAAGCGGGCCCCCGCGAGCGCGGCGAGGCGGGCACTCTCCGGGTCCAACACCGTGCCGGCCCCGATCACGGCATCCGGCCGTGCCGCCGCGGCCCGCGAAATCGCCTCCAGGGCGCCGGGGGTGGTCAGCGACACCTCCACGACGTCAGCACCGCGGTCGACGAGGCGCAGCACGCTCTCTTCGGCGGTGCGCGCGTCCGGTGCGCGCACGATGCCGACCACGCCTCGGCGGGCGACGGCCTGCATGATCTGCCAGCGGTACACGATGGGTTCCCTTCTCGGGCTGGGTGCGCCGGGTCCGTCGGTGGTGGTCGTGGTCTCAGCGGTCGGTGTCACCGGATCCCACCAGGTCCGCGGCGAAGGGCAGTCCGGCCAGGTCACCCGGCGCGGCGACGACCAGGGCGGCGACCCGGGCCGCCAGGGCCAGCGAGTCCGGGACGCTGTGGCCGCGGAGCCGGTGTGAGAGGAATCCGGCGTCGAAGGCGTCGCCGGCCCCGACCGGATCCACCGCGGTCACCGGCCACGGCGGTGTCTCCCACCATTGCGTGCCGTCCGTGGCGACGGCCCCCTGCACGCCGCGCTTGGCGACCACCAGCCCGGCGCCCTGCTCCAGGAACCAGAGGAGCGCCGCCCGCCCGCGGCGGCCGCTGAGCAGTTCCGCCTCGTCCTGTCCGGTCAGTACCAGTTCGGCCGCCCGCGCCAGTGGAAGCAGGAGTTCGCGCCACCGTTCGGGCGGTGCGAGCCGGAGCCGGATGTTGGGATCGAAGCTGACGGGCACCCGTGCCGCCCGGGCCGCGGCGAGGACGTGCTCGGTGGCCGCCAGGGCCGAGGACGACAATGCCGGGGTGATGCCGGTGACGTGGAGCAGCTTGGCTCCCCCCAGCCACTGCGCGTCCACGTCGTCGGGGCTCAGCCGGCTCCCGGCCGAGCCGGACCGGTAGTAGGCGACGGAGATCCGGCGGCTGTCGTGGCAGTCGCGTACGAGCAGGCCGGTGGGTGCGTCGGCGTCGACCTTCGCGCGGGAGACGTCGACTCCCTCGCCGCGCAGGGTGCGCAGCACCACCTGACCGAAGGCGTCGTCGCCGACCCGGCCGAACCAGGCAGCGGCGTGACCGAGCCGGGCGAGCCCGACCGCCACGTTGGCCTCGGCGCCGGCCACGGTGCGGGTGAACCGGGTGACCTCCGCCAGGGGTACCGCGGGTGGCCCGTGCAGGACGGCCATCGCCTCGCCGAAGGTGATCACTTCAGGCATGGGAGGTACTCCTCGAACTCGTCCATGAATCGGTCGACCAGGGCCAGTTCGTGGCTGTCCAGGATCCAGCCGGGCGCTCGGCAGTGGGCGCTCCGGAACCAGCCGCGCCGTACGGACACGGCCTTCTCCGCCGCGACGATCAGTTCGACGTGCTGCATCCAGTACGTGAGGTACGGCAGCAGCGCGGTGTGCAGGGCCAGTGCTCCGGACTCGTCCCGGGCGTGCCAGCGGCGCCAGATCTCCTGGTAGACCTCGGTGAACGAGCAGCCGGGTTGGACTCCCACGGCGCCGCGCCGCAGCGCGTCGGGCAGGTGGAGTCCGGCGTAGCCGACGAGGGCGGGCAGGCCGAGGGCGCTGATCAGCCTGCCCGGTGGGGTCGACTCCACCTTGACGCAGCGGAGATTGGGGTGGTCGTCCGCCAGGTGCCCGATGGCCGCGGCGTCCAGGCTGGTACCGGTCTGGGCGGGGGCGTACTGCAGGATCACCGGGACGGGGGCGACGGCGTCGAGGACGGCGGCGAGGTGCGCCCGCACGGCGTCCGGGGAGGGCCCGAGCAGGTAGGGGGGCAGCAGGTTCAGCGCGCCGGCGCCGAGCTCGACGGCGCGCCGGGCCGCGGCCACCGCGACGACCGTGGCGTGGTCCGGAACGGAGACGACCGTGGTGAAGCCGCGCCGGCCGGCGGTGGCGGTGAGCAGGCGGGCTGTGAGCTGCTCGCGTTCCGGGCCGGTGAGCTTGTGGAACTCCGAGGCGTATCCGGGGAACATCACGCTGCTCACGCCAGTACCGAGGACCGCCTGCACGACCCGGTCGAAGCCGGGCAGGTCGAGCGATCCGTCGGGTTGGAAGGGCACTTCGAGGACGGGGACGACGCCGGTGATCATGTCAGAAGGCCTTCTTCGGGACGGCGCTGCCGCTGGAACCGGTGAGGAAGTCGAGGTCGACGCCCTGGTCGGCCTGCAGGACGTGGTCGATGTGCAGTCTGGTCCAGCCGCGCTCGGCCGCGGGCACCGGCGGCTTCCACGCCGACCGGTGTCGTTCCTCCAGCTCCTCGGAAGGCACCAGCAGGTCCAGGCGGCGCCCGGGGACGTCGAGCCGGATCCGGTCGCCGGTGCGCACCAGGCCGAGCGGGCCGCCGACCGCGGACTCCGGGGCGACGTGGAGCACGCAGGTGCCGTAGGCGGTACCGCTCATGCGGGCGTCACTGATCCGCACCATGTCGGTCACCCCGCTCTCCAGGAGCCTGCGGGGCAGCGGCAGGTTGCCCGCCTCGGGCATGCCCGGATAGCCGCGCGGGCCGAGGCCACGGACGACGAGCACCGTGTCGGCGGTGACGTCGAGAGCGGGGTCGTCGGCGACCTCCGCGTATTCCTCGAGCGAGTCGAACACGAGCGCCGGGCCCTCGTGGACGAGCAGCCCCGGCGTCGCCGCCGACTGTTTGATCACCGCACCCCCGGGGGCGAGGCTGCCGCGCAGGACGGCGATGCCCTGTCCCGGTCCTTGAACGGGGGCTTCGATCCGGCGGATCACCTCCTCGTCGTCCACCCGGGCGTCGGCGCACTCCGTCACCAGGGACCGGCCGGTGACGGTGACCGGGTCGGGGTTCAGCAGTCCGCCGAGGCGCTTCACCAGGCCGGGCACGCCGCCCGCGTAGGCGAACTCCTCCATGAGGAAGCGGCCGCTCGGCATCAGGTCGACCAGGAGCGGTATCGGGCGCCCGAGCCGGTCGAAGTCCTCCAGGTCGAACGGGACGCCGACCCGGCCCGCGATCGCGAGCAGGTGCAGGACGGCGTTGGTCGAACCGCCGATGGCCGCGTTCACGACGACGGCGTTCTCGAAGGCGGCCCGCGTCATGATCTGGGACGGTCGCAGCCCCTCGCGGGCCAGCTCCACGGCGCGGGCTCCGGTCTCCTCGGCCAGCACGGTCCGGCGGGAGTCGACGGCGGGCAGGGCCGCGGCACCCGGCAGCTGCATGCCGAGCGCCTCGGTGAGGCAGGCCATCGTCGATGCGGTGCCCATGGTCATGCAGTGTCCGGCCGAGCGGTTCAGGCAGGACTCGAACTCGGTGAACTCCGACTCCTCGATCCGCCCGGCCCGCAGTTCCTCGGTCATCCGCCAGATGTCGGTACCGGAACCCACGCTCCGGCCGCGGTAGCGCCCGTTGAGCATCGGCCCGCCGGTCAGCACGATCGACGGCACGTCGGCGCTGGCGGCGCCCATCAGCGCGGCCGGAGTGGTCTTGTCGCAGCCGGTGAGCAGGACGCAGGCGTCGAGCGGGTTCGCCCGGAGCGCCTCCTCCACGTCCATGGCCATGAGGTTGCGGTACATCATCGAGGACGGCCGTATGAAGGGCTCTCCCGGGGAGAACACGGGGAACACCAGAGGCAGCCCCCCCGCCCTCAGCACGCCCCGCTTGACCGCTTCCGCGAGTCCGCCGAGGTGGGAGTTGCAGGGCGTCAGGTCGGAGGCGCTGGAACAGATGCCCACCACCGGCCGTCCGTCGAAGGCCCAGGATCCGAACCCTGCCGCGCGCAGGTGGTGCCGGGCGATGAACCCGTTCTTGAGATCTCCGCCGAACCACTGCCGGCTGCGCAATGTGTCGTCCATGAAAACAACATAGCAGCTAGGCTGCCTAGCGTAGAGAGTGCTCAGTCGCCGCCACCGGAGTCGCCTCCGGGTAAGGTGTTCCGCCTCCCGCCCGGAGGCCCGAGCACCGCCCCCGCCCGCCGCCACGCGCACCTGCGCCGCCCGCCGATGACGGCGGGCGGCGCAGACTTCGGGCAGGGGTCGGATCAACCGACGTTGAGCTCGGCGACCGAGGTGAACTGCTGGCCGTTGACCTCCTCCAGTGCCCGCAGGCGCAGGTAGCGGCCGGTGGCCGCCGTGGTGGGGGCCGGCAGGCCGACCGGGGCACCGCCCAGGGCGAGGGCCTCAGCGAGCGCGTGGGTTCTGCGTCGACCGGGACCGGAACTGGTCATCGGCGCTCCTGAGCCAGGAAAATGGCGGTGCGGTCTCCCGCCAAGGAGCCCTCAGATGTCAACGAACACCAACGGGTTCACGAGAAGTCCAACGATCGGCGATGGAGGGTCCAAGCTGCGAAGCCGCACCCCGGCGGTAGCTCCGCCACCGAACGTGGGCTCCGGTGCCGCCCCGAATCACGGGGTGGCACCGGAGCGGACGGCGTAAGGCCTGTCAGCGGGCCCCGGCAGTCAGGGCGGCACGCGGTCCGCCGGAGTGGTACCCGAGCTCCCGAAGGGCGGTCAGCCACACGTAAGGGTGGGTTGCGCCCAGTCGGCGTGGTCGCTGCCGTTGCCGTTGCCCGCGTCGGTGACGCGCAGCGTGACCTCCTGGCCCCCCGTGAGGTCGGCCGTCAGCGCGTAGGCGCTGCTGGCGCTGGTGAGCGTGCCGCTGTCGGCGACCTTGACACCGTCGAGCAACACCTGGAAGACCACGGAGCCACCCGACGTGATCTCGTCGTCCACTCCGACGGTGGCGGACAGCGAATGACAGGACCCGCCGAGGAAGTAGGTGACGTCCGAGGCCGCGTGGACGCCGAGCCCCTTGACGTAGGTGGTGCCGTTGACGGACAGGGTGCGGCCGTCGCCGGCTGCCTGCTCACCGTTGCTGAGGTTGCGTTCCACCGGCCCCCATCCGCTGACCGCGGACGTCCAGGCCAGGTCGGACACGGCGTGCGAGCCCGAGGACGGGGCCACCTTGCTACCGGGGGTCGCCCGGTACATCACGGTGTCGTGGGAGGGCACCGAGACGCTGATCGTGCCGCCCGTCGACGAGGAGGTCACCTTGGACCACAGGTCCTTCAGCTGGTAGCTGGAGGCGCCGCCGATGCCGATCGCGTCGGCCGTGGTGGAGATCGTCGCCGCGGCGCCGGTCTCGTTGGTGAGGGTCACGGCCCGGGAACCGTCGGCGAGCGGCTTGGACATGACGACCAAGCCGTTGTCGCGGGATACGACCGTGCCCTGCCGGCCCAGCGAGTCCTGGTCGACGGCGATGACATCGGTGTTGCTGAGTAGGTCGGTGGTGGTACCGGTCGCCGAGCTGAGGTTGGTGCCGATGAGCAGCGGCGCCGCCATCTCGGACCACAGGCTCAGGTGCGTGCGGTACTCGGCGGTGGTCATGCCGCCGTTGCCGACCTCCAGCATGTCCGGGTCGTTCCACGCACCGGGCCGGGCGAAGGACGCGAGTGGCTGGTTGGCCTTCGCCTTGCCGATCATGCTCGACCAGTTGTCGCTGATGTCGGTGGTGGTGCGCCAGGAATTGGCGACTGTCGGGCGCCACGCGTCGACGGGCAGCTCCGCCTCCCGGTGGATGCTGTAGAAGATCGACCGGCCGGTGGCGGTGAGGGCGTCACGCATCTTGGTGAAGGCCTGTTGGGGGTCGAGCTTGTCCTGGTCGGCACTGCACCAGTCGTACTTGAGGTAGTCCACACCCCAGGAGGCGAATGCCTTCGCGTCCTGGGTCTCATGGCCCATGCTGCCCAGCTTGCCGGCGTAGCCGTCCCAGATGTTGGCGCAGGTCCGGGTGCCCGGCGTCGCATACAGGCCGAGCTTGAGGCCCTTGCCGTGCACGTAGTCGGCGAGAGCCTTGATGCCGGAGGGGAAGCGGACGGAGTCGGCCTGCAGGTTGCCGTCCGCGTCGCGTGCTGTGGCCTGCCAGCAGTCGTCGATGTTGACGTACTGGTACCCGGCCGCCTTGAGCCCCTTGGAGACGATGGCGTCGGCAGCAGCCTTGATCTTGCTTTCGTCGATGCCGCAGCGGTAGGCGTTCCAGCTGTTCCACCCCATCTGCGGGGTGCGCCCCAGATGGTTGTCGAGTGCGGCCGCGGGCGGCGCGGCGGCCACTTGGAGAGCTGTGGTGGCCACGAGTGCGGCTGCGGCCATGGCGAAGGCGGAGACGGAGGCCGTGAGCCGCCGCCTGGCCAAGGAGCGGTATCTGTTCATGTGCGGTCCGATCGATGCCTGGTGAAAGGGACGGCGGGACGGTCGGCGCAGCCGAGCCGTCCCGCCGTCATGGGGGTGGTCAGCCGACCTTGGTGAAGGTCCAGGTCTGGTTCGCCGTGCCGGTGGCGTTCTCCTGGGTGACGGCGGCGCCGTTGGCGGTGGAGGCGCTGGTGAGGGCGAGGTTGCTGGCCTTGCCGACGAGCTGGTAGCCGGTGCCGGATGCCACGGGGGTCCACTTCTGGTTGTCGCCCGTGTGGCAGGTGTACTGGATGATGGCGGTGCCCGCGGCGGTGGAGCCGCCGTTGACGTCGGCGCACAGGCCGGAGTTGGCGTTCTTCAGCTGGTAGGAGCCGTCGCCGTTGGCGGTGAGGGTCCACTTCTGGTTGGCGGCGGCGTGCCAGGCCCAGGTGATCAGCTGGGTGCCGTTGCTGGTGGAGGAGTTGGGGACATCGATGGCCTGGGTGGTGCCGGTGGCGATCTCGTAGACACCGCCGGAGACGATCGGCGAGGTGGCGGTGCCGGTGCCGGTGACGCGGTACATCACGGTGCCGTGCGACGGGACCTGCGCACTGATCACGCCGGTGGTGTTGGTGGTGCTGGTGCCGGCCCACAGGTCCTTGAGGGTGTAGGTCGCGGCGCCGCCGATGCCGACGGCGTTGGCGCTGGTGCTGATGGTCGCCGCGGAGGCGTTCTTGTTGGTGAGGGTGACCGAGCGGTCGCCGTTGGCCAGGACCCTGCTCATGACCAGCAGTCCACCGGAGTCGGAGACGACCGTGCCCTGCTTGCCCGCGGAGTCCTGGTCAACCGCGATCACGTCGGATCTGCCGAGGATGGCGAGGGTCGCGGTGGTGGCCGCCGACACGTCGTTGCCCATGATGAGGGGCGCCGCGAGCTGGGCCCAGAGGCTGAAGTGACTGCGGTACTCGGCGTCCGTCATACCGCCGTTGCCGACCTCCAGCATGTCCGGGTCGTTCCACTGGCCGGGCTTGGCGGCGGTCGGGGTCGACGCGGCCCGTCCGAAGTTGTAGAGGACGCTGCTCCAGCTGTCGTTGATGTCGGTCGAGGTGCGCCACAGGTTCGCGACCGGGCCGGCCCAGGACGGGAAGTCGAGCGCCGAGCAGCAGGCGGAGAGGCTGTAGACGATCGGCCGCTTGGTGTCGGCGAGCGCGTCGCGCATCCTCGGGAAGAGCACCTGGGCGAGCTGCTTCTCGGTGTAACCCGGGAAGTCGGCCCACATGGTCGGGGACTCGGTGGTGGAGGTCTGGCACCAGTCGTACTTGAGGTAGTCGACGCCCCAGACGGCGAAGGAGGCCGCGTCCGCCTTCTCGTGGCCGTAACTGCCCGGCCGGTGCTGACAGGTGCCCTCCGTGGGCGACTCGTAGAGGCCGAACTTCAGGCCCTTGCCGTGCAGGTAGTCGCCGAGCGACTTCATACCGCTCGGGAACTTCACCGCATCGGCGACCAGCTTGCCGTCGGTGTCGCGCGCACTGGCCATCCAGCAGTCGTCGACCGTCACGTAGGTGTAGCCGAGGTCCTTCAGGCCCTTGCTGACGATCGCGTCGGCGACCGCCTTGACCTTGGCCTCGGTGACGCTGCAGCCGAACTTGTTCCAGCTGTTCCAGCCCATCGGCGGGGTGAGGGCCAGGTCGTTGCCGAGGGCGGCCGCACCGGGTGCGGTGGCGACCTGGGCGGCGACCGCACCCAGGGTGAGCGCACCGCTCCCGAGCAGGAGGGAAAGGGCGGACCCGGCTATGCCCAGCCGGGTCCTCAGGGCAGGGAGGTGAGAATGCATCAAGGATTCCTTGTCAGAAGGCGGGGAGGGCTGACAGGAGCGGCCGAGGTGGAGGGCTGTGGACCAGCAGAGGTATGGCCGCAAGAAATCCATCAGCACCACACAGAAGCGAACGGGCAGCAGAGCGCCGAGTCCACTGATTCCAACTAAATCCACCAGGACGGTGACCGATGACACCGCTCGCAGGGCCGGGCTGTCAATACCCCGACCCTGGCCACGGTCATGACGCAACGTCCGATCGGCGATCCGGGACGCCTACGGTGCTGCCCCGGCACCGAGCCGCTCGATCGCCCTACCGCTCCGGACCGGCCGGTCGCCGGGCCGGCTCACCACCGCGGGCTCGCCGGTTTCGGCGCGGCGCGGCCGGGTGCTCCGGCCCCCGCACGCCGGTCGGCCCCCGGGTGACGGGCAGGGCCGTTCGACGCGACCCTCAGTCACTCTCGAGCGACGGACTCTTGACTTCACCTCCAACTGCTGAAACGGTGTGCCTAAAGTTGCTCTATTGGTCTCCAGATCGAACATCTCAGAGCAACTATGGGTCATCCGGCGAGCATTCGAAGGATCGGCGCACACGACCGTCGGACCTGGTCCGCACGCTTGTCTGTCCGGCCGGGTGTCGACCGGCGGCCCGCCCGCGGCTGATGCGGCCAACGTGACCCGCATCGGCTGCACCTGGCGGTGCAACAGCAGCCTTCCGATCCGACCGCGACCTACTCGGTCGGCAACGCGAGCTACTCCCAGAGGATGTACGGGCTGGACGCCACCCTGCGACCGTCGACTGCCCCCTCGCCCGCGAAGGCAGTCCTGATCGATCCGACCGACGGGGCTGTTCGGACACCCATCCACGGAGCCCGTCCCCGTTCCACCCGGGCCCGGGTGTCGAACACAACAACAACTGGACTCACCGATCACGGTGCGCCGCAACGAGACAAGGAAGACAGCATGGGCGGTTTCAAGCATCGAGACTTCACTTCGTCAAGGTCATCGGTGCCGAGTCCGCCGTCGTGATCATGAGCACCGAGACCACCAACCTGCTGATCGCGAACTCGTCGGCCGGCCCGGTCGGTGCCGGTGACGCGCTCGGAGGCGTCAGCTCAAGCAACCTGTTCAAGGTCGTACGTCCCGACGGTGTGATCGTCAAGCCCGACGTGCCACTCGCGGCGACCGACGCAACGTACGTCGGCGACGCCGCCAGCAACCAGCCTCCGGGATCGCCTTCCTCAGGCCGACAAGTTCGTCGCGCACGGCCGCAAGCAGATCGCCAGCCTGAGCGACGACGAAAGTGCGCACGCCGCACTCGCCTTCGCATCCGGCGAGGGAGCCGCGCCCCTGCGCGGCCACGCCCCCGGCAAGCCGACCATCACCGCGGCCACCGGCACGTCGGCAGGGTCACCTACGACACGACGAGCAAGCTCGTCACTTCGGCGTCACCGCCGCATCGACCAACGAGGCCATCACCACCACCCCTGACAGCTCGGGAAGCGCACGATCACGGGAGCGGGCCCCCACCGGGACCCGCTCCCTGACATCGACTCAGTGTCGGGGCCGCCGTGAGCGGCCCGGACCGCCACCACAGTGAGCCGGCCTGGCAGACGACCCGGTACCGCCTCGGCCGACCCGACCCGCCAACACCTACGGCGAACCCCGCCGCGCCCGGACCCGCGCTCGCGCCGGGTCAACAGCTGCAACGGTCACCCGGGCTCGGGCGACCGGGTGGCGCGGCATCCCCGTGGGACGGCAACCCACCTCACGATCGACAGGGAGACCGAACATCACAAGGTGGTGTCGGGCGAACCGCACCCTTGACACACCTTCCCCCGCGGCGGTGTCATATCCCCCATCGCGTGCGTAATTGTTGGCTTCTGATGTTTTCCGTTGAAGCCCATGCGGCAGCAGTCGGTGGTACCGGCTGACCCGCCCTCTTCTCTCCGCGACATCCGGGCAGTGCCCTCCCTCACCGCCTGCACCCCCTTCACCCGTCGATCCCTCACGGGTGTCTCCGAAGGAGCTCCTCATGTCCCGTACCACCGGCCGCGCCGCTGCTGCCGCGAGCCTGCTGCTCGCCCTGGGTCTGTCCACCGCCTGTTCCACGGGGCAGGAGTCCGCGTCCGCGGATGCCTCGGTGGCCCCGGTGAGCGGCAAGATCTCGATGACGTACCTGCAGAAGCAGGGCGACCAGGAGTACTTCATCGGTGAGGCGGCCGGGGCGAAGGCGAAGGCGGCGGAGCTGGGAGTCGACCTGAAGGTCGTGAACCTGGGCAACGACGCCAACAAGACGGTGAGCGAGGTGCAGTCGGCGGTCGCGCAGAAGACCAACGGCCTGATCATCGTGGTCCCGGACCCGGCGGTCGGGCCGCAGGTCGTGCAGACCGCGAAGGACGCCAAGGTCGCGCTGCTGACCTCGGACGACCAGATCTGCACCACCGGCCCGGACCCGTCCGCCTGCGACAAGGCGAACCTGGTGCCGCGGATCGGCTTCTCCGGCGCCCAGATGGGCGGCGAGGTCGGCAAGCGGGCCGCCGCCGAATACCAGAAGGCCGGCTGGAGCGCCACGGACACCCGCGTCATCTCGGCATGGAAGCAGGATGTCACCGTGTGCGGAGACCGCGTCAAGGCTGCCAAGGAGACCTTCAACGCAGCGGTGCCCGGTGTGCAGGCCATCGACGTGGCCACCGACAACACCCCCACCGGCGCGCAGGACAAGATCGCCGCGACGGTCACCGCGAACGCCGGCGTCAAGCACTGGGTCGTCTGGGGCTGCAACGACGAGAACGTCCAGGGCGGCGTCACCGCACTGGAGAACGCCGGCATCGGCGCCGACAACGTCATCGGCGTCGGCCTCGGCGCCTACCTCGCCTGCAAGGACTGGAGCGGCACCAAGCCCTCCGGCATGAAGGCCGCCCTGTTCATCAACGGCAAGGACGTCGGCGCCCTCGCCGTCCAGACCATGTACGACAAGCTCAAGAACGGCAAGGACATGCCCGCCGAAGCCTTCGCCCCCACCACCATGGTCGACGCCACCACCTGGAAGGCCTCCGGCGTCACCTGCAACTGACCCGGCCGGGCCCAACCACCCACCCCCGTCCGTCGTCCCGGCCCCGATGCCGCAACGGACCCGACCCCGCGCGGGCCACGCGACAGCACCAGTCGGGACGGCGGGCGGACCACCCTCCCGTATGACCCCGCAGAGGTGAAGCACGATGAGCAGAGCGCGCAGCTCCAGCCCGGATCCCCGGCCGCCCACCGAGGGTGCAGGTGGTGCCGGTGTACAAGGGCTCACAAAGCGGTTCGGCGCGGTACAGGCTCTCGGCGGGGTCACCCTGGAGTTCCCCGCCGGTCAGGTCACCGCGCTGATGGGGGAGAACGGCGCCGGCAAGTCCACCCTGCTGAAGATCCTCACCGGCGACCACCAGCCGACCGAGGGCCACGTGACCCTGGACGGCACCCGCCTCGCCCTCGCCTCCCCCGCCGAGGCCCGGGCCGCCGGAATCCGGATCATCCCGCAGGAACCCGAGATCATCCCGCACGTCTCGGTCGCCGAGAACGTCTACGCAGGCTCCCTGCCCCGCAAGGCCGGCCGTCTGCTGGACCACGCCGAACTGCGCCGCCGCGTCACCGCCGACCTGGAGCGCCTCGGCTTCGCCGGCGTCCTCGACCCCGACCTGCTCGGCTCCCAGCTGACCCCCGCCCAACGCCAGCTGGTGGAGATCATGCGTGCCGTCACCGGCGAGGCCCGGGTGATCGCCTTCGACGAACCCACCTCCTCCCTCTCCGAACACGAGGTCGAAGCCCTCTTCAACCTCATCCGCCGACTGCGCGACCAGGGCATCGCCATCATCTACGTCTCCCACCGCATGAAGGAGATCTTCCAACTCGCCGACCGCATCGCCGTCCTGCGCGACGGCGCCCTCGCCGGCGTCCAGGACGCCCACACCACCACCGAAGGCGCCCTGGTGCGTCTCATGGTCGGCCGCGACCTCTCCGCCATGTTCGTCCGCCAGGACGTCGCCACCGACCGGGTCGTCCTCGACGTCCAAGGCGTCACCACCGACGCCGTCCGCGGCATCAACCTGCAGATCCGCGCTGGCGAGGTGGTCGCCCTGGCCGGCCTGATCGGCGCCGGACGCTCCGAACTCGCCCTCGCCCTCGCCGGCGACCTGCCCATCCACAGCGGCACCATCACCCTCAACGGCGTGAAGCTGCGCACCGGACGACCCGGCGAGGTCATCCGCGCCGGCCTCGGCCTCGCCCCCGAAGAACGCAAGGCCCAGGCCCTGCTGCTCCACCGCACCATCCGCGACAACACCTCCCTCGTCGTCCTGGAGCGGCTGCGCCGCCTGCGGTTCGTACGCCGCGGCGCCGAACGCCAACTCGCGCAGGAGTACACCGACCGGCTGCGGGTCCGCACCCCCTCGATCGAGCACGAGGTCCGAAAGCTCTCCGGCGGCAACCAGCAGAAGGTCGTCCTCGCGCGGTGGCTGGCCCGCAAGCCGAAGGTCCTGATCCTCGACGAGCCGACCCGCGGCATCGACGTCGGGGCCAAGGCGGAGATCTACCAGATCATCGCCGACCTGGCCAAGGAGGGCGTCGCCCTGCTGGTGATCTCCTCCGAACTGCCCGAGGTGCTGGGCCTGGCCGACCGCGTCGTCGTCATGCAGAACGGCCGCATCACCGGCGAACTCGACCGCGCAGAGGCCTCCGAGGAGGCCATCCTCGCCCTCGCCATGGCCGACGACCTCGCCCCCGTTCCCACTCCTGGAGCCAACCCGTGACCACCACCACCCCGCCCGGTGCCAAGGCCGGCGGACAACGTCTGGCCGAGACTTCCACCAGGCCGCGAGTCCTGGCTTCCGTCGGCGGACAGAACCTCAGCCTGATCGGCGCGCTGGTGCTGGTCCTGGGCCTGTTCGGCGTGCTGAACGACAACTACCTCAGCGTCTCCAACATGCAGGTCATCGCCGAGGCCGCCACCATCACCGGCCTGCTCGCCGTCGTCCAGACCGCCGTCATCATCTGCGGCGGCCTCGACATCTCGGTGGGCTCCCAGGCCGGAGTCGCCTCCGTCGTCAGCGCCATGGCGTTCACCAGCGCCGGCTCCAACGCCCTGGCCGGCGCTGCCGCCGCCGTCGGCGTCGGCCTTCTCGTCGGCATCCTCAACGGCGTGATCATCGTCTACGGACGCGTCAACCCCACCATTGCCACCCTCGCCGGCCTCGCCGCCTACAAGGGTCTCGCCCAACTCCTCTCCGACGGCCGCGCCCAGGGCTACGTCCTCAACGACGACGTCTTCGTCTTCCTCGGCCGCGGCAAGATCGCCGGCCTCCCGGTGATGGTCTGGATCCTCATCGTCGTCGCCCTCGCCGTCCACGTCCTCCTCAAGTACACCGACATCGGCCGCAACGTCTATGCCATCGGCGGCAACGACACCGCCGCCCGCCTCGCCGGCATCAACATCAACAAATACCTCATCGCCGTCTACGCGTTGATCGGCGTCGTCGCCGCCGTCGCCGGCATCCTCCTCACCGCCCGCACCGGCTCCGGCCAACCCGTCTCCGGCAGCGAAGGCCTCGAACTCAAAGCCATCACCGCCGCCGCCCTCGGCGGCGCAGCCCTCAAGGGCGGCAAGGGCGGCATCGGCGGCACCCTCCTCGCCGTCGCCCTCCTCGGCGCCCTCGAAAACGGCCTCACCGTCCAGGGCATCAACGCCTTCTGGCAGAACGTCGCCCAGGGCGCCCTCCTCGTCGTCGCCGTCGTCATCCAGCAACGCCGCAACGGCGAACGCCGCATCGGCCTGCCCAGCTGACGACCGAGCAACGCGCCACGGCCGGCTCCCCTCGCAGCGACCGGGGTCCGCGGCCGTGAGCATCATCCGATCTCCGTCAGGCACCGGGCCACCGTCACGTCATCCCGACGACGCGGCGGCCCGGCCCGGTACGACCTGACGGAACGGCGAGCGACCGCTGAGGGTCGGCCGCCTCGCCAGAGGCTGCCGGTGGCGTCCATCAGGACCCGACGCCACCGGCAGTCGCCGTCCTACGTGAGGTCGACAGTTCCGAACCCGCACCCGCCACGGCCACGCGGCCCATCCGCCGGACAACGTCGCCATGTCGTCGGCGCCGAACGGAACACTCGCGGCGTTCCTCGCGCGCCGGGCGCACAGTCCGGTGTCTGGGCAACCCGCCTCACCGCCGAGTTCCGCCCTGACGACGGCCGGGCAGGGCTGAACGGTCAGGCGTTCCGAAGGACGCTCGCGGAGCGGGCCGACCAGGAGTTCGCCCGCCTCCGCGAGCCCGCCTCCGAACACCATCAGCTCGGGGGCGAGCATCGTCGTGGCGATCAGGTTCCGGTCCGCCACCGCGACCTCGATGCCCGTACCGCCGTCATCCGAGCCGATAACGCACTGCCCCGTCGACAGTACGGGGTGATCAAGGCGGGGTGAGGGCCTCGTGGACCCGGTCTCGGGTGACGCCGAGCTTCTTCAGGGTGTTGGCGACGTGGCGTTCGGCGGTGCGGACTGACAAGGCGAGGGCTTGGGCGATGTCCTGGTTGGTGGCGCCGGCCGCGAGGAGGCCGGCCACCTCCTGCTCGCGAGGAGAGAGCTGGTGGCCGTAGGCGCGGCGCCCGCGGTTGGCGGGTCGTCGACCGCTGTCACGTAGCACCCTCTGGCAGTGGGCGGCGTCGGATGCGGCGCCGATCCGGGTGAAGACCTCGTAGGCGTGCTGCAGCAGACGGTCGGCTTCGGCCCCGTTCTCGGCGAGGAGGACCCGTCCGGACTGCTCCGCGCTACGAGCGGCGCGGTAGACCCACCCGATGTCCTCGAAACCAATGCGGGCCTGTGCGAGGAGGCGCGCGGCCTCGGCGGTGTCGGTGTCCGCGGCCAGCAGCCCCTGGCACAGGAGGACTTCCGCCTGGGCGGCGGGGGCGTCGAGGCCGGCGATCCCCCCG
The DNA here is from genome assembly GCF_042673745.1 of Kitasatospora sp. NPDC057015. Lineage (NCBI taxonomy): Bacteria > Bacillati > Actinomycetota > Actinomycetes > Kitasatosporales > Streptomycetaceae > Kitasatospora > Kitasatospora sp. NPDC057015. The sequence continues at coordinate 52,187 of NZ_JBHUSG010000058.1, forward strand.
GCGGCCTCGGTGGTCAGTTCCTGGGCCTCCTCTCGCCGTCCGCAGGCGAGTGCGGCCTGCACCGCGACGGGGACCAGGTCGGTACCCCAGATCCAGACGCCCTTGTGGCGTTGGAGCCCCAGGGCCCGCCTGGCGGTGGCCCGGGCCTGCTGGGGGCGCTGCTCCAGCAGATCGATACGGGCTAGTGCCGCACCGCCCATGAGGGCGCTCTCCCGAGTCGCCCAGGGCATCTGGTGGGTCACCAGAGCACTTCGGGCGCGGGCCCATTGGCCGCGGGCGATGTCGAGCAGGGCGAGCAGAAGGTAAGGCTCGACACGGAAATTGCTGCCCCCGGCGGTCGATGGGACGATCGCCTCGATCCGCTCCGCCAGGTGTTCCCAGTTCCCCTGCTCGTAGTCGAAGAAGAGTCGGGTCAACACGCAGGCGTCCTCCATCTGCCCGTATCCCGAGTGGTGGGCCAGATCCTCGGCCTCGCGCAGCAGCACCCCGGCGTCCTCGATGCGGCCGATTCGCCCGACGTTGGAGGCGACGTTGCGCAGTGCGCGGGCGCACTGACGCTGGATCTCCAGGTCAGCGCTCCGGCGGGGAAGTTGCCGCAGCAGCGGCTCAGTCTGCGGATCGGCCAGGGAACTCAGGAGTGTGACCCGGCTCGCCAGCACGGTCGCACGGGCTCTCGGGTCACCGCCGGCCGCCATACGCACGGCCTCTTCCATCCCCGCCCGATCCTGGGCGGCGGTGCGGTCGAGCAGGGCGCCGTGACATAGGAAGGCCAGGGCGATGGCGGCCAGCCCCGGCCGGTCGGCCGCCAGTTCCTCAGCCGCCCGACCCATCTGATCGAACCCCTCGAAGTCACCCTGGTTCAGCAGGGCCCGGGCCAGGCCGAGCCGAATCTCGCCACGGGCCGACTCGGCGAGAGCTGGGTCGGAGACGATGCGGCGCAGCACGGCCAGACCGGCTGCGAAGTCGGTACGACGCCCCGCGACGCGGCTGAGCTCGACTGCGGCACGAGTGCGCTGCTCGGGCGGTAGGGCGGTCTCGACGATCAACTGCTGCAGCAGATCGGCGGCAACGCCGTCATCCCCGACGTCGACGGCGTGCTCGGCGGCGGCCCAGGCGCGGGGCAGCCAGACGGCCACATCGCCGAGCTGGCGAGCGTGGTAGGCGATCTGCACGAGCGGGGTGGGCGCCTGCCTGGACAGCATCTCGATCGCGCGCCGGTGCAGCCGACGACGCCGTGGTCCCAGGATCCTCTGGTGCACCACCTGCCGCGCCAGCACGTGTCGGAACCCGTACCGGTCGGCGGACGTCTCGCGTAGGATGCCGGCCTGGAGCGCCGCCACCAGCGCGGCCTCGGTCCGTTCCTCCCCCAGGCCCGACAGCTGCCCCAGCAGCTTCTCCTCCGCCGACACGCCCAGCACCGACGCGGCCTGCACGATCGCCACCGCGTCCTCGGGAAGCGCCGCCACCCGGCTGTTGACCGCCTCCTGGAGCGCCCGTGGCACCCCCAGGTCGGTGAGGCCCTTCAGCGCCTCCAACCGCCCGAGCGGTCCCTGTGTGCTCCGGTCCGCCAGGATGAGCAGATCCGCCTCCACCACCAGCGCGAACCCGCCGCTGCGCTCGTAGAGCTGCGGCGCCACCGCGGCCGCCGCGGTCGGGCCGATCGCGGCGTCCGCGAGTTCGCGCACCTCTGCGTGGTCGAACGGCGCCAGAGAGATCTCGGTGCCGCCGACGCCCACCGGGCGCCGGTAGGGCGAACCGAGGACGTTACCGTGACCGGGCAGGTACCGCGCCCGGTAGGTGAGCAGCAGGCGCAGTTGCTGAGGCGGATTTCGGGCCAGCAGCAGGAGCAGTTCGCGGGTCGCGTCGTCGGCCCAGTGCACGTCCTCGACGGCCAGCACGATCGGCCCCAGCGCCGACAGCAGGTCGTGCACAGCACGCATCAAGCGGCGGTGCAGGTCAGCGGCACCCCCCGTGTCCGTCTCGGCGGGGAGCCGGTCGGCGAGTTCGGGCAGGTAGGGGGCGAGCACCGCGGTGGCGGGACCGAGCGGGGCCCCTGCGTCCGGACGAGCCCGGCGGAGCGCATCGATGACCGGACCGAAGGGGAGGGGTTCACGCAGCGGATGGCACCATCCGGTGAGGGTCGTCATGCCCTCGTTCTCCAGCCGTTCGGTCACCTCCCTCAGCAGACGGGATTTACCCACCCCCGCCTCGCCCTCGACGAGTACGACGACCGGCTCCTGCCGCAGGGCCGCCAGGACCACCCGCAGCTCCTCCTGCCGGCCGACGAACTCGAAGCCCAGGCCGCCGGGTCCTACCTTCCCGCTGAATTCCGCCATCTCGTACCAACAATTCACGCTTCGGCGGGCTTCCGATTCCGGTACCCCGTCCAGGGCGGGATCCGGACCTCGGTGCCGCCCTGCCGGGGGTGGCCTGCCCTCACGCTACCCGCCGGAGTCGCGCCGGGCCTCCCGTCGCTGGACGGTGGGTCGAAGCAGCGCGGCTGCGCGGGAAGGCCGGCGGGTTGCCAGCTGTACGGCGATGGGCGAATCCGTCGGCCTGCTTGAGTGCCTGCGGGGCGAGGGCTCGGTTCCGGTGGGCGAACTGGTCTGGTGGTTCGGGGTGTCCGTCATGACCATGCCGCGACCTGCACGCGCTGGTCGGCGGGAGGACGGAGAAGGTCCACGGCGGCACCGTGCCGACCGACCGCTCTTCCCTCTCCGGGCCTGGACCGGCCCTGGGATCCGCGTCCAGGACGGCGGTCGTGCAAGCCACCGCCCGCTGCCGTGCGCGCCGCGTCATCGCCGTCGCGGACCAGACCCGGTCGGGCGTCGTCAGCCTGAGCGGGTTCGCCCCCTCAGCCGGATCAACGTCTTCGTCACCGACTCATCCTTGGACGCCCGAGCGCGGGCCGTACTCACCAAGACCGTGGGCAGGCTGCTTGTGGCGGCGCCCCTCGCGGGGACTGAAGGAGCGTGGTCGCGCCCGCAGCGTGCTCGGCTACGTGGCATACCACCTGCCAATCACGTGCGAGCAAGGCAGACCGGTATCCGGCCGTGACCTTTCCGGCGGCCCTCCGAGCTTCGTTCGCCGGTCTGCTGGGGCGGAGGAGCACAGGGACGGGAGGAAGCATCCCCGTCCTCGGTGAACAGGAGAGGAGACCTCCGCTGGACGGCGCCGCCACCACTCGCGTTCTCGCGCCCAACCACATATCAGAGCACGGGACTTGACGTCTCCATGACCCTGCGCGAGGTCGGCCCTCGGGGCGCCCGGGCCGCCCTGGCCTCGTTGCCGCAGCACGTCGACGGAGGCGCCGCCCTGCACCGAGGTTCCCGCGAGGCATCCCTTGACATCGCCCCCGACTGCTGTCACGGTTTGCTGAAAGTTGCTTCAATACCCCTCGAAACACGCAACTTTGCGCACAGATGTGGCCATCCTGCAGAACCGTGCGGGGCCGGCGCGCACATCGTCGGACCCCGTCGGCGCATCTGTCCGTCCTCTCGAAGTGCCGACCGGCGCGGTCCGCCTGTGGCGGCCGCGTACGACGGGACGCGCATCGGCGGCACGAGAGCCGTCACACACACGTGCTCAGCGCCTCCACCTGGGCGAGCCTGCTCCGGCCGGCCCCCTCACTCCCGGACGGCCGGTGCCGCGGCTCACCATGCCGCCGATCGCGATCCCCTTCCCCCATGAAGTGCCTTGTCCCCGAAGGAGTTCCCGTGTCCTCCCCTCCCCGTAGAGCACTGGCGGCCGTGTTCGCCGCCACCGTCCTGACGCTGTCCGGTGCCGCCACGTACCCGGCGTCGGCGACCCCGCCCGCCGCCACGTACACGGTCGGCGTCGGATCCCCCGTCCCGTACGACCACCCGACCGACACCCAGGCGTCCCCGTACGTCGACAAGGACGGCACCTTCTACTTCCAGCAGTCCGCCGCCCTGTACGGCGCCAACGAGGTCCGGTACTGGGACTTCTTCACCGGGACCAACTTCGACACCGCCACCCGGTCCGGTGCGATCAGCGACTTCGTCAACCCCGCCAACCCCAGCGAAAGGAACAACGACACCACCTGGCGCTGCAACAACAGCCCCACCGGTCAGGAGGCGACGTACGCGCCGACCCTCACCACCTACGCGCAGAAGAACTACTGCGACCTTGCCGGGCTGTGGGTCGACCCGGACACCGGCGACTGGTACGGCCTGGTGCACAACGAGTTCACCCCGGAGCCCTTCGGTGACGGCCTGCACTTCGACGCGATCGACTACGCGGTGTCCAAGGACCAGGGCAGGACCTGGGACATCAAGAACCACGTGATCACCTCCCCGTACAGCACCACCCGGGGCGACAACACCGCGTTCCCGAACCAGACCTTCGACTACGGCGACGGCGACCAGCGCCTGTTCGTCGACACCGCCTCGGGCTACTTCTACGTCTACTACGGCTCGCGGATCCTCAACAAGGGCGGTGGCTGGGAGGCCTTCCACGAGCACGTGGCGCGCGCCCCGATCTCCTCGAAGATGGCGCCCGGCTCCTGGCAGAAGTGGTACAACGGCGCCTGGTCCCAGCCCGGCGTGGGCGGCCGGGAGAGCAACATGGTCCCGGTCGGCTCCGGCAGCACCACGGGCTACACCCCGGTGTCCGGCGATTACAACCCGGCGAACACGGGCACCGCGGCCCAGCAGATCGCGGCCGGGAAGATGCCCCCGACCTCGCCGCTGTTCGTCATGGACATCACCTACAACGCCTACCTGAAGCTCTACATCGGCCAGCCCCAGGCCGTCACCCAGGACGGCACGTCGCCGCAGTACTTCTACGCGACCGACGACCTCTCCACCCAGAAGTGGTACCCGATCGGCGACACCGGCAGCTACCACACCGCCTCCTGGTACCGCTGGTTCCTCGACAGCGCGAGCAAGACCAACAGCACCATCGTCGGCAAGAGCTTCCGGTCCTACTGCTCGTTCGGCTGCTCCAACGACCACTCCGGCGAATACGTCGACATCACGCTCGGCGCCACCGCCACCGCCCCCGCACCCGTCGACGAGACCAAGGCCTACCGCATCAGCAGCGGCGCAGGACGCGTCCTCGCCCAGACCTCAGGGAGCTCCGCCACCACCTCGCTGGCCTCCTCCACCGGCTCCGCCCTGGAGTCGTGGGCCTTCGCCGGCAACGGTGACGGCTCCTACCGGATCGTCAACTCCTCCACCGGCCAGCTGCTCGGCGTCGACTCCACCGCCACCGCGGGCCGTGCCTGGGGCGCCCAGCCCATCGTCACCGCCGCAGGATCCGGCGGTCCCAGTGTCGGACAGCAGTGGTGGGTCATTCCCGGCGCCTCCACCAGCAACACCCCCACCGGGACGTTCCGCCTGGTCAACCGCTACAGCGGACTGGTGATCGGACTGTCCTCGGACTCCGGCCGACTCACCGAGACCACGCCCACCCGCAGCTGGACGAACACCACCGGCAACGCGGTCGGCGGAACCCGCACCGCGAGCGAGCAGACCCTGACCCTCACCCCCACCGGCTCGGCGTCCGGGAGCCTCGACGGAACCCACACCCTGGTCACCGGAGGCAAGGCCCTCGACGACCCGAACAGCTCGCTGGACGAGGGCACCCAGCTGATCACCTGGAGCCCCAACGGAGGCAGCAACCAGGACTGGGTCCTCACCCAGCAGTCGGACGGCAGCTACCAGATCGTGAACGGCCTGTCCGACCTCTGCATGGACGTCAGCGGCGGCTCCGGCTCCGCCGGCGCGCAGATCATCCAGTGGACCTGCACCGGGGGCAGCAACCAGCACTGGGTGGTCACCACCGCCTCCGGCGGGTACAAGATCACCTCCAAGAGCAGCGGACTCTCCCTGACCACCGCCTCCACCTCCGACGGCGCCCTGATCACCCAGCAGACCGACACCGGCTCCGCCCAGCAGCGCTGGACCATCAACTGACCCTTCGCCCGCAAGAGCGGGCCTGACCCGTCCCGACCGACGGGGCCCTGCGGGCATCCACCCGCGGGGCCCCCTCCCGTCACGTCCCGGACCGGCAGGGTGCAGATCCGGACCCGGTGACCGCGGCGCGGTGACAACCGCGATCGCGGTGCACCTACGGCACCCGGTGCCCAACCCCATTCCGAAGGGATCGTCGGGAGTCGGTGGCCACAGCCGCGGCATCGCCGTCCCGGGGTCGCGGCCCTGCTCTTTGCGGGCAGGTGGTGCCGGGGCTACGTTGAAACCAGGAGGCCCGGCGGGTCTCGTGGAGGTCGGCTGTGGCGGTGGACCGCGAGGGCGTCGGGACGGGGCGCGGTTTCGGGCTGGTCGGCCGGCGTCGGGAGCTGGACCTGCTGCTCGCGGCACTGAAGGTCCCGCCGGCGGTGGTACTGGTGGAGGGCGAACCCGGGATCGGCAAGTCGCGCCTGGTCCAGGAGGCCACGACGGTACTGGCCGGAAACGGCAAGCGCGTGGTGGCCGGTCTGTGCCACCCCCTGCGCGAGCCGTTGCCGTTCGGCCCGGTGCTGGACGCCCTGCGCGACACCGCCGACTGGCTGCCCCCGCCCGACCGGCTCAACCCACAGGC
>NZ_JBHUSG010000059.1:0-58683 GCF_042673745.1 Kitasatospora sp. NPDC057015
GACCGCACCCCCTCCAGGGGTGCGGTCCGCGGCTGCGGCCGTGTCGGTTCAGTGGCCCGAGGCGGGGCTGCAGCGGAAGCTGGCCGCGTCGGCGATGTCACCACCCTGGTAGCGCGAGACCGACGGGTAGGCGCACAGGTTCCGGCTGACGGTAGCGCCGGAGGCCGTGGTCAGTGTGGCCGCAAGCGTCTTCGGGGCCTTGCCGTGCTCGACCCAGGCGGTCAGGGCCGCCAGGCCGCTGTTCTGGCCGTTGAGGCCGCAGTGGGCGGTGCCCGGCGCGAGGAAGAGGCGGTAGAAGTCGTCGGTCTTCTTCGCGCCGCCCATCCGCTGCTCGACCTGCTGACGGTACTTCACGGTGCCGTCGGTGGGGATGTACTGGTCGGCGGTGCCGTGGTAGGTGAGGAGCTTGCCGCCGGCCTTGCGGAAGGCGGACAGGTCCGGGTCGTCCGTCCCGATGATCTTGTCGTACTCGTTCTGCGACTGCTTGAAGAGCTGGGCGAACTGGCTGTAGGTGATGGTTGAGACGTCGAACGCGGGCTGCTTCTTCAGCCACGTCGACACCCACTCGGCCGGGACCGGGAACGGCGTGCCCACGGGCTTGCCGTCGGTCCCCGTCGTCGTGCCCGCGAGGCCGCTCAGGTCCGCTCCGACCGGGACGCCGGACCACAGCTTCCTGCCCGACGCGGTGCGCGGGCCGTCCCAGATCCGGCGGACCACCTCGGCGTCGTCCGCGGTGATCGTCAGCTGCCTGCCCTCGCAGTCGACGACGGTGCCGATCAGCCGGCGCGGGTCGTAGCCGCACCGGTCGGGGTCGGCCACCAGGCCGTCCCTGACGCCGTCGTCCGCGTCGCAGGCCTGGACGGCCGCGTCGGTGAAGGCCTTGAACTCGCAGCCGGTCGGGTACGTCTTCTGCTCGTTCATCACCACCTGCGGCCACAGGGTGGCGACCTCGAACTCGTCCCAGTTGACGGCGGGGGCGTTGGCGAGGATGCCGTCGTAGTCCTCCGGGTACGACTGGGCCTCCGCGTAGCCCTGCCGCCCGCCGGTCGAACAGCCGGTGAAGTAGGAGTAGGAGACCGCGCGGCCGTAGTGGCCGGCGATGACCTGCTTGGCGAGGACCGCCGCCTCGTGCTGGGAGCGCGAGGCGAAGTTCTGCAGCAGCCCGGTGTCGACCTTGCCGTCGGCGTCCAGGGCCCAGCTCGCGTCGATGTAGGTACTGACGCCCGCGTCGGTGGTGGCGGCGGCGTAGCCGCCCTTGACCGCGGCGGCCAGGTCGGTGCCGTAGTCGCCGGCGGCGTAGGCGCTGCCGCCCACCGACTGCAGCCGGCCGTTCCAGCTCTGCTGCGGCAACCAGACCCGGACGTGGGCGTGGTCGCCCTGGCCCGGGTGGGTGAGGGTGATCGTGACGTCGCAGAAGGCCGGGACGTCGGGGATGTGCACCGCGGGCAGCGGGAAGACGGCGGGCACCTCGAAGGTGCCGGCGGCACGGGCGACCGCGGTGACGCTCTCCACCCGGGTTCCGGCCGGGGCCTTCACCGCGGGGCTGACGCAGCTGTAGGCGGTGGCAGCGGGGTCGCCCGCGGCCGCCGAGGCGCTCGGCGCGTAGATGGCGGCGGCCAGGGGTACTCCGGCTGCGAAGACCGTCAGAAGTCGTTTCATCGATGTGCCGTCCAAGGTAGTGGGGTCGGTTCGGTCCGCCGGGGCACGTCGGTGCGTGCGTCCGGGACGGGTGGGGTGGGCCCGGTGCCGGCGGGACTGCCGGAGGTGGGCCGCGGTTGCGGGGTGCGCTCGACCGGGATCGGCGCCGTGCGGTCCGCTGCTGACGGGATCCAGCCTGGCCCGGTACGGGGGAGCGCACATCAGTCACTTGACGGCGGCGGTACCCCGCGCCGGGTGGTGGCCCGCCACCGTGGCCGGGCCCGGGCCGTGGCGACGAAAGCACAGGTCGTCGCGGTGACGTCGGCAGGATGACGGCCCGGTACGCGGACCCGTCGTGGCCGCGTGACCGGTCGTGCCCTAGGTCATTCGACGGTCCCGGCCCGCCAGCGGGTCGCGCGGCGCGCGGCGTACGTCGAAGGTGCCCGGCGGCATCCACCGGCCCACCGGTGTTCCCCGGCCGCGCCGGTCGTGTTCGTCCGCCATGTCCTCCCCCCTCCGGCCCCGCGCCGTCCGGTCCCGCGGTGTTCGGTCCCGCACTGTTCGGATCGCGCGGGGACCCGCGGAACGTCCAGGTCCACACACCTGCCCACATGGACACGTGTGCCACGAGCTTCGCAGAACCTTCGGAATAACCGGTCTGAACGGTTACGATACTGGCATCCGGCCTACCCCTCGTCAAGGCACCCCACCCCCGGCGGAGCCGCGGGAGGCCGACACACCGCAGCACCCCGCGCAGCAGGTGTCACCGGAACGGGACTGCTAAGCTGGTGTGCGGCAGACCTTCCGACGAACGACGTGGGGCAGACATGACGGGCGACGACGACATCTCCGGGTGAGATCCGGCCCTGAGGCCGTCGACGGGTGCCGGGCACCCACGGCGACGGCCCGCTTCGTCGTACCCATGTCCCTGCCTGCACGGGGCCGAGCCGACTTCGCCCCGCTCACCCTCGGGTTGATCTCATGTCCGATGCATCCATCGTCTGCTCCCGCCTGTCCTTTTCCTGGACCGACGGCACTCCCGTCTTCCAGGACCTCTCCTTCGCCGTCGGCGCCGGCCGCACCGGCCTCGTCGCGCCCAACGGCTCGGGCAAGACCACGCTCTTCAAACTGCTCACGGGTGAACTGACGCCCACCGCCGGGTCGGTGACGGTCAGCGGTACGGTCGCCTACCTGCCGCAGGACCTGCCGCTGAGCGCGGACCGCACGGTCGCCGACGTCCTCGGCGTCGCCGAGGTGATCCGCGCCCTGGACGCGGTGGAGTCCGGCGACGTCGCCGAGGAGCACTTCACCGCCATCGGCGACGACTGGGACGTCGAGGAGCGCTGCCTGGCCCAGTTGGACCGGCTCGGCCTGGGCGGCGTCCGCCTCGACCGGCGGCTGGGCACGCTCAGCGGCGGCCAGATCGTGCAGCTCGGTCTCGCGGCCCAGCTGCTCAGGAGTCCCGACGTGCTGCTGCTCGACGAACCCACCAACAACCTCGACCTGTCGGCCCGCCGCCGGCTCCACGACGTGCTGGAGGACTTCTCCGGCTGCCTGCTGCTGATCAGCCACGACCGCGTGCTACTCGACCGGATGGACCGGATCGCCGAACTCGAACCTGGCGAACTACGCGTGTACGGCGGCGACTTCACCGCGTACGAGCAGGCCGTGCAGGCCGGGCGCGAGGTCGCGGAGAAGAACGCCCGCAACGCCGAGCAGGATCTGAAGCGGGAGAAGCGGGAGATGCAGCAGGCCCGCGAACGCGCCGAACGCCGGGCCGGCAACGCCTCCCGCAACCTCAAGAACGCCGGGCTGCCGCGCATCTTCGCCGGGACCATGAAGCGGGGCGCCCAGGAGTCGGCGGGCCGCTCGGGCCAGTTGCACGCCGCCCGGGTCGGCGACGCCAGGGCCCGGCTCGACCGGGCGGAGCGCGCGCTGCGCGAGGACCAGCGCCTGACCCTGGACCTGTCCGGCACCCGGGTGCCGACCGGACGCGACCTCTTCGTCGGCGAGAGCGTGCAGGTCCTGCGCGGCGGTGCTCCGCTGTTCGCGGGCGACGGGATCGACCTGAGTGTCCGAGGGCCCGAGCGGATCGCCCTGGTCGGTGCCAACGGGGTGGGGAAGACCACCCTGCTGCGCCTGCTCGTGGGCGATCTGGCCCCGGACGGCGGGCGGATCAGGCGCTCGGAGGGCCGCGCGGCCTATCTGTCCCAGCGGCTGGACCTGTTGGACCAGGACCTCAGCGTCGCGGACAACTTCGCCGCGGCGGTGCCCGACCTGCCGGCGCCCGACCGGATGAACCTGCTCGCCGGCTTCCTCTTCCGCGGGGCCCGCGCGCACCTCCCCGTCCGGGCGCTGTCCGGGGGCGAGCGGCTGCGTGCCACCCTGGCCTGCGTGCTGTGCGGCGAGCCCGCCCCCCAGTTGCTGCTGCTCGACGAGCCGACCAACAACCTCGATCTGGTCAGCGTCGGGCAACTCGAAAGCGCTCTCAACTCCTACCAGGGGGCCTTCGTCGTGGTCAGCCACGACGAACGGTTCCTGGCCGGCATCGGGGTGGACCGGTGGCTGCGGCTGGCGGACGGAACCCTGACGGAGACGGCGCCGCCCGCGATGTGAGCGCCGGCCGCGAACGCCACACCCGGGGCCGCGGGACGCGCCCCGGGTGTGGCGACCGGGACAGCGCTGCTGGAACACGTCGTCCGCGTCCGGGCCATGCGGGCACGCGAATCGCCGAGGCACACCCCTGACGCTCGGATCACCTGTCAGAACGGTGACATGGTGGTGTGATCGGCGGGCCTTCCCGTCGCCTCGCCCCTACCTGGCCAGTGGGCGGCTCCGGACGGGTGCCGGCAGGTCCCGTGCGGGCCGAGTGCCCCCGCCCTTCAGCCCCGAAGCCGCCTGCTCCGGCACCCGGGGCCGCCCGGGGTCCAGCCGGGCCCCGGGGTCCCGCACACCGGCACGGGCGACCGGGAGATGTGCCAGGATGGTCGCCGCCGACGATTCACCGACACACCTCGGGGCAGGTACCCGGGGAGGCGGTGCTCGGGACGGTACGGCGGTACGGTGGCGAACCACGTTCCTGACGTGCTCACCGTCTCGACACCCGTCCAGGTGTCCTGGACCTCGGCATGGAGACATGCGCAGCAGCACCATCCAATGTACGGAGGAGTGACCGGTTGTGATCGACCAATCAGCCGCCACGCTCCGATCGCGGTACGTCGCACAGGCCGCGTCGGATCTGGAGGAGAACCGCCGCCGACAGCAGGACTTGACCCGGCAACTCAAGTCGCTGCAGCAGGAGGAGGCGCTCCTGATCGACATCATGACACTGGCCGAGCACTACCAGGACGGCGCGGAGCCCTCCCCCCTCCCGGAGCAGGCCCAGGACGAGCCGGTATCCGCCCGGCCGCAGCGGCGCACCAAGGCCGTGCCCGGCACGGCGGACCCGCGTCCGGCTGCCCCGCGTCCGGCTGCCGCGCGGGCCGGCGAGAAGGGGAAGGCCCAGCGGCCGCTGCTGGGGGACATCCTCCTGGAGCTGCTCGCCGGGTACCGCGAGCCGCGTCTGGCGAAGGACCTGCGCGACGAGTTGATGGCGAAGCACCCGGCTCGGGAGCCGACCCCGCAGGTCGTGCGGAACACCCTGGAGTCGCTGGTCGCGAAGGGTCAGGTGCGGCGTCACAAGGAGGACCGTTCGGTGACGTACACCCTGGACGGCGCCGCCCGCCGGGCCCTGGCTTCCGGCGGCGCGGCCGGCTAGCGGCTCCCGGGGGCGGGTGCCCGGGGAGATGCGGTGCTCTCCGCGCTCCCCTCGGGCTCCGCTGCGCTCCGAGCCCTGCGGGCGGGCCCGGAGCCCTGCGGGCGGCGAGTTCCCCGGACCCCGCCTACGAACCCGCTCCGGCGTCGTCCGGAATCGCCGCCAGCGCGTCGCGCAGGGCCGCGCGCGAGGAGATGCCCAGTTTCGGGAACACCCGGTACAGGTGGGAGCTGACGGTGCGCGGGGACAGGTGTGTCCGCTCCCCGATCTCCTTGTTGGTCAGACCGCGGGCGGCGAGGTCGGCGATCCGGTGCTCCTGCCAGGTCAGCGTCGCCGGGTGGGTGGAGCGGTGCGGCGCGGGCGCCCCGCAGGCGCGCAGTTCGGCGTGGGCCCGGTCGGCCCAGGCCCGGGCGCCGAGCTGTTCGAAGGCTTCGGCGGCCTGTCCGAGCAGCTGCCGTGCGGCCCTGGGGCCCTGGCTGTGGCGCAGCCGGCCGCCGTGCGCGAGGCGGATGCGTGCCCGTTCGAAGGGGAAGTCCGCGGCGCCGGGATGTGTCTCGGCCCGCTGGAACAGCTCGGCGGCCCGGTCGTTGTCCTCGGTCGTCATGGCGAGCACCCCGAAGGTGACCAGGGCGAGGCGGGGTGAGACGTCCGGCAGGTGCGCCGCCTGCGCCGCCAGGGCGTGGTCGCGGGCTTCCCGGGCCCGGCCGGTGTGCAGGGCGGCTTCGACCAGGTCCAGCAGGGTGCGGGGGGCCTGGTGCGCGCCCGGTTCGAACGTGCCGGGCCGGGTGATGCCGGTCGCGCAGCGGTAGGCGCTCTCGTAGTCCCCTTCGCTCAGGGCGGCGGCCGTGGCCACGGCCTCGGCGACCTGGGTCAGGAAGCCGATCCTGCGGGGGCGGGCCCAGCGGTCGACGACGGCCTGCAGCTCGCGGGCCCGGTCCAGGTCGCCGCGCAGGGCGGCGAGGAGGGCCAGGTAGGCCCGGCTCTGGTGGGCGAACAGCACGTTGCCGTGCGCCGTGGTCAGTTCCAGCACGCGCCGTCCCGTCTCCTCGCCCGCCTCCCAGTCACCGGAGGCGATCTGGTCGAGCATGATCAGGTGCAGCATGGTCATGCCGTTCACCACGGCTCCGGCCAGCAGTTCGCGCTCGACACTGCGGGCGAGATGCGTCCGGTGGTCGCCCAACGTGTCGACGTGGTAGGCGGCGACGCCCAGCCGGGTGATGTCCCACGGGTCCAGGTGCGGGAAGGCGGCGTACGCCGCGGCGACGCGCTCGTGGACGCCGCGGCCCCGGCGGACCACGTCGCTCCAGGCGTCCTGGTAGATCCGCGACATCGGAGGGACCAGGTCGCCCAGGGAGTCCAGCAGCCGGTGGGTCCGCTGCCAGGCGTCGCTGTCGCCGGCGTACTGGCTGATGGCCAGCAGGAGGTTGACGAGCCTGGTGAGTTCCTCGTCCGGCTCGGCCGTCCCGCTGTCACGCCTGCGCTCGACGGCCGCCGTCAGCTGGCGGTGCGAGGAGCGCACGTCGCCGTCCTCGTAGAGCGCGGCGTAGGCGGAGACCAGGACCGAGGCCGCCGATTCGCTCTCGGCCGGCCCGCGGTCGGTGTCGAGGAGCCGCTGGGCCCGGTCGAGCAGTCCGGCGTGCCCGGCCACGAACGCCGCGTTCGCCAGCCGACGGGACCGGTCCTCGCGGGTCTCGCTCAGCTCCGCCGCGCGGGTCAGCCAGGTCACCGCGGCGGCCGCGCCGCCTCGCCGGGTCGCCGACGCGGCCGCCTCCTGCAGCGCCGCGGCGACCCCCTCGTCCGGGTCGACGGTGGCGGCGGCCAGGTGGGTGGCCCGGCGCTCGACGTCGTTGCGGTGCACCTGCGCCAGGGTGCCGTGGGCGGCCCGGCGGGCGTTCGGGGCGGCCGAGCGAACGACCGTCGAGCGCACCAGGGGGTGCCGGAACACGAATTCCCCGCTGCCCGGGTCCAGGTCCAGCAGGCCTGCCGCCACCGCCTCGTCCACGTCCCGCATGCGGTAGCGCGCGGAACCCGGCAGGCCGGTCACCGCACCGGCGTTGACGCCGTCCAGCGCTCCGAGCAGGAGTTCCGCGCGCAGGGCCGGTGCGAGCGCCGCGATGCGCGCGCCGTACACCTGCTGGAACCGGTCGAGCAGGGGGACGAGCCCGTACCCGGACAGCATGTCGAAGGTGTGCTCGGCGGTGTTGGCGCTGAGGTAGGGCGGGAGTTCCAGCAGCGCGAGGGGGTTCCCCTGGGCCTCCTCCAGGACCCGTCGGCGGACCTTCGGGTCCAGGTGCGGATGACGTGTGTCCAGCAGGTGGGTCGCGGCGGGCTCCGCCAGCGGTGGCACCGGAAGGACCGGCAGGGCGGCCGTCTCGAAGCCCGAGGACCCCTCGGGACGCATGGCGACCAGCAGCTTCACGGTGCCGCCGGCGAGACGACGTCCCACGAAGCCGCAGACCGCGGTGCTGGCCGCGTCGAACCACTGGCCGTCGTCGAGGACGAGCAGCAGGCGCTCCTGCGCGGCCGCGACCGTGACCAGGTCCAGGACCGCGGTGCCCAGCGTCATGACGGACGGGGCCTGCGCGCTGCTCCGCCCGAACACCACGTCGAAGGCGACCCGGTGGACGCCGTCCAACTGCTCGGCGTACCCGAGCAGCGGATGGAGCAGTTGGTGCAGGCCGGCGAAGGGCAGATTCGCCTCGGCCTCGACACCGACCGCCCGGACCACCCGGACGCCGGCGCCCGCCGCCCGCTCGGCGACGTGCTTCAGCAAGGCGCTCTTCCCCACGCCCGTCTCGCCCCTGACCACGAGGGCCTGGCCCCCGGGTGAGGTGACGAACGAGGAGAGAACCGACTCCTCCGCTTCCCGGCCCACGATGGGCGACGCGAGCGACTCCACCTCCTGCTCCCTTCCCCGCACGGGCCGGGGTGCGCCCCGGACCTTCGGATACTGCGACCGCCTGCTGCGGGACGCCCGGTCGAGGCGTGCCTCCCGCTCCCCCGGCTCCGGACGGACGGACGTGTGCGGAGCGGCCGGCCGGGACCGCTCCCGGGGGGACGGCCCCGGCGGGACGGCCCGGACGGCCGCAGCAGGAGGATCGCTCTTACCGGCCCAACCCTCCTACGCGGCGCCGCATCAGGACCAGGCGGCAGACAGGCGGTTGGCAGGCAGTTTCCCCCTCCGCCGGGACAACCTACCCGGAACACGTGTGAGCTGACCAGCCCGGCACCGTGGGCAGACATGTGCCTGTCCGGCCCCTCCGTCCGCTGCTCCGCCGGTTCTCACCGGTTCTCCGTCGACTCCCAGAGGAGTGACGGCGCTCCTCGGCGCCTCACATGTGTGTCTGGATGTGCCACACAGCAGGCGGGCGGCGGTCGCTCACCTCGCCCGCAGCGGCCCGGCGAGGGACTTGCGCAGGGCTGCGGGAGCGACGACCGGGAGCAGCGAGGCGAGGATCCTTCCCTTGAGCGCCTGAGGTCGTCGCGTCAGTTCCACGTCGACGCGGGTGCCGTCGCCTTCCGGGGTCATCCGGAAGACCCAGCCGCCGCCGGCACCGAAGAGCTTCGAGTCGAGCGTCGTGACCGTGACGGTGTCGCCGTCAGGGGCCCAGTCGTAGCGGGCCCGCTCCCAGGCCGCGGCGGTTCCCTCGGTCACCTCGGCCCAGTCGGCACCCAGGTCGTGGACCGTGAAGTGTTCGGCGTCGATCGTGGACCAGGCCTGGGGGCGGGAGGGGCCGAAGTCGGTGAGTACCTCCCGTACGGCCGACGGGCTCAGCGCGGAGACGAGGTGGATACGGACGACTGCCATGGTGGACCTTCCCCAGGAACGAGTAACCGCTTTGACAGGTGATGAGATTTCCATGGGCAGCCATCACCTGTCAAGACGGTTACGCGTGTCGCTCTCCCGCCTCCGAGACACCGCAGCCCCGGAGGGGGCCGCCCGAGGCAACCAGGGCGCCGTCAGAATCCGCACCCACCGTCGCCGCCGGTCGGCGAGGAGCGCAGCCAGCAGGCGTCCGGCGGCGGGGATGCCGGCAGGTACCCCGCGAGGAGCCAGGCCACGGTGGCGGCTCCGGCGAACTCCGCCGGGGCATGCGACCCCGTACTGCGGGCGAGCGACTCCGTGAGCACCCCGAACGCCCGAAGCGGCGGGGCAGGCAGGGCCGCGACCCTCGTAGCGGCGCGCGACGGCGCGGGGCGTGACGGCGTGGGACGCGACCGCTCGGGGCGCGACCGCTCGGACTCGGGCATGGCGTGAGACCTTTCGCAGGGTGCCGCACATCGTGCGGGCCGGCGTGTTTGACGATTCATCAGATCTTCGGGTCCGCTCCGGACCGCCGGGACGTACGGCACGGATGTGCCGTACGTCCCGGCGGACGCGCGGAGCTTCCGGCGGAGGCGTCAGTCGTCACCCCGCAGTAGCGTCAGCACCCGGAGCACCTCCAGGTAGATCCACACCAGGGTCAGGGTGAGTCCGAAGGCGGCCAGCCACGCCTCCTCGCGCGGGGCGCCGTCCGCCACGGCGTCCTCCACCTGCCGGAAGTCCAGGGCCAGGAAGCAGGCACCGAGGACGATCCCGACGACGCCGAACGCGATGCCGAGGCCGCCGCTGTCGAAACCGAGCCCGTTCCCGCCGCCGAAGGCCGAGAAGAGCAGGTCGGCGACGGTCAGCAGGACGAAGCCCGTCGCCGCCGCCAGGACGAAGCCGGAGAACCGGGCGGTGACACGGATCCAGCGCATCCGGTAGGCGATCAGCACGCCGGCGAAGACCGTCAGGGTGCCGAGCACCGCTTGCACGACGACCCCGGGGGCGATGTACGTCGAGGTGACCTCGGACAGCACGCCGACGAAGACGCCCTCGAAAGCCGCGTAGCCGAGGATCAGCGCCGGTGACGGCGAGCGCCTGGACGTCTGCACGAGCGACAGGACGAACGCCACCAGCGCGCAGCCGACGGCGATGGCGTACGAGCGGGCGACGCCGGTCTCGTCCACGGGCAGCAGGGTCCAGGAGAGCACCGCCGCCAGCGCCACCGTACCCAGGCTCGCGGCGGTACGGACCACCACGTCGTCCAGCGTCATGGGCGTACTGCCGGCGGAGACGTCCTCGGCGGGGCCCGGGTCGTCGAACCCCGCGTAGGGGCTCCCGGGGTGGTCGCCGGGCCACTGCGCGCCCGCGGACAGGCCGACGGACCGGGGCCGGGCGGCCTCGGCCCCCCGGGCGTCGATGCGGCTGAATCCCCGCCTGGACAGGATCGGGTTGCTGCTTCTCACGACGTATCTCCTTCTTGTGGTCATGCCGTCGCACGGGTCGTTCGTACCGGCCGGGCCCTCGACCGGTGACGGCGGACGGGACGGGCGGAGGCACGGGACCGGGGACGGGACGGGTGGGCCGGCCCGGGTCGACGGTGCAACCGGCCGGCTCGGCGCAACCGCCGGCGGCGGTACGCGGGGTACGCCGTCCGGCCGGCGCAACCTGGCAGCCACGGCCGTCCGGTGCCCCTCGCGGGAGAGCAACACGTGCTCCTCGCGAGCGGGCGACGAGCCCGGCACCCCCTACTCTCGGCCTCGCACCGCCCTCCCACATCAGTCAGTTGACGGTCAGGTAGGACCGATCCGCCGTGGCACCCGGGAGCCCTGGCATCCACGGTCGGCCCTCGCGACGGCCGGTGGCACGGTGGTGGGACCTACCACGGCAACGGCCCCCACGGCCTCACACCCGTACCCCGCCGAGCCCGATGACGGGTGGCCGGACGCCGGCGGACCCGCCGACACACCCACCGGTGCGCACCCGGGCGGCGCCGCACGGCTCACACCGGTCGCGTGACGTAGGGAGCCCGCGGCGCGGGCACCCGGCAACCGACCGTCATGTGACGGATCCCCGGCCCTCGCCCCGGCAGCGAGGGTGGAGCCCGTCAAGCCCCCTCGATCGCCGCCCGGCGGCCCCGCGGCGCAGCGGTGGGCCGTGCGGCGCACGGTACGAGGCGGCTTCTCTCCTCACACGTCGATCACACCCGGAAGGGGTTCTCCCATGGCAGGTAGCACCAGCTGGCGCAAGCAGTGGTTTCCGAAGGCCGTCGTCCCGATGGTCGCGGCCGGTGTGGCTCTGGGCACGGTCGCCATCGGTGGGTCGGCGAACGCCACCACTCCCACGGTGAGCGTCGAACGGGCCAGGCCCACCATCGTGCTGGAGCACGGCGCGTTCGCCGACGGCTCCAGCTGGAGCAGCGTCATCACACGGCTGCGGGCGGACGGCTACCCGGTGGTCGCCGCCGCGAACCCGCTGCGCGGGCCGGCCGCCGACGCCGCAGTGCTGCGCAGCGTGCTGGACGGCGTCAAGGGGCCCAAGGTCCTCGTGGGGCACTCCTACGGGGGCTCGGTCATCAGCGCCGCCGGCGCGAACGACCCGGACGTCAAGGCCCTGGTCTACGTGGCCGCGTTCCTCCCGGCCCCGGGTGAGACCGCGCTGGAACTCACCGGGAGGTTCCCCGGCTCCACACTCCCGGACGCCCTGAACCCGGTCACCTACACGCCGGCCGGCGGCGCCGCCACCACCGATCTGTACATCCAGGCGGACAAGTTCCGCCACCAGTTCGCCGCCGATGTGCCGGTCGCCCAGGCCGCCGTCATGGCCGCCGCCCAACGGCCCATCGCCCAGAGCGCCCTGGCGGAGAAGGCCACCACCGCCGCCTGGCAGGAGAAGCCGAGCTGGGACATCGTCACCACCCAGGACCTCAACATCCCGGCGGAGGCGCAGCTGTTCATGGCCCGGCGCGCACACTCCCGCATCACCGAGGTGGCCGCCTCGCACTCCGTCGCGGTCTCCCACCCGGCCCTGGTCGCCCGGGTCATCGAGGAAGCGGCCAAGGCCGGCCGCTGACGCGGGCCGCACGACCCAGGACCGGCGGACCGGTGGCGGCCACGCCACACCTACCGCCGCCGGTCGCCCGCCGCATCACCCACCCAACCGCCCGGCACCGTCCGGGATCCGTCCACCGAAGGGACACGCCCATGCCGTACATCACGGTCGGCCGCCAGAACTCCGCCGACATCGACCTGTACTACGAGGACCACGGCGCCGGCCGGCCCGTCGTGCTCATCCACGGCTACCCGCTCAGCGGCCGCTCGTGGGAGAAGCAGGCCGCGGCACTGCTGGAGGCCGGCCACCGCGTCATCACCTACGACCGACGCGGCTTCGGCCGCTCCTCCCAGCCCACCACCGGCTACGACTACGACACCTTCGCCGCCGACCTGCACGCGGTCCTGGAGACGCTGGAGCTGGACGAGGTGGTGCTCGTCGGCTTCTCCATGGGCACCGGCGAGGTCGCCCGCTACGTGGGCACCCACGGCACCTCCCGCGTCGCGCGGGTGGCCTTCCTGGCCTCGCTGGAGCCCTGGCTGCTGCGGACCGAGGAGAACCCCGGCGGTGCGGCACCCGCCGAGTTCTTCCGGAGCGTCTCGCAGGCGGCGGCCGCCGACCGGTACGCCTACTACACGTCGTTCTTCCGGGACTTCTACAACCTGGACGAGCACCTCGGCAGCCGGATCAGCGAGGAGGCCCTGCGGGCCAGTTGGGACGTCGCCGCGAGCGGCGGGGCGCACGCGGCCGCCGCAGCACCGCTGACCTGGTCCACCGACTTCCGCGCCGACATCGCGAAGATCGACGTGCCGGCCCTCATCCTGCACGGCACCGCCGACCGCATCCTGCCCGTCGAGGCCACCGCCCGGCCGTTCCGCACGGCTCTGCCCGCCGCTACCTACGTCGAGGTCGAGGGCGGCCCGCACGGTCTTCTGTGGACGCACGCCGAGGAGGTCAACCAGGCCCTGCTGGCCTTCCTCGCCGCCTGAGCAGGCCCGCCGAGCAAGCGGCCGGGTGAGGTGCGGGGCCCCGTGTCCCGCACCTCACCCGCCGGCCGCCCGGCGCCTGCCGCCGGCCACCGGCTCGGCCGGACCCGGCGGCACCGTTCAGGCCCGGACCGCCAGCGGGATGCCGAGCAGGGCCTCCAGCTCGGCGATCGTCCGGGCCGGCTGCACCGCGTGGACGGTGGCGAAGCCCAGCCCGGCCGCGGGTGGCAGGTAGGACTCCGTGTCGTCGACGAACACGCACTCCTCGGCCGGCAGATCGAGCAGGTCGAGCATCAGGCGGAAGATCTCCGGCTCCGGCTTCCGCAGCCCGTGGTCCTCCGACACCACCACGGCGTCGTACAGGCTCTCCAGCCGGTACCCGTGGTAGAGGTCCCAGGGCGACCGGCCCACCGAGTTGGACAGGATGCCGACCTTGACCCCGGCCCGGCGGGCCGCGGCGGCGGCCTCGATCACCGAGCGCTCCGGACGCAGGTCGGCGAAGATCCGGCCCATCAGGTTGTCGTGCGGCACGCCCAGGCTCCGGCCGGCCGCCTCGTTCCACTCGGTCTGGGTCAGCGTCCCGCGCTCCAGGTCCCGGGTGCGGCGAATCCCCTCGGGGTCCAGGTAGAGCGAGGTCAGGAGCGCACCCTCGGGGAGGCCTTCACGCTGTTCGAACGCGAGCGCGGCGGGCAACAGAGCCGTGGTCAGCACGCCCCCGAAGTCAAGGACGATGCCTTTGCGGAGAGTCATCCTCACACCCTAACGGGGCGGCTTCTGCCGCGGCCTCCGGGGCCGGGCGGCCACACGTATGACACATGTGCGGCATCACCGGGCCCGGCCCGACGGGACACCTCCGGCGGGCGCCCGGGCGTTCCGCGCGGAGCCGTCCGGCCATCGCCGCCCGCACCGGCACTGCCCGCTCAGGCGAAGTGGGCAAGCCCGACGATCCCACTTAGTAACCCTCTTGACTGGTTATTGTTGACGAGGGATGCTGGCTGGGCGAGCGCGGCAATCACCCCCGACGAGAGCGGAGGAGGACCATGAACGACGACGAGGGCACCGAGATCACTGCCGCAGCACGGCGTGCGCGGTTCGCCCGCCTGCCCGACCGCATCCGCTTCGAGGACATGACCGAAGTCAGGGACGTCTCGGAGCACGGGGAGGCGAACCCCTACAACCCCGAACGGTCGTGGACCTTCTACTCGTGCCTTCCCCTGGACCTGGGGCTGTAGGACAAGCGCCTGTCGCCCCGACCGGCGTCCGCGGGCCGGGGGTTCCCACCCGGCACACCCGGACACTCGCGCGACCACTCGTGGCACAGAGGGGCCACAGGTCGTCGAGCGGGCGGGAGGGTGCGCCGGTGTGGGACGTTGCTGCCCCCCACCGGCGCACCGACCGTGCCGGCAACGCAAGGGCTGCCCGCAACCTCGCGGAGGACGACTTCCAGGGCCCCGACCGCGCACGGTCGAGGCCCTGCTGGTTCTCAGGCCAGGGAGAACTTCTGTGCGCCGGAGCCGTTGCAGTCCCAGATCTGCAGTCGGGTGCCGTTCGCGGTGGCCCCCGACGGGGAGTCGATGCACCGGCCGCTGGTCGGGTTCGACAACGAGCCGTCGGCGTTGGCGACCCAGTTCTGGTAGCCGCCGCTGTTGCACGTGGCGAGCTGCAGCTTCGTCCCCGCGGCGCTGTTGCCGCCGGCGATGTCCAGGCACTTGCCGAGGGTCTGCAGGGTCTGGCCGCTCCACGTCCACTTCTGGTCGAGCGCGGTGGCCTGCTGGCAGTCCCAGAGCTGGATCGCGGTGCCGTCGCCGCCGACGTCGTCGCCCGCCACGTCCACGCACTTGCCACCCGGACCGTAGATCGGGGTGCCGATGGCGAACTTCTGCGCGCCGGCACCGTTGCAGTCCCAGATCTGCAGCCGGGTGCCGTTCGCGGTGGCGCCGGACGGGGAGTCGATGCACCGGCCGCTGGCGGGGTTGCGCAGCGAGCCGTCGGACTGCCGCACCCACGACTGGTAGCCGCCGCTGTTGCAGGTGGCGAGTTGCAGCTTCGTCCCCGCGGCGCTGTTGCCGCCGGCGATGTCCAGGCACTTGCCGAGGGTCTGCAGGGTCTGGCCGCTCCAGGTCCAGTGCTGGTCCTTGGCCCCCGACTGGCAGTCCCACAGTTGCACCGCGGCGCCGTCGCCGCCGACGTCGTCACCCGCCACGTCCACGCACTTGCCACCCGGACCGGTGATCGCCTGGCCCGTCACCGAACCGCCGCCACCGCCACCGGAGCCGGGGCCCTTGTTGTACACGGCGAGCGAGTCGATGACCAGCTTGCCGCCGGAGACCGTGGCCGCGTTCGGGCCCCCGCCGAAGGCGTCCGGGAAGCCGCCGCCGATCGCCAGGTCGTAGATGATGAAGAACGGGTGGTCGATCGCGTTGGCCCAGGTCGTGGCGTCCACCTGGCCGGCGTTGACGGTGTAGTAGTTGTTCCCGTCGAGGTAGAACCGGATCTGCTCCGGTGACACCGAGCGGTCGATCTCCGTCGCGTAGTCGTGGAAGCCGGTCTGACAGCCCGCGCACGCGCGTTCGCCGGACCCGATGCCGGTCGACTCGTTGCACGGACCGCCCGGGTTCACCCCGCAGTGGATCGTGCTGAAGACGGAGCTGCGGCCGTTGATGTCCTCCATGATGTCGATCTCGCCGGACTTCGGCCAGGTCACACCGTCGCGCAGGGGTGCGCCGAGCATCCAGAACGCCGGCCAGTAGCCGGCACCGTTGGCGGTGTTGACGTTCGGCTGCTGCAGGACGGACTCGATGCGCACGACTCCGCCCGCCGGGGCGCCGAAGGACGCCGACTGGGTCTCCACGCGCCCGGAGGTCCATCCGCCCCGCGGGTCGGAGCCGGAGTGCAGGGCCTGGAGCACCAGGTGGCCCTGGCCGTCGTAGTAGACGTTCGAGGTGCTGTTGGTCATGGTTTCGATCTCACCGGTGCCGAAGTTGCTGCCCGGCCCGGTGTCGTACTTCCACAGGCCCTGGTCGATGCCGGTCCCGGACGCACCGTTGAAGTCGTCGCTCCAGGTGAGCGAGAAGCCCGACGGTGTCGGGGGCACCGCCGCCTCGACGGTCGCGGTCCCGACGACGGTGGCCGCCACCGTGACCGCGATGACGGGTATCAATGAGAGCGCTCTCTTCCACGCGCGGCGGCGTGGTTGCGCCATGAGAGATGTCATGGATGCATCATGGTGATCGGCCATCCGTTCGACAAGAAGGCCGACACGTTCATCTTCCGGAAGTCCCGCGATCTCGGCCCGGCCCACCGCCCGCCAACTCACCCCGGGCAGCCGTGCTCTGTTCGGACCGCCACCGGCCGCCGACCGAATCGGCGGGCCGCTCACGGCACTTGACCGACGCCGGTCCGCCGTCCGGACGACGCGTCAGCGCAGGCATGCCGCCGGGCCCCGCAGAGCCGTCGCGGAACCGGCGTGCCACTCAATGAGACTGCCCCGAACAGGGTGTCAGCAGTTCTTCTAGTGTCTCAACCCCTGGCCACCACAAGGTTGTTCGCTCGGTGGCCCCACCCTGGGAGTCGTACATGCAACAACGAACACGACGGGTCGGCGTTCCGACCGCGGGTCTGGCACTGTCGCTGGTGACGGCGGCGGCGACACTGAGCCCGACCGCCGCATCGGCGCAGCCGTCGAACGTCGTCGCGACCGACACCGGCCTCGTCCAGGGGGCGGCGCCGGACGCGAACGGCGTGACCGCCTTCAAGGGTCTCCCCTACGCGTCCGCGCCCGTCGGTCCCCTCCGCTGGCAAGCACCCCGGTCGGCGCCGGCCTGGCAGGAGGTGCGTCGGGCGGACGCCTTCGGGCCGGCCTGCTGGGGCACCCAGCAGGCCGGCGCGCCGGCGGTGGCGATGAGCGAGGACTGCCTGACGCTCAACGTCTGGCAGCCGCCCCGACGACTGGGGCCGCCGAAAGCCGTCATGGTGTGGCTGCACGGAGGAGGATTCCAGTTCGGGTCCTCGGCCGATCCCAAGTACGACGGGGCCAGGCTGGCCGCCCAGGGCGTGGAGGTGGTCAGCCTGAACTACCGGCTGGGAGCCTTCGGGTTCCTGGCACGGCCGGAACTCGACCGGGAGGCGGGATCCTCCGGCGACTTCGGCCTGCAGGACCAGATCGCCGCCCTGCGCTGGGTGCAGCGCAACATCGCGGCGTTCGGCGGCGATCCGGGAAACGTCACGCTCTTCGGCCAGTCCGCGGGAGCCCACGCGGTGGGCATGCTGATGTCGTCCCCGCAGACGCACGGCCTGTTCGCGAAGGCCGTCGCCCAGAGCGGGGCCTTCTGGGACAGCGAGTACGGCTCCATCGAGCCGCACGCCACCGCGCTGGCGCAGGGCGCGGCGCTCTCGACGGCGCTGAACGCCCCCACCCTCGCCGACCTGCGCGCCGTACCGGCCGACAGGCTCGCCGCCGCTTCTGGGAGCGCTTTCTTCGCACCCAGCGTCGACGGCCGGGTACTGACCGACTCCCCGGCCGCCGTGTTCGCCCGGGGCGGGCAACGACGCGTCCCGCTGCTCGCCGGGTACACCGGGGCCGAGGACTTCCCGGTCTTCGACGCCCGGGCGCTGCCGCACGCGTCGCCGGAGGAGTTCCGCGCCGCGGCCGAGCGGATGTTCGGCGCGGGCCGCATGGCGGAGTTCGCGAGACTCTACCCGGCGGCCACCCCGGCCGAGGCGGCGGCTCAGGCCCGCCGTCTCGTCGGCGACATGGTGATCTCGGAGCAGAGCTGGGAGTTGCTCGGCCTGCAGCAGCGGACGGGCGGCTCCAACGTGTACGGGTACACGTTCACCTACACGTCCCCGTACTCGCCCGTGCCGGCCCATGTCGCCGACGTGCCGTTCGTCTTCGGCAACCTCCTGCCGCAGTACTTCGCGCCCCAGGCGCCACCCGCCGGCGAGGCCGATCGCGCCTTCTCGGACACGCTGATGGCCTACTGGACCAACTTCGCCGTGCGCGGAGACCCCAACGGGCCGGGTCTGCCGGAGTGGCCGCAGTACGCCGGGCCCGGCTCGAAGGTGATGGAGCTGGACGCCGAGCCGGCCGCGATCGCCGAACCCGACGCGGCACGGCTGGGCTTCCTCGCCTCCTTCCGCAGCGGCGGCCGGTTCCCCGAATCCTGGCAGAGACAAGGGAGTTGACCAATGCCGTACCGGCGCCGGCCCGGGTCACCCACGGGCGGGCGCCGGTACGCGCGGTACGCGAGGACCGGTTCGCGAGGGCCGGTCAGGCCCCGCGCAGCCAGGCGAACAACCGTCGGTAGAGGACGGCGACCTCCTCGGGCCGGTCCTCGCCGTAGAGGTCGTCGCCGACCCGGTAGCCCAGCCGGCCGAACACGTGGGCCAGCATGCGGTAGGGCGGCCGCAGGCCGACCAGGTCCGCCGGGTCCACCCGCAGGCTCGTACCGGGCACGCTCGGTACGAGCACGTCGCGCTCGTACACCGCGTCGAGGGAGTGGATCGACCAGCGGCCGAGGCGGCGCTCGGCGCGGTAGACCAGCCGGGCGTAGGAGGTGAGGTCGACCTGGACGCCGTCCAGGAGGGTGCGCAGCTCGACGGCGGCCGGCAGTTCGACCGCGGCCCGTTGGCCCCGCACGTCCACGACGGGCGGGCAGAGCCGGTGGACGGCGGCGTGGCCGCGGCCGGTCATCCGCCGCGAGCCTGCGGTGAACTCGGCTCCGCTGCCCGCGAACCAGCTGAGCCGCACGGTGGAGTCGGGGGCGAAGCACCCGTCCATCGACTCCCACCAGCCGCGGTCGCGGGCTTGGCGCTCGTGCAGAACCAGTTGGGCGATCTCGGTGATGTCGTTCACGGTGCCGTGGTTCCCTTCGAGCCGGGCGGGGCCCGTCATGCCGGGACGTGCTCGACGCCGCCGCACCAGACGGCGCGGATCGCGCGGGTGGCGCGGATGTCCGCGAGCGGGTCGCCGTCGACGAGCAGCAGGTCGGCGCGCAGGCCCGGCTCGACGGCGCCGCGGTCGGCCAGCCGGAAGTGCCGGGCCGGCAGCACGGTGGCGGCGCGCAGCGCTTCCACGGTGGACAGTCCGGCCTGGACGAGCAGCTCCAGTTCGTGGTGCAGGCTGCTGCCGTGCTCGACGGCGGCGGGCACCCCGGGCTGGGAGTTGGCGTCGGTGCCGGCCAGTACCGGCACGCCGGCCCGGTGCAGCGCGCCGACGCTCTGGACGGCCGCGCCGAACGCCTCGGCCCGGCCGCGGGCGGCGGCGGTTCCCTCCATCATCGCCAGCGTCGGGACGGCCACCCGCCCGTCGGCGGCCATCTGGGCCACGTCCGCGGCCGGCAGCGGCCGGCCGAGCGGGACGTGGGTGATGACGTCGACGCCGGCGTCCAGGGCGAGGGCGTAGGCGCCGGGCGAGGCGGCGTGCGCGACGACGGTCAGGCCGCGCGAGCGGGCGGCTGTCACCAGTGCGGTCACCACCGAAGGGTCCGGGCCGCCCTCGCCCGGCCCCTCCAGCACCACCTTGAGGTAGTCGCTGCCCTCCTCGATCCGGCGGGCGACGAAGCCGGGGGCGTCGGCCGGGTCGAGGAGGGCGGCGGTCTCGGCCAGGCCGGGGATGCGGGAGTGCGGGCCGCCCGGGCCGATGGCGGGGGTGCCGGCGCTGCGGATGTCGGTCAGTCCGGGCAGCCCTCGGAGGGCGGCGAGCCGCTGCGGCGGCCAGGTGGCCATGTCCAGGCCGGTGGTGACGCCGTGGAGGAGGAGCTTCTCCAGGGTGTCCCGGCCGCCGAGGTGGATGTGCGCGTCGATCAGGCCGGGCAGCAGCACCGCGCCGCGGCAGTCCACGGTGCGTGCGCCGGCCGGGTCGGTGCCGATCACCGGGCCGTCGATCACGACGGTGCGCGGCTCGCTCAGCCGCCTGCCGTCGAAGACCCGGACGTCGGTCAGTGCGGTTCGGGTGGGATGTGCCATGGCGTTCCTTCTGGGGCGTCGGGCCGGTTCTGCTGCCGGGCGGCGGTCAGTGCCGGGGCGGGAGTTCGACGATCTCGCAGCCGCCGGCTGCCAGGGTGTCGGCGATGCGGTGGGCGGTGGACGCGTCGAGGCTGAACACCCACCGCCCGGGGATGAGGACCACCCGGTACCGGCCGGCGCGTACGGCGTGTGCCAGGTCGGTGCGTCGCGGGGCCGGGCCGCGGGAGGGGACCCCGTTGTCGAGGTAGACGGCCGGGCGGTGCAGGCCCAGCTTCGTGGCGTGGTTCTCCAGCGCCCGGCGGTGGGCGTCCATCTCCCACTCGTCCCGGGGGTGGCACCGCAGGTAGATCGCGCAGGTGTCGGTCATGACGGTCCTTCCGTTCACGTCAGCCGGTGTGCCCGGTCAGGCGGCGCCACAGCTCCTCGGGCCGCTCGACGTCCGAGCCGCGCCAGGCGACGTGCTGGTCGGGGCGGACGATCACCAACGGCGCGTCGAACAGGTCCGCGGCCCCGGCGAAGGCCAGCTCGGTCAACGGGATGCCGAGCCGCCGGGCGCCATCGGCGATCCGGGCCGCCGCGGGCTCCGTCAGGTCGCCGACGAGGCTGAAGCCGGGCCCGAGCCGGTCGTACAGGGACTCGGTGGGGCCGAGCCAGGTGTGCGGGAGTCGCTCGCCGGGTGCGGCGCCGGGGGTGTAGTGCGCCTCGTCCGGCTCGCGGACCGGGCCGGCGTCGACGATCGGTGAGCCGGCGTAGGAGGTGCCGAGGACCAGGCCGAGGCTGTGGAACTCGCTGTCCTTGCTCCGCCGTACGGCCTCGGCGATCAGCGGGCGGACCTGGGCGAACTCCTCATCGGTGCCGAGCAGGCGCGGGTCGCCGAGTTCGGGGGTCAGGGTGCCCATGTTGCGGGTGGCGGCCTCGATGGTGCCCGCCGCGACCGCGCGCCGCTCGTGCTCGTAGCTGTCGAGCAGCGTGTCGGGGGCCCAGCCCTGCAGCACGGCGGCGAGTTTCCAGCCGACGTTGACGGCGTCGCCGACGCCGGTGTTGAACCCGTGGCCGCCCCACGGCGGATTGAGGTGCGCGGCGTCGCCGGCCAGCAGCACCCGCCCGACGCGGTAGGCGTCGGCGAGTCGCATCCGGGAGTACCAGGGATCGGCGGCGACGACCTCGACGGCGATCTCGCCGGCCTCGTCGCCGATCAGGTTGCGGACCATGCCGACCGGGTCGGCGGCGCCGGCCGTGGCGTCCACGCCGATCCCGATGCACCACCAGGTGCCGTCGAGGTCGAGGCGGCCGAGGAGGCCGGGCTGCTTCGGGTTGAGCACCCAGTACTGGACGGCGTCGCCGTGCGGCACGCGGGCGGCGAGGCCCGGGGCGCGGAAGACGATGTTGTAGTTCGGCCTGCTGTCGTCGTCGCCGTCGAGGCCGATGCCGAGCGTGTGGCGGACCACGCTGCGGGCTCCGTCGCAGCCGACGGCGTACCGCGCGCGCAGGGTGCTCACCGTGCCGTCCTGCGCGCGGACGTCGGCGCTGACGCCGTCGGCGTCCTGCGCCAGGGCGGTGACGGTGGCACCGGTGACGAGGGTGCAGGCGGGCAGGGCCGCGACGCGCTCGCGCAGGACGGATTCGACGAGTGGCTGCGGCACCTGCTGGCCGCCCTCGGCGACGAGTTCGTCGTGCAGGAGGTCGAGCGCGAAGGCGCGGTCGAAGCGGGTGACCTCGCGGTGCAGCAGGGTCGTGCAGAAGACGACCTGGTCGGACCAGGCCTGCGGGAGCGGTGCGCGCTCGCGCAGGACCCCGGCCAGGCCCCAGCGGCGCAGGTGCTCCATGGTGCGGGCGGAGGTGGTCTTGGCGCGGGGGCGGGCCCAGGAGACCTCGGGGCGGCTCTCGACGACCGTCGAGGCCACGCCGTGCGAGGCGAGTTCCAGTGCCGTGGCCAGGCCCACGGGGCCGCCGCCGATGATGAGCACGGGGATCTGGTCGTTCACTGGGCGGTGTTCCGTTCGCTCAGGGTGGGGTGGGGGGTGCCCGGCCGGCGGGCGGTCCGGCGACGTGGACGGCGGCGGGAACGCCTTCGGGTGGTGCGTCCACGGCCGGGCCGCGGCCGGCGGGTGGTGCGTCCACGGCCGGGGCGCGGCCGGCGGGTCCTGCGGCGTCCGTCCGTTCCGGTACGGCCGCGGCCGTGCCCCCATGCTGTCCACCGGGCCGGCGCCCGGGGGCACGGATTCCATTGAGTGGAACGCTTCAGCGGGGCTGCCCGATCAGCGGCGGGCGTCGAGCACGCGCGAGAGGGCGCGCGCGGTCGCCCGGACGGCGGGGGTGAGGGCGCGGACGTCCTCGCCCTGCGGGACGACGACGGAGAGCGCCGCGACCACCGTGTCGTCGGCGTCCCGCACCGGGGCGGCCACCGAGACGACCGGTTCGGGGGTGGCGCGGGTGACGACGGCGTAGCCGTCGCGGCGGACGGCGGCGAGGTCCCTGCGCAGGGCGTTCGGGGCGACCGGCGGCCCGTCGGGGGCGCTCAGGGCGGCCGCGTCGGCGAGGTAGGCGTGCTGGTCGCCGAAGTCGGCATGGGCGAGCAGCACCATGCCGACGCCGGTGGTGTGCAGCGGCAGCCGCCCCCCGATCTCGTACAGGACGGGGCCGGCGGTGTGCGCCGAGAGGCGCTCGACCAGCACGGCCTCGTGGCCCTCGCGGACGGCGAGCAGCACGTGCTGGCGGGTGATCTGGTTGAGGTCCTCCATGAACGGCATCGCCGCCCGGCGCAGTCCGTGCACCTGGGGGGTGAGCAGGGCGATCTCCCACAGTCGCAGCCCGATGACGAACTCGCCGTCGTCAGACCGTTCCAGCACGCCGAGTTTGACGAGCGTGCGGGCGAGGCGCAGGGTGCTGCTCTTGGGGATGCCGGTGAGCCGGCTGAGCTCGCCGAGCCCGATGGAGCGGCGGTGCGCGGAGAACGCGCCCAGCAGGGCGAAGGCGCGCTCGACGACGGGGTCGCCGTGGGCGGGCCGGCGGCCGCGCTCGGACGTGGCGGGGGCCGGTGCGGGCCGGGAGGGGTTCGCGCTCATGGTGTCTCTCCGCAGGTCGGCCCGGGCGGGCGGCAGGCCGGGCCCGGGGTCCGCCGGGTTGCTGCACCGGGCCGGCGGACTTTCGAACATTGTCCCCCTGCGCGGCCGAACCGTAGGGTGTGCGCATGTCGCAGCCTACGAGCGGGGTCACGCGCAGCCAGGACGTCCACCGGCGGCTGCGGGAGGACATCCTGGGCGGCCGGCTGGTGCCCGGGCAGCGGCTGAAGTTCCCCGACCTGTGCCGCGACTACGGCACGAGCGTCGGTGCGGTGCGCGAGGCGCTCGTCCGGCTGACCGGGGAGGGGCTGGTGCGCGCCCAGGCGCACCAGGGGTACACGGTGACGCCGCTCTCCCACGACGACCTGCGCGAGCTGGCGACGGCCCGGGTGGAGATCGAGTCGGTGGTGCTGCGGCTGTCGATGGAGCAGGGCGACACGCAGTGGGAGGCGCGTGCGGTCGCGGCGCACCACGTGCTGCGGCGCACGCCGTTCTTCGGCCCGGACGACCCGGACCACCCGGGGGCGGCCTGGGCGGCGGCGCACGCGGAGTTCCACCTGGCGCTGCTGGCGGGCTGTACCAACCGCCGGCTGCTGGAGACGGCCCGCGGGCTGCGCGAGGAGGCCGAGCTGTACCTGCACTGGTCCGCTCCCTTCGGGGTGGAGAACGACCGTGACCTCGCGGGCGAGCACCGCGCCCTGCTGGAGGCGGTGGTCGACCGCGAGGTCGGGCGGGCGGTGGGGCTGGTCCGCGATCACATCGCCCACACCGCCCGGTTGTTGATCACCTGTGCGCCGGACGATCAGTGGCCTGCTCCCCCGACCCGCGGGGACGGGGAGCCGGTCGGGTGAGCGCCGGCCGCGCTCACGCCTCGGCGGTCAGGCCCGCGGCGGGTTCGGGCCGGCGCCGGCCGGCGGCGCGGCGGGTGGGGATGAAGGCGACCGCGAGCGCACCGAGCAGGGCCGGGGCGACGAAGGCGTAGAAGCCGGCGCTGGGGGAGGCGGACATCGTGGTCACGTACGTCAGGTAGCTCGGGCCGAGGATGGAGCCGATCCGGCCGACGCCGATGACGAAGCCGAGCGCGGTGCCGCGCAGCTCCGGGCCGAAGTAGCGGCCGACCCAGGCGTTGATCAGGTTCTGGGTGCCGAGGGTGCCGATGCCGGCCAGGGCGGACATCGCCAGGATGAGGCCGTGGCCGTGGTGCCGGGTGAGGACGAGCATGGCGACGGCCGCGGCGGCGAAGAGGCCGAGCGCCGCGCTCTTGAGGTGACCGCGGTCGGCGAGCAGCGCGACGACGAGGGTGCCGACGATCGCGCCGCCGTTGAAGGCGATGGTGAACTCCAGCGCGGAGCTGAGGTCGTACCCGGCCTTGATCATGAGGGTGGGCAGCCAGGTGCTGGCCCCGTAGACGAGCACCAGGCCGAGGAGGGCGGCGAGGCAGAACGCGACGACGGCCAGCCGACGGCCGGGGGCGAACAGCGCGGCCCAGCCGCTCTCGGCGGCGACCGCGCCGGGGACGGGGGCGGGGGTGGCGGTGTCCGGTGCCGCGGCGTACGCGGGCCGGTGGGCGGGGACGGCCTTCCAGCACAGCGGGACGAGCAGCAGCGGCACGATGCCGACGAGGAAGAGCGTCTGGAAGTGGACGCCGGGCAGGACCGCGCGGCCGATGCAGGCGACGGCGACGCCGCCGAGCGCGATCCCGGAGAGCGCGACGCCGACGAACAGGGTGCGGCGGCGCGGCGGCGCCCAGTCCACGACCAGGGCGGTGACCAGCGGGGAGAGCGCGCCGACGCCGATGCCGGTGAGGAACCGGCTGAGGCCGAACACGCCCAGGTCCGGGGCGAGGCCGCTCAGCAGCATGCAGAGCGAGATCCAGGCGAGGCAGATCGTGATGGGCAGGCGGCGGCCGCGGGCGTCCCCCATCCGGGCGGTGGCGACGGCGCCGATCGGCATGCCGAGGGCGGTGAGGCTGCCGAGGGTGCCGATGGTCGACGGCGCGATGTGCCAGTGGGGGTCGGAGATCAGCGAGGGGCCGACGGTGCCGAGGATGAAGAGGTCGTAGCCGTCGATGAAGAGGACGATCACGCCGATCAGCAGGACGAGCAGGGACGTCCGGCGGTTCGGGGCGCCGGTGGCTGCTCCGGCCGATGTCTCCGGGGTGGGGGATGTCATGAGTGGGGCCCGTTTTCTTCCGGCCACGACTGTGTGGCGGGTGGGCCGAGGGCATCCGCAGCTGGAGAGGCCAGGGCGGCCGTGCGGGCGGTGTTCGTGCTCCGGTTCACGGCTCCCTGGGAGCGGCGGGCTCGGCAGGTGCCACATGTGTACGGCACCGGCTTTCGCCGGGTCAATGGATGTTTCGAAAGTGAGTCATAGATTCGAATCATCGCGGAGCGGCGCGGCGGCGCTCTTCCGGGGTCGCGGCGGACGGCGCCGGGGAACGCGTGGGGCCCGTCCGCGGGTCACCGCCCCGCCCCGGACCGGGCGGAGCCTGCGCCGGACGGGCCCGGTGGCCTGCGGAGACGTCAGATCAGCGGGCTCGCGGCGGTGTCGCCGGGGGCGGCACTGGTGCTGTGCTCGGCGATCAGGCGCAGCGCGGCTTCGCGGTCACGGCGGTCGAGGGCGTCGACGAGGTCGCTGTGGAGGCGGTGCCGCTCGGCGATGTACTCGGCGAGGGGGCGCTCGCCGAGCGGCAGCACGGAGAGGGTGTGCGACTCGATGAGGTCGAGCAGGTTGCTGTAGAGGGAGCGCAGCAGGGCGTTCGGGCTGATCTCGGCGATGCGGCCGTGCAGGCGCCAGTTGGCGTGGACGAAGGCGACCGGGTCGCCGGCCGCGGCGGCCTCGGCCATGACGGCGATGTGCCCGCGCAGGTCGGCGATGTCGGCCGGGGAGGCGTGCCAGAGGGCGTCCTCGACGAGGAGCGGGTCGAGGGCGTCGCGGATGCGGACGGCGTTGGCGACGTCGCCCTCCTGGGCGTCGAGGGCGAGGACGGAGTTGCCGAGCCGGACCATCGGGGAGGGCGCGGCGCTGAAGAGTCCGCCGCCGGGGCCGGGGCGCACGGTGACGAGGCCGCGGGCCTGGAGCAGGCGTAGGGTTTCGTTGAAGGTGCCGACCGAGACGCCGCACAGGGTGCGGAGTTCCTCCTTGGTGCCGAGCCGGGTGCCGGGTGGCGCGGCGGCGACGAGTCCGGCGATCCGGTCGGCGGCGTGCTCGGCGCGACTGGCGGCGGCGGAGCGGGCGGCGGGCGCCGCCGGGGCGCTGTGCAGCACGCTCGGCGTGCGGTCCTGGGCGGCTGCCACGGGCACTCCTCTCAAGGTTCGAACCAATTCATCATGCAGGTTACCGGCTGATACCTCTTGACGCCCCGGATCAGCGGGCGCAATATCAACGTAATCATCATGGTGAATAGCTCGGAGCCGGTACGTCCGGCTCGCGTCCCGCCCGCCCCGCGCGGTCGAGCCACCCCGCCCCAGCACTTCGGGAGCCTCCCTTGCGTATCGCCAACCTCAGCGGCCGCCTCGCCCTGATCGCCGACGGCCGCGCGGTCGACGTCGAGCAGGCCAGCGCCGGCCGCTTCTCCGCCGACCCGCAGGCCGTCTACGAGCGGTGGGAGGAGTTCCGCGGCTGGGCCGCGCAGGCCGAGCTGCCCGAGGGCGCCGCCTTCGACGTCGCGGACCTCGGCTCCCCCGCCCCCGCCCCGCGCCAGTTGCTCGCCGTCGGCCTCAACTACCGCGACCACGCCTCCGAGTCCGGCTTCGCCGCCCCCGAGGGCCTGCCGCCGGTCTTCACCAAGTTCGCCACCAGCATCACCGGCCCCGTCACCGACGTCGCCCTGCCCGAGGGCGGCCACACCGACTGGGAGGTCGAGCTGGTCGCCGTCATCGGCACCCGCGCCGAGAACACCTCCGAGGCAGCCGCCTGGGGCCACGTCGCCGGCCTCGCCGTCGGCCAGGACCTCTCCGAGCGCATCACCCAACTCGCTGGCCCGATCCCGCAGTTCAGCCTCGGAAAGTCCTACCCGGGCTTCACCCCGATCGGCCCGTGGCTGGTCACCCCCGACGAGTTCGAGAACCCCGACGACCTCGAACTGCGCGCCACCATCGACGGCGAGGAGGTCCAGAAGGGCCGCACCCGCGACCTCATCTTCTCCCTCCCCGCCCTGATCGCCGGCCTCTCGGCCGTCGTCCCGCTGCTCCCCGGAGACGTCGTCTTCACCGGCACCCCGGCCGGCGTCGGCCTCGGCCGCGACCCCCAGCGCTGGCTGAAGCCCGGCGAGGAGCTGGTCAGCACCATCGAGGGCATCGGCGAGCTGCGCCAGCGCTTCACCGCCTGAGACCGACCGGCGAACACCGCCGCGGGCCCGGCGGGCGCCGCCCCCGCCCGCCGGGCCGCCCCCACCCCGTCATCCTGCCGCCAGGCTCCGCCCGAGGAGTACCCCCCATGGCACTGCACCGTCTGACCTCCATCACGATGGGGGTCCCCAACGTCGGTGAAACCACCGCCTACTACGCCGACTTCGGCCTCGCCCCCGAGAGCGACGGCTGGTTCGCCAGCCGCGACGGCGGCCGCCAGCTGCGCATCGTCCACGCCCCGACCCGCCGCCTGGTCGAAGTCCGGGTCGGGGTCGACCACCCCGACGACCTCGCCGCCGCCGCGGCCCGCCTGCACCGCCTGGACGTCCCCGTCGAGCGCACCCCCGGCACCCTCACCGCCTACGACCGGCCCACCGGCGTACGCGCCGTCCTGGAGATCGCCCCCCGCCTCGTCCAGGACCCGGCCACCGCCACCGCCTACAACGGCCCCGGCCGCACCGAGCGGGCCGGCTCCCGCGCCCCCGGCATCCTGCGCACCGGCCGTGTCCGCCCCCGCAAGCTCGGCCACGCCGTCGTCGGCACCACCGACTTCGAGACGACCACCGCCTTCTTCCACGACGGCCTCGGCTTCAAGACCTCCGACCACATCAAGGGCCACGGCGCGTTCCTGCGCTGCTCCACCGACCACCACAACATCCTGGTGCTGGCCTCGCCGGTCACCTACCTGCACCACACCTCCTGGCAGGTCGACGACGTCGACGAGGTCGGCCGCGGCGCCTCCGCGATGCTCGCGGAGCACCCCGAACGCCACGTCTGGGGCCTGGGCCGCCACCACGCCGGCTCCAACTTCTTCTGGTACCTCAAGGACCCGGCCGGCAACTTCGCCGAGTACTACTCCGACATGGACTGCATCGTCGAGGACCAGCTGTGGACCCCGGAGGTGCTGGAAGGCGCCAAGGGCCTGTTCAGCTGGGGCCCGCCACCGCCGCCGTCCTTCCTGGCCCCCGAAGACCTCGCCGCCCTGATGACCGGCGCCCACAGCCAGGCCGGGTGAACCCGTGACCCCACCCGCCGAACCCCCCGTCCGGGACGTCGCCGTCGTCGGCTTCGGCCCCGTCGGCCAGCTCCTGTCCCTGCTCCTCGCCCGCGCCGGCCACGACGTCGTCGTCCTGGAGCGCTGGCCCGAGCCCTACGACCTGCCGCGCGCCGTCCACTTCGACCACGAGATCGGCCGGATCTTCCAGGCCGCCGGCATCGGCGAGAGCGTCCGGGCGGTCACCGACCCCGTCCCCGACCACTACGAGTGGCGCAACCGGGACGGCGCACCCCTCGTCCGCATCGACTGGTCGGGCACCGGGCCCTCCGGCTGGCCCACCGCCAGCTTCTTCTCCCAACCCGAGCTGGAGTCCGTCCTCTCCGCCGCCGCCCTGCTGGAGGACGGCGTCACCCTGCACCGCGGCCACCAGGTCGTCGACCTCACGGAGGCCGACGACCACGTCCGCCTCACCACCCGCACCCAGGACGGCACCGAACACGCCTTCCGGGCCCGGTACGTCATCGGTGCCGACGGTGCCAACAGCTTCGTCCGCTCCCGGATGCGCAGCTCCGTCACCGACCTCGGCTTCTTCTACGACTGGCTGATCGTCGACACGATCCCGGCCGAGCAGGAGACCTGGTCGCCGATGAACTGGCAGCTCTGCGACCCCGCCCGTCCGACGACCGTCGTCTCCGGCGGCCCCGGCCGGCGCCGATGGGAGTTCCTGCGCCTGCCGGGCGAGAGCGTCGAGGATCTCAACACCCCTGAGCGGGCCTGGGAGTTGCTCGCCCCCTGGGGCCGCACCCCCGACAACACCGGGATCGAACGGCACGTCGTCTACACCTTCCAGGCGCGCTGGGTCGAACAGTGGCGCGAGGGCCGCCTGCTGCTCGCCGGCGACGCCGCCCACCAGATGCCGCCGTTCGCCGGGCAGGGCATGTGCTCCGGCCTGCGCGACGCGATGAACCTCGCCTGGAAGCTCAGCCTCGTCCTGCGCGGCGTCTCGGCCCCCGAGCTGCTCGACAGCTACACCAGCGAGCGCAGCGAGCACGTCCAACACGCCATCGGCATGTCGATGGCCCTCGGACAGGTGATCTGCGTCCTCGATCCCCGGCAGGCCGCCGACCGCGACGCCCGCATGATCGCCACCGGCGCGGACCCCGCGCTCGCCCTTCCAGCGATGCCCCCGCCCGTCCTCGGCGACGGGGTGCTCCAACGGCGGCCCGACGGCACCCGCAGCCCGGCGGTCGGCCATCTCACTCCCCAGTACCGCCTCACCCACCGGGGCCGCACCGCCCTGCTCGACGACCTCACCGGCGGCGGCTTCACCGTCCTCACCGACGGCGCCCGCCATCGCACCCCCCTCGACGACGCCGACCGGCAGCTGCTGGACACCCTCGGCGCCACCCTCGTCCCGCTCTACTCCGCCGACGACGCCGACGCCCCCGACGACGCGTTCCTGGACACCGACGGCGGCTACCTGGCGCACCTGCGCGAACGCCACCACCTCGCCGCGGTCGTCCGCCCCGACTTCTACCTGTTCGGCGCCGCCGGCGATGCGGCCGAACTGCACCGGCTGCTCGGCCAGCTCCGCGACGGGCTGCACCACCACGCCCCCCTCGCCGCCGCGGCCGTACCCCGGTAGCGGCAGCCGCGCTCGTGCCGGCACACCGGCGGCACGCCCCCCGGCGGGCCGGGCCACCGCTGCACCCCTGGACAGCGCGCACCGGCGGCCCGGCCCGCCCCCACCCGCAACCACTCACCCTCCCGAGGACCAGATGCAGACCACCGCGGACCCCGACGCACACCCGACAGCCGCCCGGGCGCGCGTCGAGCACGACATCCTCCGCGCCCCGCGTGACGGCACCCTCCCCACCGTCGACCTCCACCTGCCGTCCGGCGGCACCTCGCGGCCCCCACTGGTCATCGACGTCTCCGGCTACGCCCGGCCCCGGCGCCCCGCCCTCACCCCGTGGGCGCCCGAACTGGCCGCCCACGGCATCGCCGTGGCCGCCGTCCAGCACCGCCACACCGCCCGGCACGACCACGCGCTGCGCGACCTGCGCGCCCTCGTCCGTCTGCTCCGGACGACCGCCGCCGCGTTCGGCCCCGCCACCGAGCGGATCGGCCTGTTCGGCCGCGCCGACGCCGCCTACCTCGCCGCTCTCGCCGCCTACAGCACGGTCGACCCCCGCGCCCAGGTCCAGGCGCTGGCCGGCGTCGGCGGCACCTGGGGAATGGAAGCCGCCCCGGACACCGACGCCCGCCCCGCCGCCAGGAGACCGAGGCGCAGCGCCGATGCCGACGTGCTCCACCAGGTCTGCGAAGTGGCCCTCGCCACCGGCAACGACGTACCGCTGCTCGTGGTGGGCACCACCGACGACCCGACCGCGCCGGCCGAGCACGGCGTCCGCTTCGCCCAGGTGGTCACCGCGGCCGGCGGACGGGCCTCCGTCCTGCTGCTCGACGGGACCGGGCACGGCGGCGCGGACCTGGATCCCGCCCTGTCCGCCGGAGCCGTGGCCGGCTTCTTCCACCGCACCCTGCACACCGCACTCCAGGCGACTCCCCACGCCCACCACGGCTCCCCGACGCCGACCACCCGATGACCGAAAGGCCTCCCATGGACAAGACCGTGACCTCCGCCGCACAGGCGGTGGCCGACATCGGGGACGGCGCCTCACTGGCCGTCGGCGGCTTCGGCCTGTGCGGCATCCCGAGCGTGCTCATCGACGCACTGCACGCCCGTGGCGCCGCCGCACTGGAGATCGTCTCCAACAACTGCGGCGTCGACGGCGCCGGCCTCGGCGTCCTGCTCGCCGCCGACCGGATCGCCCGGGTCACCGGCTCCTACGTGGGCGAGAACAAGGAGTTCGCCCGCCGCTACCTGACCGGCGAACTGGAGGTCGAACTCGTCCCGCAGGGCACCCTCGCGGAGCGGATGCGCGCCGGCGGCTGCGGCATCCCCGCCTTCTACACCCCGGCCGGCGTCGGCACCCAGGTCGCCGAGGGCGGCCTCCCCTGGCGCCACTCCCCCGACGGCGGCGTCGCCCTCGCCTCCCCGCCCAAGGAGGTCCGTGCGTTCGACGGCACCGAGTACGTCCTGGAGCACGGCATCACCTGCGACTTCGCCCTGGTCCGGGCCGCCCGCGGCGACCGCCACGGCAACCTGGTCTTCAACAGGTCGGCCCGCAACTTCAACGTCCTCGCCGCCATGGCGGGCCGGATCACCATCGCCGAGGTCGAGGAAGTGGTGGAAGCCGGCGACCTCGACCCCGACCACATCCACCTGCCCGGCGTCTTCGTCCAGCACGTCCTGCCGCTGACCCCCGCCGAGGCGACCGCCAAGAACATCGAGCGGCGCACGGTCTCCGCGCCCACCACGGAGGTGCACGTCTGATGCCCTGGACCCGCGACCAGATGGCCGCCCGCGCGGCCGCCGAACTCACCGACGGAACCTACGTCAACCTCGGCATCGGCCTGCCCACCCTCATCCCCAACCACCTGCCGGACGGCGTCCACGTCGTCCTGCAGTCGGAGAACGGCATCCTCGGCACCGGTCCCTACCCCGCCGACCACGAGGTCGACCCCGACCTGATCAACGCCGGAAAGGAGACCGTCACCGTCCTGCCCGGCGCCTCCTTCTTCGACTCCGCGCTCTCCTTCGGCATGATCCGCGGCGGCCACATCGACACCGCCGTCCTCGGCGCCATGCAGGTCTCCGCCCACGGCGACCTCGCCAACTGGATGATCCCCGGCAGGATGGTCAAGGGCATGGGCGGCGCCATGGACCTCGTCCACGGCGCACGCCGCGTCATCGTCCTCATGGAACACACCGCCAAGGACGGCACCCCCAAGATCGTCCGGACCTGCACCCTGCCGCTCACCGGCAGGGCCTGCGTCCACCGCGTCATCACCGACCTCGCCGTCCTCGACGTCACCCCCGACGGCCTCGTCCTCGTCGAGACCGCCCCCGGCGTCACCACCGAGGACGTCCTGACCAGCACGGACGCACCCGTGCGTACCGCCCCGGCCGCCGTGGCGCCGACTGCTGCCGCCTGACCCACCCCACCCGGCCGGTCCGGCGACGCAGGCGACACAGCAGTCACGCCGTCGGATCCGCCCCTCCCGCTCCACCCCGGCCGCACCGTCCATCCGAGGTTGCCCTGCCTCGCGGCCGGGGTGGACACCACGCCGGTGCGGGCCTGGCCGCACCCGCCGCCCACGGGCACCTGCGCCTCGTGCTCTCCCGCCACGACCGCATACCCACGCCGGCGAATCACCCGACTCACCGACCGGCCAGCCGGCCGGCCCGCCGGACGCCAGGCCTCGCCCGGGCCGTGACCCGACTGAACCTGACCATGGCCGCCGGTCGACCATGACCGCCGGCCTTCCAACAGCGCGGCTTCGCCGACCGCCTGAGGTCGCCGTCGTCTGTCGACAGGCAGCCGCTCCCGCGACAGATCGACAGCGGTGCGCCCACCGGCCTCAGACGTGGAGCTCCGGCGGGAAGCCGGTCCAGCGCAGCTCGACGGGGAGGTGACCGGTGTCGTTGAAGAGAAGGACCGCCGGGGGCCGGTCGGTTGCGTAGCGGATGACCGTCAGGGCCGCGTTGGCGTGGTTGATGCCCAGCCACCGCCACTTCGGCGCGTCGAGGGCGGCCCGCACGAGCCAGCCGACCAGGAAGTTGTGGGTGACGACGAGCTCGTGGCGCGGCTCGTCGCCGACCACGGGCCCGGTGAAGTCCGCCAGCGCCGCCGCCGCGAGCCCGGGGCCCCGCTCGCGCTCCTCAGCCGTGAACTGGTCCAGGAACCCGATCCAGGCATCGGCTGCCACCGGCGGCAGCTCCTCACGTGTCGGCAGGTAGGGGACGTAGTCGCCGGCCGCTTCGGAGCGATGACGGGGGACGCCGCGGAGCCGTTCACCGACCAACCGAGCAGTCTGTTCGGCACGGGCGAGAGGCCCGTGGTGGATCGCCGCCAGCGGCACCCCGCGCAGTCGCTCCCCCAGCAAGGCCGCCTGCCGACGGCCCGCGTCCGTCAGCTCGCTTTCGTCCGACGACGCCTCGCCGTGGCGGGCGAGATAGAGGTAGCGGGCGGACGTTGCGGTCATGGGCGCATCCTTCAGCACGGTCGATCCTGCGGACTCGTGGAGGGACGCCGACCCCCGCGGTCCGGTTCCACGACGGTGGAGTCGAAGACCAAGCAGGATCAGCGCGTCAGTGCAGGTGCGATTGCCAGTCGGCAGGGACCTTGCCGCGCGGTCCGGGAGTCGGCTGCGAAGCCGGGTGCGCGGCGGGCGCCGCCAGCTCAGGCCCCTCGTAGTACTGCTCGGTCTCCGTGTTCCACAGCCACTCCTCACCGGGCTCGAAGCTGGCCAGGAACGGGTGCCCCGCCTCCCGGGCATGCCGCGTGCCGTGCTGTGCGGGTGAGGAGTCGCAGCATCCGATGTGCCCGCACGCGGCGCAGCGTCGCAGGTGGAACCACCACCCTGGCCCGTCCCCCGCCAGGCACTCCACGCACCCGTCTCCGCTCGGCTTCACCGAGGGATCGATCCCCTGGACTGGGCTGTCAGCCATCGGGCATGCCTCTCGACGAGGGTTCGGCCCGGGCACCGTTTCGGCACGGGCACCGGTT
This sequence comes from Kitasatospora sp. NPDC057015, assembly GCF_042673745.1. Classification (NCBI taxonomy): domain Bacteria; kingdom Bacillati; phylum Actinomycetota; class Actinomycetes; order Kitasatosporales; family Streptomycetaceae; genus Kitasatospora; species Kitasatospora sp. NPDC057015. The sequence goes on from NZ_JBHUSG010000059.1 coordinate 34,245, forward strand.
CGGCACGGCGGCGCCGAAGCGTCGGACCGTCTGTGCCAGTTCCAACCAGCCCGCTCGCACGAAGATTCCGTGACGAGCTGCAGTGGAAAGGCCCGGTCGTGCACGGTCCTGTCATACCGGGACCGGCCGTGCCGCCGGGGAGCAAGGCGGCCCGACGTGATCACGAAGGCCCCGCGGTGACCTTGAAGGTCGCGACCGGCTGTGCGTGACTGGAGGGAGCAAGGGTGATCCGGCCGACATCGAGGTGCCCGGGATGGGATTCATCGGCACAGTGGGACTGGTTCTCCACCCGGAGCGCACCTGTGCGCCCACCGTGGAGGCCGTGGTGCGTTGGAGCCGGGCCCGGGGCACGAAGGTCCTGGGGCTGGCGGCGGAGGTGGCCAGGATCGGCTGCGAGGCCATTCCGGTGGAGGCCGAGGAGATGGCCGGCAGCGCCGACCTGATGATCAGCCTCGGCGGGGACGGCACCATGCTGCGCGCCATGCGGCTCGCCACCGGAGGCCACGCACCGGTGCTGGGCGTCAATGTCGGACGGCTCGGCTTCCTCGCCGAGGTCGACATCCCGGAGCTCCCCGCCGCACTGGACGCCATCGACGCCCGCCGCTTCACCGTGGAGGCCCGCTCCGGCGTCCGCGCCCGCTTCGGGGACTCCGAGGAGACGGCCCTGAACGACGTCGTGCTCCTGCGCAGCCCGGGGCACAAGTCCGCGGCGGTCGCCGTACGGGTCCAGGGCGAGCCCTTCGTGTCCTACACCGCCGACGCGGTCGTCGTCGCCACGCCGACCGGCTCCACGGCGTACAGCTTCTCCGCCGGCGGGCCGATCGTCTCCCCCAACGCGGAGGGTCTGCTGATCACTCCGGTGGCTCCGCATGCCGCCTTCAACCGCTCGGTGTTCCTCTCCAGCGGCGAGCGGCTCGATCTGGAGGTCCTGCCGCACAGCGGCGACCTCGCCGTCGAGGCCGACGGACTCCTGGTCGGCCGTGTCTCACCGGGCAGCGGCGTCGAGGTGACCATGCTGCCCGGCGCCGCACGCGTCGTACGACTCGGCCACACCACGTTCTACCAGCGGGCCCAACGCAAACTCCGGCTCACCGGCTCGGCGGAGCACGGCTGACGCCGCGATCCCGCCGACAGGGCGGGCCGGGACCAACGGCGTCAACGGGGCGGCGAACGGGGTGACAGTGCGCCGGAACCGGCGGGTGAACGCTTCCGAAAGAACCTCAAGTCACTGGTGGGTCAGGGGAGTTGCCGGGTTGCCGGACGACTGGCCGGTACCCAGGATGGGGCCCGCTCCGTCCGCTCCGCCTGGGAGGGCCTCCGCCATGCGAATACTCACCGCCCGCGCACTCACCACGGTCACCGCGGCACTCTGCGCGTCCGCACTGCTCGCGCCGGCCGCCGTCGCCGACCCCCCGGTGCTGCCCGCCGCCGTCGACCTGGTCGGCGTCGGCACCGACACCACCGAGGACTTCATGAACCAGACCTCGGCCGACTACGACGCGGCGGCCTCCGCCGGGCTGCCCAGGCTGTACAGCTGGGACGCCTACGCCTCGCCCCTCGTGATAACCCCCAAGACCGGCGCGATCAGCATCCTGCGTCCGTACAGCGGCGGCGCCGGCGTCAGCGCGCTGGCCAACAACACGACCGCCACCGTGGACTACGCCCGCACCGCCCGCGCGCCCCAGCCCGGCGACCCGATCGGCCTGTCGTTCATCCCGTTCGCCAAGGACGCCGTCACCTGGTCCGCCAAGTTCGGCGGCCACGCTCCCGCCAACCTCACCACCACCGACCTGCGCGCCATCTACAACTGCGCCGTCACCAACTGGAACCAGATCACCGACGTGGCGGGCTACTCCGGCCCCAACGCCCTCATCAAGCCCTTCCTGCCCCCGGCGAACTCCGACACCCGGTCCTCCTTCCTGAAGGCCATCGGCGTGACCACCGTGGGTTCCTGCGTCGTCTCCGGGCCCCAGGCCGACCGCGGCACCGACCCGGCGCTCGACAACCCCGACGCCGTGTTCCCCTACTCCGTGGGCACCTACATCGCCCAGGTCCACCGCGGCCACGGCAGCGCCACCGAGACCCCCGGCCCGCTCACCGTACGCAACGTCAACGGCATCGCCCCGATCACCAGCGGCCAGGACATCACCCCCGCCCTCGCCGCCGGCCTGTACGGCAGGCTGCTGTACCACGCGGTGCGGACCAGCGAGTACGTGGCCAGCAACGCCCACGCCACCGCCCTGAAGAGCGTCTTCGGCCCCCAGGGCTGGATCTGCAACCACCCGCTGGTGATCGACGACTACGGGTTCATCCCGGGCTGCCCCGGCGTGATCATCACCACCTGACCAGGGACCGGGCGGGATTCCCGACCCGGAAGCCCGGGACACCGCACCCCAGGTCCGTGAGCGGGGCAGGAGGGTGTCAACGGGCCGGCACGTGGCCCGGGGTGCGGCCCGGGGCGACGGTGGCAACGGCCGCCGAGCTGCGAGACCATGGTTCTGGGGCTCAACACACTCATCACCGGGAAACGAGCCATGAAGACCAAGCCCGCATGTGGGCCGCAGCGCGACCCCGAATTCTTCGAAGAGATCGACAAGGTGTTCGCCAGGTACCCCGAGGCTGCCGACAGGTACTCGGTGAACTGTCTGCGGATGGAGACCGTACTCCTGAAGATCGATTTCAAGAAGCAGGTCGGCGTCTCACACATCGAGGACGGCCGGATCATCACCGAGTTCTACGACCGCGAAGACGACATCGTCCGCCACACCTCCTGCTGCCAGTACACACACGACTACGAGTGCGTGAGACTGTGCCAGGAATGACGGAGCCCGCTCCGGCCAGACCGGGCGCCCGCTCGTCCAGGCGAAGGGGATTCAGTTCACCGGGTGTCGGATCGGCAGCGAACCGGTCGCCGCGGGAGACCTGACCACCAGACAGAGTCCCAACCGGCACGACCGGGACCGCAGAAGCCCTGACCAGCCCGAACGAGGCGTGTCACGGGCCGGGAATCCGGGGTCCGCGCTCGTCGGGTCACGGTTCGTTCCGGACGACGACGAGGTCGATGCCGGGCCCCGGGGTCTCGACGTTTCCGGCCACGTCCGTGGCGGCGGACGTCACCCGGTAGATACCGATGTCCGAGGGCGGCCGCACCCGCCAGGTGCAGCTGTGCAGCGTCGGATCGGCGCAGCTCGGGGTCGCTCGCTCGACGATCGTCGGGCCCGGGACCTTGGAGGTGAAGGTGACGTCGACGTGATCGACGCCCGAGCCCGGGTCGCTGGCCGTTCCGGTGACGTACTGGTCGTCGAGCGGGCCGCCCGGCGGGCGGGCGACGAAGATCGTACCCGATGAGGTGGTGATCTTCGAGCCCGGTGGCGCCTTGTCCAGCCGCACGGTCAGGGTCCGATCCGCCTCGACGTTGCCGGCCCGGTCGGTGGCGTGGAAGGTGATCACCGTCTCACCCTCCTGGCTGATCGTCAGTTCGGCCGTGTCGCCCGCAACGGTGGTGCTCGGCGTGCTCTGGGCGTTCGTCGTGCGGTAGGTGATGCTCGCCGCCCCGCTCAGGTCGTCGGTGGCGGTGAGGGTGACCGTGCCGTTCGCGTTGATCCAGCCGGCCGGATTGGGCTGGGGGTTGAGGACGGCCGTGGTGACCGGCGGCTCGCGGTCGATGCGCACCGGGAGGGTTCCGGTGGGCTCCGTGTTCTGCGCCCGGTCGACGGATCGGTACGACAGGGTGTGACTGCCGGGGCTGTCGAGGCGGATCGGTCCGCTGTACGCGGTCCAGCCGGCTCCGTCGACGTCGTACTCGGTCCTGGCCACGCCGCTGAGGTCGTCCGTGGCACCCAGCGTGACGGTGACGGCGGTGGCGTGCCACCCGCTGTCGTTCGAAGGAGGATCGGCGACGGCCGTGGTGACCGGGTCGGTCGTGTCCAGTGGCTCGACCTGCTTGGCGGGGTCTTCGTTGAACTCCTCGAGTTCCTGCGGCTCCGGCGTCCCCGGCATGCTGAGGCCTCCGACCGAACCGCCGGTCAGCTTGAGGTGTGCCCAGTCGTCGTATCCGACGATGATGGTCAGACTGCCGTCCCCGTCGATGTCGGCGGAGACGGTTCCGCTGTCCTGGGTGCCGTTGCAGTTCCAGTCGACGTAGTTGTCGAGGCCGACGTGCACCGCAGTGACGTAGGAGCGGCCGCAGTAGCGGGTGACGTCGTACCGCAGGGACGACCCGGTGGGTGGCACGGCGCTCTCGTCGAGGTGGTTCTCGTCGAGGGTGGTCGCCACCCGCGAGTAGTCCGCGTACCGGGAGGTCCCGTACGGGATGCCGTCCTTGGAGTACGCGACGTTCATGACGCTGAAGTACTGGGGTTTGTGGTCCGGATGCCTCTCGAAGCCGCCGTGGTCGAGGCCCAGGTTGTGGCCGAGTTCGTGCATGAAGACGGTGGCCTGGTCGTCCGGCAGGCCGACCTGCTGGTACAACCCGCCGAGGCTGAGGATGAAGTCGCTGCTGCCGTGGGAGGTGATCCCGAGAACGCCGCTGTCCGCGATCTGGTGCGCGGACAGCGCGTAGTGGAACACCGGGAAGCGGCCGGACCCGACGACTCCGCCGGGCCGCTTCTTGATGTCGTCGAATTCGCCGAAGTCGTAGCCGCTGTCGTGGTCGGGGTTGCAGCTGCCGTCGCCGTTGCAGTTGCCGAGGTGGGTGTACTCCGTGACCGCTCGTGCCCGGCTCAGGGCGCCCCAGGTGCGGCCGGTGGCGAAGTCGAGGATGCTGTCCGGCCCCTGGTCGATGTGCAGGTCGATGCCGGGGCGGGCGGCTCCCCGTCGTTGGAAGGGCGCGTTGGCAAAGGCGTCGACGACCTTCTTGATCGCTTCGGGGTCCAGCTTGTGGCTGTGGGCGCTGTTCACCATCCAGTCGAGTTGGACGAAGATGTCGGGCCGGTCGACGTCGGCGCCCATGGCCGGCAGGTCGACGAACTGCGGTCCACTGCCGTCGCCCGGATCGACCGTCACGCCGTGCAGCTTCCAGTCGTCGGGGATCCCGTCGCACATCCTGGAGTTGCAGTCGAAGGTGTAGGAGACGGTGGCGTGATCGCCGTCCCCGCCGCTACGGGAGATCACGTAGCCGTTCGGCAGCGACTCCTCGTAGCTCTGGGAGCCGGTGGCGGAGTTGTCCCAGTGCACCCGGAGATTGGGGCCCGCGTCGTGCTCCACCCGGTAGAAGGCCGAGCCCTCGACACCCGTCCCGATCCCGCAGGACACCGACTTCCAGAGCACCGTCCGGCCCGGCTCGATCCGCTCCGGCGGCTCGGTCTCCCAGCACCCGTGGTCGAGGTAGTGATCGGTCAGGATCAGCGGCAGATCACTGTTGTTGGCCAGCACCACCGAGGTGGTGCGGAAGTCCTTCAGGGCCACGGCCGGCGATGCCATGCCGATCCACAGCAGCAGCACCGCCAGCACCGCCAGGGCCGTGCCGGTCCGCGGTCGCCGCGGGCCCATGCCGTCACCCGGTCTCATCCCGTACCACCCGTCGCCGTGTTCGACCCGCCCCGGTTCACCCTCACCTTGCAGTGGCCGGCCGGCTGCTGTGCCCGGACGGATCCCGTGTTCGGGTGGGTTCACTCGGTCGGATGACTCGTCCCTCCGAGGGCGGCGAATCGGCGCCGCGAACCGCACGGCGCGGTGGCGTGCCGGACCTCACCCCTCCCTGCTTCCCGGCTCGCCTGCCGAGAGCGTTCGGCGGGCCGTCGACCCGCCGCGAGGCGTCGGACACTGCGCTCCGGGCGGCGGTACCGCGTCAGCCCAGTGCGCGGTCGAGGTTGAAGGCGGCGCTGATCAGCGAGAGGTGGGTGAAGGCCTGGGGGAAGTTGCCGAGCTGTTCGCCGGTCGGGCCGATCTCCTCGGCGAACAGTCCCAGGTGGTTGGCGTAGGTGAGCATCTTCTCGAAGGCCAGCCGGGCCTCCTCCAGCCGGCCCGCTCGGGCCAGCGCCTCCACGTACCAGAAGGAGCAGATCGAGAAGGTGCCCTCGGGGCCGGTCAGGCCGTCCGGGCTGGTGGCCGGGTTGTAGCGGTAGACCAGCGAGTCGGAGACCAGGTCCGCGGTGAGGGCGTCCAGGGTGGAGAGCCACTTCGGGTCGGTGGGCGAGATGAACTTGGCCATCGGCATCATCAGCAGCGAGGCGTCCAGCTCACCGTCGTCCAGGACCTGCACGAACGCCTTCCGTCGGCTCGACCAGCCGCGCTTCATGATCTGCCGGTAGATCGCGTCACGGGACTCCCGCCAGCGGGGCAGGTCGGCCGGCAGGCCGCGCCGGTTCGCCATCCGAACCGCCCGCTCCAGTGCCACCCAGCACATCAGCCGCGAGTACACGAAGTCCCTGCGCCCCGAGCGGGTCTCCCAGACTCCCTCGTCGGGCTGGTCCCAGTGCTGGCAGATCCAGTCCGCCATCGCGCCGACCTCGTCCCAGCGGTCGCTGCTGATCGGCTGCCCCCATTTGTCGTACAGGTAGACGGAGTCGATCAGGGCTCCGTAGATGTCCAGCTGGAGCTGGCCGGTGGCGGCGTTGCCGACCCGGACCGGGGCGGAGCCGAGGTGGCCTTCCAGGTGCGGCAACTCGTACTCGGGCAGCTCGCTGCGCCCGTCGATGCCGTACATGATCTGCAGCGGGCCGGCCGCGCCGGTGCCGCGCATGATGCCGCGCTCGCCGAGGAACCCCATGAACGCCTCGGCCTCCGAGGTGAACCCCAGGCGCAGCAGCGCGTAGACGCAGAAGGCCGCGTCGCGGACCCAGACGTACCGGTAGTCCCAGTTGCGCTCGCCGCCGATCTGCTCGGGCAGGCTGGTGGTGGGTGCGGCGACGATCGCACCGGTCGGCGCGTAGGTGAGCAGCTTCAGCAGCAGCGCGGAGCGGTTCACCATCTCCCGCCACCGCCCGTGGTAGCGCGACCCGGCCAGCCAGTGGCGCCAGAACCGGACGGTCGCCTCGGCCTGCTCCTCCGCCTCGGCCCGCGGGCAGGAGCGGGTCGGGACGCCGTCGCCGATCCGGTCGAGGGCGAACACGTGGGACTCGCCCTCCATGAGCTTGAAGTGCGACCACACGTCCAGGCCGTCGCTCTCCAGCGGTGCGGTGGCGGTCAGCGCGAGCGTCAGTGACGGGGCGCGGAACACCGCCTCGTGGCCTTCGAGGTGTGTGGTGTGCGCTTCGGCGCCGTAGCCGAAGCGCGGGGCGATCCGCGCCTTGAACGGAAGGACTCCCCGGACGCAGAGCACCCGTCGGATGAGCCGGTGCCGGTCCGCCTCGCGCGACTCGTCGACCACGGGCATGAAGTCCTGGATCTCCGCCACCCCGTCCGCCGCGAAGAACCGCGTGATCAGCACGTTGGTGTCGGGGAAGTAGAACTGTCGGGTGCGGGTCGGGACCTCGGCGGCCAACTCGAACGACCCGCCGCGGTCGGCGTCGAGGATGGACCCGAAGACGCTGGGCGCGTCGAAGCGCGGGCAGCAGTACCAGTCGATGGTGCCGTTGGTGCCGACCAGAGCGGTCGTCCGGAGATCGCCGATCAGGCCGTGCTCGGAGATCGGCAGGTAGCGGGAGCCGTCCGCCGGCTCGAAACCGGTCGTGTCGAACGCCATGTCGGCCTCCCTGCCGCTGCGGCGCTGGCCCGGGGATGAAACGTCGCTTTTCATGCTAGATCACTACGCGGGGCGCCGCGGGCCGTACGGACGGGGCTCGGCAGTCGACTCGTCCCGGGCAACCCGCCGGTGGTCCGCGGGTGGGCGCGGCGGCCGGCGCCGAGAGGTGGATCCCCATCCTCCGTGTGGCGGCACCGCCGCCACAACGGGGCTCACCGCGCTGGTCAGGCCGAGAGCCGTTGGGTGCCGGCGATCTGCCGGCTCGATCGCGTCGGGGTGGTGCTCGACCGCCCGAGCCGCAGGTCGTCGCCTCCGCGTCGACGATGCCGTCGCACCCCTGCCGTCCCGACGCGCGCACTCACGGACGTCGGCCGACCAGTACGCGATCACCGAGGTGATCGGTGTGATAGCCGGCATCGGCGAGTACGGCGGCAAGGCGCAGGGTCTCCGTGAACACCGGGGACGCGACCGAGGCCCCGCCCACCGCCCGGCCCGCCGAGCGAGCCTCGGCCGGGGCAGCTGATTCGCCGGCCTGCTGCCACCAGTACACCGAGACGCCGTGCCGCTCGATGCGCACCACGGCGCCCGAGCGCCCGGCCGCGACCTGACGCTCAGTGAGGGGGACCCCGTTCATCACCAACGCCGCCTGGACGGAGTCGAGGAGATCTTGCCCGATATTGCGCATATCAGATATTAAACACAAAGCAGACATCAGGTGAACCTTTGCCGTCGAGGAATGGCGGATGTCAGGATCCAGGCCTGCCCGCCGCCTCCCCCGCCGGGCCAGGCGGAGCGGACCACCGGCCAGCAGTCAGGTCGTGCTGTCCCTCCGGGCCTGCCTGTCCAGATGGTCGATCAGCCTGGTCTCGCTCCGCTGCAGACGCTCCCGCTGGTCGCCGGGCAGCGCTGCCAGGGCGTCGACGAGAACCCGTTGACGGGGAACGTGGACCATGGCGCCGGAGTAGATGCGACAGCCGGAACACCAGGCAAGCCCGACACACCGCTCGAACATCGAGGATTCGGGTGGGTAGTGGCGGTACTGGTACGAGCGGACAGGCGTCCCGCAGGTCGTACAGATGCGCCGATCCCCGTCGGGCGCGGTCTCCCAGGTCGAGACCTTGAGCCATCGCCACCGGTCGCCGGGTGCTCTTCAATGCGTCATGTCGAGCATTCTTCCTCATGGCGAGCCGCCCTGACATCACGTATCCGCTTCCGCGGTCGGCTCTGTACGGTGACTCGCACGTGCCTCCGCCCCTCAGCTCCTACGCCGGCAGGGGGCCGGCGAACTCCGCGAGGGTGCGCTCGTAGCGCCCCTCGAAGCCGATCCGGGTGATGTCCCGCCGGCGGAACCTGGACGGCTCGGGCAGCCAACGCGCCTCGATGCCCACCTCGTGCAGCCGCAGCGACTTCGGGCGCAGCCCGGTCACGGCTCCGATCCAGCAGACGTCGGGCCGCAGCAGCTCCCGGTGCAACGCGATCAGACCGAATCGGCGGGAGGCCGCGCCGGCCAGGGCCGCCAGTCCGTCCCTCGACAGGTCCTCCAGCGGCAGGTCGGGCGGCTGGACCGGCCACTGGCCCCGGCGGGCCAGTACCCGAACGGTCAGGCTCCTCGCGTCGCCCGTGCGCTTGACCTTGGTGATGTCGGCCGTCCGCAGCGCCGTCCAGCCGTCACGGTGGAGGTCCTCGCAGGTGGCGAGCAGAGTCCAGCAGGCACCTGCGGCGACCACGAACCCGTCGATCAGGTCCGCGTCGGGGATCGAACGGTGGATGCGGACCGGCGTACCGGTGCGCAACGCACGGTCCAGCCGCCGCCGCACGCGCCGGACGTCGGCGGAACCGTCAGGGGTGGGTTCGTGATTCTCGGACATCCCTGGATCCTCCCGGACACCCGCCCCGCCGGCCAGCGCTTTTCCCGCCGTGACCGGGAGACCGACACGCCCCCGCCGGGCGGACGACATGGTCGTCAAGGACGAGCTCTCCCGGCGCGGCGAGGATGATGCCGCAGGCCTGGGTACCGCGGGCCGAATGCTGACGGTCAGCGGTCACGACGGTCGCCCGAACACGGTGGGCACCGGAGAAGACGATGCCGCACGCCGGACGACCGCCGTCGGGCGACTCGGCGGGTGGTCTGCCGTCCACTGCTCGGACGACTGTCAGCCGGCGAGCAACGTCCGGGCCAGGGTTCGGAGTTCTCCGTCCGGGTGGCCCTGGCCGGAGTAGGGCGAGTCGGCAAGCATGCGGAGTGGGGAGAACGCGAAGCCTCGAAGGGTGGGGCGGAGTTCTTCCGGGAACCGGCCGGTGACGGCGAGGGCTCCGAGGGCGCGGAGGCCGACCGGGGTGGGACCCACCAGTTCGGCGAGGACGGGAACGGCGCGCTCCGGGTTGCCGGTGATCCAGTGGTGGGCCTCGGCAGCGGCGAACCGGGTCCACTGGCCTGCCTCCAGCATGGGCTCGACGAGCGGCAGCAGCGGAGCGGCGGAACCGCCGAGCGGCTCCAGGCTGCTCAGGTACCAGTGGGTCTGACCGCTGCCGGTGAGCAGTTCCCGGAACGTGCGAAGGGCCGAGTCGGCGTCGCCGGTCAGCCGGTAGTGCGCCGCGGCTGCCGCGGCACGCAGCGAGGGGTCGGTGCTCCGCATGGCGTCGCGCAGCAGGTCGACGGTCTCCTGCGTCGGTACGCCGTTGAGCCCGAGCTGACGGGCGGCGACGATGGCCGCGCGGCGGTCGCGCAGGCAGTCGACCAGTTCCGGTTGGGCTCGGCGGGCGGCGGTGCCCGACGACTCCAGGGCTCGGACCAGGGCGATGCCTTCGTTCCCGGTGGCGCCCCGGGCCAGTTCGCGGCGGATCGCGGGCACCAGCCGGTCGGCGGCCTGCGGATAGTGCCGCGCCGCCGCTTCGAGCAGGCGGGCGCCGGGGCGGTGCAGCACGAGGTCCAGGGCGCGGGGGTCACGGGAGTGCACCAGCGCGAGGAGCGCCGCCCCGGCGGTCTCGTCCTCGGTGTCGGCATACCTGTGCAGTGTGTCCCGGAGGCCGGAGTGCGGCGCGGGCAGGCACTCGATCCAGTGGCCGATGGTGCGCAGTCGGGCGGCCAGGGCACGGGCGTCCGTCTGATGGGGAAGGGCGGTCAGCAGCAGGTCCAGGACCTCCGGTTCGCGGTCGCGCCAGGTCTCGGCGGTTCGCTCGGCCAGCCAGGAACCGCGCGTGCCGAGGTCGCCGGCGGCGATCCAGCGGGCGGCCACCGAGAGGCAGGCGTCCGGATCCCGGGTGAGCATGTGGGTGAGTTGCGCGTCGCGCGTGGTGGTGCCCGACCAGGGGAAGTCGTCATCCCCCGGGTCGGGTTCGGTGCCGTCCTCGGCGATGATCTCCACCAGCTCGGCCCGGTAGGGCGGCTCCGACCGCTCGACGGCGAGGACGGCCGCCGCCAGTCTGACGTCGGGTAGTGGGCTTTCCAGCGCCGCCCTCTCCTGGCCGAGGCGGGCCAGGGCGACCACCGCGTCCGCTCGCACGACGGAGACCGGATCAGTCGCATACATCACGTCGAGTCGGGCCACGACGGTAGCCCTCAACTCGACCGGGAGCAGCTCGGCCACGACCGCAACGACGCGCAGCGCCGCCCGGCGAACCGTCCGTTCGCCGTCTTCCAGACATGGCAGCAGGTTCGGGAGCACTCGGCAGAGTTCGGCGCAGACGGCGGCGACCGGACTGCCGGGCCAGTGCGGCGAGTCGACGTCGGCAGGGTCGTGGTCGGCGAGGACGGCGAGCAGCATCAGCAGTTCGTCGTGCCTGCCCGGGGCGTGCAGGGCGGCGTGGGCGAGGAAGGGGACGGCAGGTGCTGACGCCGCATAGACCGTGCCCTGGTGGTGGATGTTGCCGTAGAGCTCGTAGATCGCCTCGTCGGCCACCTCCTCGTCCTCCCGGTAGAGCGCCCTGATCAGATCGGGCACGTCCTCGGCGCAGCCGTAGGCATGGGTCAGGTCCTGCCATCGGACGTGATCCAGGTCGACCGGAGGTCTCATCGTCCGCGCTCCTCAGCTGATCGGGTGCGCCGACCCTACCGATCACCCATGACAAGGCCGCCGGCGGGAGTGCTCGGGTGACTTCCGCAGCCACCCGCCACCGGACCGGGGGCGCCGGGTACGGCTTTCACGCCGCCGCCGCGCCGGCCCTGTCGAGGGTGCCCTTGACGCCCCGGGCGATCCCGCCGCAGCTTCGCCACCCCGGGCCGGGCGGGCGACCTTCGCGCGCGCGGACTCAGTGGCGGTCGTCGTCGGTGGCGAAGTCCGGGAGCTCGGTGGACAGGAGCTGCTCGGCGCCGTGGTCGAGGAGTTCCTGCATCGCGTGGGAGCGGGGCAGCATGGTGCTCTCGTACGCGGTGACCGCGGCGTCGATGCTGTCGCTGCCCACGATCGCGAGGGCGAGTTCGCCGGCGTCGAGCATGGCGAGGTTGACGCCGACGCCGAGCGGGGGCATGAGGTGGGCGGCGTCGCCGAGCAGGGTGACGGTGGGGTTGTGCTCCCAGGTGTGCGGCACCGGCAGGGCGTTGACGGGGCGGTCCACGTAGCGGCCGTCGTTGTCCGTGAGCAGCCGGCGCAGGGCCGGCGACCAGTCGCGGAAGCGCTCCAGGAGCAGGGCGCGGATGGCGTCGGTGTCGCGGACGGTCAGGCCGGCGGCGGCGATCCAGTCGACGGGGACGCGCTGGACGATGTAGACGCGGATGTGGTCGCCGCCGTTGCGCTGGGCGAACAGGCCGCGCTCCCCGTCGGCGGCGGCGGCTCCGCCTTGGCCGACGAGTGCGGCGATCTCGGGGTGCTCGGTCTCCACGTCGTGGAACCAGGCTTCGAGGAAGCTCACGCCGCTGTACTCGGGGAGGGCCGGGGAGATGGCCCGGCGGACCCGGGACCAGGCGCCGTCGGCCCCGACGACGAGGTCGGCCTCGACGGTGGTTCCGTCGGCGAAGCGCAGGCGGCGCGGTCCCTGATCGGGGCCGTCGACGGCGGTGAGGGTGCGGTTCCAGTGGATGGTGCCGGGGGCGAGGGAGTTCAGCAGGAGATCGCGCAGGTCGCCGCGGTCGATCTCGGGCTTGAAGAGCTCGCCCTCCTCGGGGACGTGGTGGAAGAGGATCGTGCCTTCGGGGTCCAGCTGGCGCATCTCCTGGCCCTCGGGGCGGGCGAGGCGGAGGAACTCCTCCAGCAGGCCTGCCTCGCGCAGGGCGATCTGGCCGTTGTCCTGGTGCAGGTCGAGGCTGCCGCCCTGGTCCCGGGCGTCGGGGCCGGCTTCGCCGTCGTAGACGGTGACGGGGATGTGGTGGCGTTGCAGGATGCGGGCGCAGGTCAGGCCGGCGGGGCCGGCGCCGATGATCGCGATGCGGGGGGCGGGGGCGGTGGTCATGGTGGTGCTCCGTTCGAGTCGCCCGGCGTCGGTGCTGCCGCGCGCGGGGTGGTGGTGCGGTACGGGGGTGTCAGTGGGCCGCCGCACCTGCCGGAAGCAGCGTCGGACATGGCGAGTCCGCTGCGTTCGGGCAGGGAGGGGACGGGACGAAGGGGCGGGGCGGTGGTCCGCGCTGCCGCCGTTCCAGAAAAGCACACCCATCAATTAAGTGCAACGATACAACTTTTTGAATCAGGCATCTTTGCGTACGATGGCAGCATGACAACCCCGACCCCCGCTCCGGCCGGGCGGCGCGAACGCAAGAAGGCCGCCACCCGCCAGGCCCTCGCCGACGCCGCCCTGACCCTCTTCCTCGCCCGTGGCTACGACCAGGTGACCCTGCACGAGATCGCCGAGGCCGCCGACGTCTCCACGACGACCCTGCTCAAGCACTTCCCGAGCAAGGAGGCCCTCGTCTTCGACGAGGACTCCGACCAGGAGACCTCCCTCGTCGCCGCCGTCCACGACCGCGCCCCCGACACCACCGTCCCCCAGGCCCTGTGCGCGCACGTCAAGCAGGTCCGCCTGCGCGGAGCCGACTCCGACCCCCACTACACCGACTTCTTCGACCTGGTCACCCGCACCCCCGCCCTCGGCGACTACGCCCACCGGATGTGGATGCGCCACCAGGACGCCCTCGCCCACGCCATCGCCCGCGACGCCGGCCTCCCGCCCGGCGACCCGCACAGCGCCGCGCTCGCCCGCTTCGCTCTGGAGACCTCCGCCCTCGCCCACCGCTCCGAGGACCCGGAACGGGCCGTCGACGCCGCCTTCCACCTCCTCGAACACGGATGGCACGCCGCCGCGACCCGGCGACCCGACCTCAACTCCGAGCCCGACCAAGCCTCATAGGCAGGCCCCAGCGACCGGAAGGCCCCCGACCTCGGGCGCCGACAGGGCGGTCGCCCAGCTCCGGGTCAGTCAGAAAGCTCGAACAAATCCCCTTGACCAATGGTCAAGAAGTGTTGACCATTAGGGGCATGCCTACCGACGACCTCCCCGAGACGTTCCACGTCACAACCGACGAGCAGCTACGGGCCGTTTCCAGCCTCACGCGCCACCGGATCATGGCCGTACTCCGCTTCGAGCCCGCGACGATCACGCAGATCGCCGAGCGGGTGGGCCTGGCGAAGGGGAGCTCCAGCTACCACGTACGGCTGCTGGAGCGGGCCGGCCTGGTGAAGGTGGTACGGACGCGGAAGGTCCGGGGGGTCACCGAGCGGTACTACGCCATGGCCGCGCGGGCGATCGTGCTGCCGGATCCGGGCGAGGGAGGGCCGGACGTGCTGATGCGCCATGCGGTGGCGGACCTGGAGGCAGCGCCGGCCGACGGCGAACGGCACGTGGGGATGGCGCATCTACGGCTCACCGAGGAGCAGTTCGCGGAACTGGGGACGCGGCTGCAGGCACTGGCCGACGAGTACCGGGAGCTGTCCGATCCGTCACTGCCGGACGCGTCATTCGTCTTCGCACTGTTCCACCCGGCATCGCGTCAGCAGGTCGAAGGAGACGCCAAGTGACCACAGAGCTCAGCAGGTTGCCCGCCGGATTCGGACGACTGTGGACTGCGCAGACGATCTCCTCGCTCGGTGACGGGGTGTCACATGCCGCGCTGCCGCTGCTCGCACTGGCGTTGACGCGGGATCCGATGGCACTCGCCGTCGTCACGGCCGCCGGAACGCTGCCGTGGCTGCTGTTCGGCGTGCTCGGCGGTGCGCTGGTGGACCGCTGGGACCGTCGGCGCACGATGTGGGTCACGGACGCGGCGCGTGCGGTGCTGCTCGCGATACCGGCGGCAGCGGCCGCGTTCGACCTGCTGAGCATTCCGCTGCTCGCGGCCGTCGCCTTCCTGCTCGGCCTCGGCGGACTCTTCTTCGACACGGCCGCCACGGCCTACCTGCCGGATCTGCTCGGCCGCGACCCCGCGCTCCTGGAGCGCGCCAACTCCCGCCTACGCGGCGCCCAGACCGCCGCGTCCGGCTTCGCGGGGCCACCTGCGGGCAGTGCCCTGCTCGCGCTCGGCCGGGCGGTTCCGCTGCTCGCCGACGCGGTGTCGTTCGCGGTCTCCGCGGTGCTCGTACGGTCGCTGCCCGCCGCACCCCGGCCCGTACCGCAGGCCCGTGAGTCGCTGCTGCGGCAGGCGCGGGCCGGCGCCTCGTACGTGTTCCGGAACCAGTTGCTGCTCGGGCTCGCGCTGCGTCCGGCGGTCGGGAACATCGCCTTCCTCGCCGTGGAGACCGTACTCGCCCTCTTCGCCCACGACCGTCTGGGCGTCGGCACCTTCGGCTTCGGCCTGCTCCTCACGGCGGAGGCCACCGGCGGTCTGCTCGGCGCGGGCATCGCCTCCTTCCTCGGCCGACGACTCGGCACCGGCACCGCGCTCACCTGCACGGCCGCGGTCGAGGGACTCGCCGTCCTGGGCCTCGCCGTCGCCCCCAACCCGTACGTCGCCGGTCTCGCACTCGCCGTCTGCGGAGCGGGCATGGGCGCCACCATGGTGCTCGCCCCCTCCCTCCGACAGGCGGTCGTCCCCGCCCACCTGATGGGCCGGGTCGCCTCCACCTCCCGGATGCTCGCCATGTGCGCCGCCCCGTTCGGCGCCTTCCTCGGCGGCTGGCTGGCCACCACCTACGACGTACGCACCCCGCTGTACACCGCCGCCGGCCTCCTCCTCACCATGACCGCCGTCACGGCGACCATGACCAGCAACCGCCGGGTCGAGGCGGCGCTGCGTGCCGCCGCCGCAGCCGATGACCCGGAGCACTCGGAAACCCGGGACTCCGTCCAGACGGGCGTCCTTTGCTGATCGGTTCGGAATGCCTTCCGGGCCGCCGACGAAGGCAGATGATGCGCCACGACGAGGTACGGAGAACCCCGAACCGTACGTGGCCCGCGCCGACCGCGCCCTCACCCTGATCGACCCGCGCACCGGCGAGCCGTCCATCCGGCCGCTCCTGCCGCTCGGCCCCGCCCTCTGCCTCGCGGCACCGCCGACGAGGGTGCGGCGGTGCGGTTCGGGCCTCGATCACGTCCGGTTCCTCGATGACGAGGACGGACGCCGGTGGCAGCAGTCGATCGAGTCCTGCCAGCAGCGACTTGTCGGTGCACAGGTTGCACAGCAGCAGGCCGCGCGCGGTGCCGAAGCGCCGGGTGATCCTGGTCGCGACCGTCGCTCCGAGGACTCCGCCGAGGCTGATCGTGCCCAGCAGGCCGCCGCCGACGCCCGGGCTCAGGCCGACGTCGTGCAGGAGGAAGACCACCAACCCGCTTGCAGGACGCTGCCGGTCAGGTTGGTCAGGGCGGAGAAGCCGCAGATCGAGCGCAGGTAGGGGTCACGGGCGAGGAACCCCAGGCCCTCGCGCAAGCTGACGGCGCCCGCGCAGCCGCCCCCGCAGACCTGTACGGTCAGGACGGGGGAAGCGCCTGACCGACCTGGTCGCGGGTGACGCCGAGCTTCTTGAGGGTGTTGGCGACGTGCCGTTCGGCGGTGCGGACGGACAGGGCCAGCGCGAGGGCGATGTCCTGGTTGGTGGCACCCGCGGCGAGGAGTCCGGCCACCTGCTCCTCGCGGGGCGACAGCCGGGGCCCGTAGCTGTGGTGCCCACGGGTCGCGGGGCGCCGGCCACTACCTCGCAGGGCCTGCTCGCAGTGGGCGGCATCGGAGCCGGCGCCGATCCGGGCGAAGACGTCGCGGGCGTGCTGGAGGAGGCGGGCGGCCTCGGTTCCGTCGTCGGCGAGGAGGATCCGTCCGGCCTGTTCGGCGGTACGGGCGGCGCGGTAGACCCGGCCGCAGTCCTCGAAGACGGCACGGGCCTGCTCCAGGAGGCGCGCGGCCTGCGCGGTGTCGGTGTCCGCGGCCAGCAGCCCCTGGCAGAGCAGAATCTCCGCCTCGGCGGCCGGAGCGTCGCAGCCGGCGATCCCGCGCGCGGCCTCGGCGGTCAGCGCCCGGGCCTCCTCGCGCTCGCCGCCGGCGAGCGCCGCCTGCACCGCGATGGGGACCAGGTCGGTGGCCCAGGCCCACACGCCCTTGTGCCGCTGGAGTTCCAGGGCCCGCCGGGCGATCTCCCAGGCCTCTCGGGGCTGCTGTTCCAGCAGGTGGAGGCGGGCGAGGGCCGCGCTGCCGGCCAGCACGCCGTCCCGGGTCTGCCAGGGCAGCAGATGGGTGGTCAGGGCGGCGCGGGCACGGGCCCACTGGCCGCGGGCGATGTCGAGCAGGGCGCGCAGGTGGAGCGGCTCGATGCGGAAGGTTCCGCCCTCGGCGGCCAGTGGGACGATCGCCTCAATCCGTTCGGGCAGATCGTCCCACCGCCCCTCCTCGAAGTCGAGGGCGAGTCGGGTCAGCGCGCAGGCCTCTTCCACCTGCCCGTAGCCCGTGTGGTGGGCCAGTTCCTCGGCCGGGCGCAGCAGGGCGCGGGCGTCCTCGATGCGGCCGGTCCAGGCGAGGTTGGTGGCGGCGTTGCGCAGCGCGCGGGCGCACTCGCGGCGGATCTCCGGATCGGGGTCCTGGCGGGGAAGTTGCCGTAGCAGCGACTCGGTCCGTGGGTCGGCGAGGTGACTGAGGAGGGTGATCTGGCCGGCCTGCACGGTGGCGCGGGTCCTCGGATCCGCGTCTGCGGCCATCCGCACCGCCTGCTCCATCCCGGCCCGGTCCTGGTCGGCGGTGCGGCTGAGTTGGAATCCGTGGCAGAGGGAGGCGAGGGCGATCGCGGCCAGGCCGGGACGGTCTGCCGCGAGTTCCTCGGCAGAGCGGCCCATCTCGTCGAGCCCTTCCAGGTCGCCCTGGTTCAGCAGCGCCCGGGCCAGGCCGAGGCGGATCTCGCCGCGGGCGGACTCGGCGAGAGCGGGGTCGGAGACGATGCGGCGCAGCATGGCCAGACTCGCCGGCAGGTCGGTACGGCGTCCCGCGATGTGGCTGAGCCCGATGGCGGCGCGGGTCCGCTGCTCGGACGGCAGCGCGGGCTCGGCGAGCAGTTGCTGGAGCAGGTCGGCTGCCACGCCTTCGTCACCGACGTCGACGGCGTGCTCGGCGGCGGCCCAGGCATGGGGAAGCCATCCGGCGGTGTCGCCGAGCCGGCGGGCGTGGTGAGCGATCTGCACGAGCGCAGCGGGATCCTGTTCCGAGAGGGTCTCGATGGCGCGCCGGTGCAGCCGACGCCGCCGCGGGCCGAGGATCCGCTCGTACACCGCCTGCCGGGCGAGTACATGGCGGAACCCGTACCGGTCGGCGGACGTCTCGCGCAGCAAGCCGGTCCGGAGGACCTCCAGCAGGGCGGTCTCGGCCTGGTCGGCGTCCAGGTCTGCCAGCCGGGCCAGCAGTTCCTCCCCGGCCGGTACGCCCAGCACCGACGCGCCCCGCACGACCGCCACCGCGTCCTCGGACAGCGTCGCCATCCGGCTGCTGACCGCCTCCTGGAGCGTCCTCGGCACCCCGAGGTCCTTCAGGTCCTTCGGCGTCTGCGGCAACCCGCCGCGCCCGTGGGCCATCCGGTCCGCGAGAACGATCAGGTCCGCCTCCACCACCAGGGCGAACCCGCCGCTGCGTTCGTAGAGCTGGTCTCCCAGCGCGGCGGCCGCGGCCGGGCCGATCACGGCGGCCGCGAGCTCACGCACCTCTGCACGGTCGAACGGCCCGAGGGCGACCTCGGTGCCGCCGACGCCCACCGGGCGACGGTAGGGCGAGCCCAGGACGTTCCCGTGCCCCGGCAAATCCCTCGCTCGATAGGTGAGCAGCAGGCGCAGCTGCGGTGGCGGGTTGCGGGCCAGTAGGAGCAGCAGTTGGCGGGTCGCTTCGTCGGCCCAGTGCACGTCCTCGACGGCCAGCACGACCGGTCCCAGCGCCGACAGCAGGTCGTGCACGGCCCGCATCAGGCGATGGTGCAGGTCGCCTGGGATGTGGACCTCCACCCCGACGGGCAGCCTCGCGGCGAGTTCGGGCAGGTAGGGGGCGAGCGCGGCGGTGGCGGGCCCCGGGCGTGCCTCGGTGTCCAGGTGGGCCCGGCGGAGGGCGTCGATGACCGGGCCGAAAGGGAGGGGTTCGCGCAGCGGGTGGCACCATCCGATGAGGGTCGTCGCTCCTTCGCCCTCCAGCCGGGCGGCCGTCTCCCAGAGCAGACGGGACTTGCCCACCCCGGCCTCGCCCTCGACGAGCACCACGACCGGCTCCTGCCGCAGTGCCGCCAGGAGGACCCGCAGTTCTTCCTGCCGTCCGACGAAGTCGAATCCCGGGCGGCCGGATCCGGACCTCCCACTGAATTCCGCCATGGCGTACCAACACTTCGGGTAGGAGCGACCCGGTCCGCGGCCCCGTCCGGGGCAGATGCAGGACCTCGGCGCCGCCGGCCGGGGGTGACCCTTCCTCACGCTACCCTGCCGGCGTCGAGGCCGGGCCGCCCGCGACCGCCCCGCGCGGTCGGCCTGTTCATGGACTACCCACGGGCGGGGCGCGCACTACCCAGCCGCACCGGCACACCGGCGGCGGTCACCCGGCGGCGCTACTCATGGAAATGCGCAGCACTCCCTTAATAACTCAGGGATAAATGGTCGATTTGACCTCAGAAACGCATGGCAATGCGCTTACCTCCCGTTATTCCATTGGTCTTGGTCGGAGATTCCCCTACCAGAAAGCCGCTCGGCCACAGACCCGATCCCCAGAACCGAACGAGAGCCGCCATGTACCCCACCTCCGTGCCTTCCGTGGTCCGCACGGCGATGTACCTCCGCTGCTACCCCTTCGACCGCTGGGAGATGGCCAACCACCAGAGCGCTCTGCGCGGTCACGCCGAGTTCCTCGCCCTCCCCCGGCCCGTGCTGCACCTGGACAACGGGATCCGCTCCTGCGAGGTGAGGCCGTCCCTCGAACACCTGCTGAACCGGGCGGCCGACGGTGCCGTCCACATCGTGCTGGTTCCCGGGCTCTTCGTCTTCTCCCTCTTCGACGACCAGGCCCGCGCCGTTGCCCGGCGCTTGCGGAGGATGGGCTGCGCAGTGGTGGAACTGCCCTCCCCGTACCGCGCCCACGTCCAGGCCATGCGCTGACGCTTCCGTCCTCGCCCGTCCCCACGTCCGCGGCACCCAGGAGATCCCCATGCGCGACGCAGTCATCGTCGACGCCGTACGCACCGCGGTAGGCAGGCGCAACGGCGCCCTGTCCGGGCTTGACCCGGCCTGCTTGTCCGCCCACGTCCTCGACGCGCTGGCCGAACGGACCGGGCTGGACCCCGCACTGGTCGACGCGGTGGTCTGGGGCTGCGCCGCCGATGTCGGCGGTCGGGCCGGCGGCGTCGGGCGCGCCGCGGTATCGGCGGCGGGCTGGCCCGAGTCCGTGACCGCAGTGGCCGTCGACCGGCAACAGGGCTCCTCGCAGCAGGCCGTGCACCAGGCCGCCGCCGGTGTGGTGTCGGGGCAGTACGACGTCGCCGTGGCCGGCGGCGTCGAGCTCACCGGTTCCGTCCCGCCAGGCGCCACCCGCCTCCACGGCCGCGCCGGCGAGCCCTTCGGGCCGGACGTCCTCGCCCGCCACGGCGGTGTGCGCTTCCAGTGGGGAGCCGCCGCGCAGCTGATCGCCGACGAGTACGGCATCAGCCGCACCGAGATGGACCAGCACGGCGTGGACTCCCACCACCGCGCGGCCCGGGCCGCCGACGAGGGCCGGTTCACGGGCCAGATCGTCCCCGTCACCGTCACCGGCGGGGACGGCACACGTCGCGTCCTCGCCGACGACGAAGGCATCCGCCGCGGCTCCACCCTGCAGACCCTCGCTCTCCTGGAGCCGGCCTTCGGCACGGGGGGCGGCATCACCGCGGGGAACGCGGCGCAGGTCTCCGACGGGGCCGCGGCCCTGCTCGTCACCACCGGCGACTTCGCCAGGGCCAGGGGATGGACCCCGATGACCCGCATCCACACCGCGGTGGCCGCCCCCACCGACCCGGTCCGCATGTTCGGCGGCCCGATCTCGGCCACGGCCACGGCACTGAAACGGGCCGGTCTGCGGATCGGCGAGATCGGCGCCTTCGAGATCGACGAGGTCTTCGCGCCGGCCACCCTCGCCTGGCTGCGCGAGACCGGCGCCGCCTACGAACGGATGAACTCGCTCGGCGGTGCCATCGCCATCGGCCACCCGCTCGCCGGCTCCGGTGCCCGCCTGATGACCACCCTGGTCCACCATCTGCACGACGAGGGCATCCGGTACGGCCTGCAGTCCATGTGCGGGGGCAGCGGCATGGCCAACGCCACCGTCCTCGAACTGCTCTGACACCCGGCCGGACTGGAGCGGCACCCGGCCCGAAACAGGCCGACGCGTGGGGGCGGCCGATGAAGCCGCGCCACGCGTCGCAGGCGAGTCGACCACTGAACGATCGGCGCCCCCCAACGGTGACGGCCCGATGCAGGGCGGCCGACGCCACCACCGCACACCTCCGGTGCACCGAGCCTCAACTCGTAGCGAGCATCCGGAAGTCGTAGGCGCGGGGCAGTGGGAGGGCCGGTTCGGTGGTGTTGGTGGCGTGTTGGTGGGCGAACCAGAGTTCGTGCAGGGAGGCTTCGCCTTCGCGGATGTCGGCGAGTTCGATGCCCTCGTGCAGGAGTCGGCCGCAGCGTTCGGTGTCGCCGGTGTCGAGGGCGGCGCGGGCTTCGGCCCAGCGGGCGCGGCCCAGGGTGCGGCGGGCGGCGGGGAGGGCGGCGAGGAGCGACAGGACTTCGTGTGGGTGTCCGGCGCGGAGCAGGACGGTGGCGGCTTCGAGGGTGAGTGGTAGGAGGTCGGGGGCGAGGTGGAGGGCTTGGCGGTAGGCGTGGGTCGCCTCGGTGGGGTTGCCGGTGTGGTCGGCGAGGGCGGCGAGGTTGCGCCAGGCCCAGGCGGTGGGGCGGTGCTCGATGGAGCGTTGCCAGGCCTTGCGGGCGTCTTCCAGGTGGCCGGCGTGGGCGTGTAGGACGCCGAGGTGGAGGTGGGGGAGCCAGCCGTCGGCTGCTTGGAGTGGTTCCTGCCAGGCGGGGTCGGTCTGGTAGGAGGTGGGTGCCTGGTGGGGGTCGGCGGGGACGAGGTGGCCGTGGTCGAGGAGGTCGAGCCAGGGTTGCTGGTCGGGGCCGAGGGTGCTGTCGGGGAAGGGGGTGCCGGGGGTGCTCGGTGGGGTCTGGCCGGTGCGGGTGCGGCGGTGGTGTTCGAGGGCGCCCCAGCCGGAGCCGGCTTGCAGGATCTCGTCGGGCTGCTGGTCTACCCAGTGTGCGGCGTCGGCGAGTTCGGCGTCGAGGACGCTCTGTGGGATGAGGGTGTCGAGGCTGTGGTGGGCGGCTTCGCGGGCTGTGGTCCAGTCGTCGCTGTGGACGGCGGTGGGGTCGGCTTCGAGGAGGCCGTAGGCCTCGATCCAGGACCAGTGGGCGCCGGCGGGCATCGGGAGGTGTTCGAGTTGGGTGCGGGCCAGGCCGGCTTGGATCTCCAGGTAGCCGTGGCCGGGTTCGGAGAGCCAGTCCTGCCAGTGTCGGCCGCCTTCGCCCTGTCCCCAGAGGAAGAGTTTGCGGCCGCGCAGGCGTTGGGTGGAGGCCTGGGCCAGGCCGCGTCCGCTCGCGTCGAGGGCGGTGATCCAGCGGCGTCGGTCGTCGGGGATGTCGAAGAAGTAGTCGGCGGCGTCGCGGGCGTGGGTGGTGCGGGTGAGGTCGGTGCCGTCGGGTTGGGGCAGGTCGATGTGGCGCACGCGGCGGTCGTAGGAGAACTGCCAGGCCGCGTCGGCGGGGGCGAGTACGCGGACGTCGGGGGCTTCGGGGACGGCGATGTTGGACCACCAGTACATGGGTACGGTGGTGTCGCGGGGGTTGGTGATGCGGATGTGGACGAGCAGGACCTGGGAGTCGTCGGGGAGGTAGGCGTCGATCTGGAAGACGACGCCGCGGATGCGTTCGTACTCCCACATCCGCAGGACGGGGGTGCCGTCCGGGCGGGTGACGCGGGCGGCGTGCAGGGGCTCGCAGGTGGTGGGGGTGTGGCCGATGGTGGCGATGTTCCATTCGACGCCGCCGGCCAGCCAGGCGCCGCGCAGGGCGAGGTTGGCGGGTTGGAACACCGGGTTGCGGAAGAGGAGTTCGCGTCCGGTGGGCTTGTGGATCAGTGACCAGAGTCGGCCGCCGGCGCCGAGCAGGAAGGTGGCCTTAAGGGTGGCGTTCTCCAGTACCGCCACGAGGTGGTCGGCGGGTGCGCGTTCGCGGGTGTAGCCGTCCTGCATGAGGTAGGGCATGACGGAGGGCACCCGGCCGTAGGCGATGTTGTGCCGCATCTCCTCGTCGGCCTCGCTCGCGTCGGCGACCTGGTGCAGGTCGGCGCCGGAGAACAGCGGCGGCAGGGGGTTGGTGGGGCCGACCGCAGCGGTCGGCAGGGTCAGCGCGGTCAGCCGCAGCTCACTCATGTTGCTTCTGCCTCTTCGGAATGTGTGGGGTGGACCGGGAGTTGCGGCGCTGTCCTGCGCGGACCGACCGGCGGACCGCGAATCACGGCCAGTGGGTTGCGCGGACAATCGGCGGACCGCGGGTCACGACGCTCGGTGACTGGGTCCGGCCGGTGGGCCAGGCGGCCTGCTCGGTGGGTCAGGGGGCCTGTTCGGTGGGTTACTTGACGCTGCCGGAGGTGAGTCCGGCCTTCCAGTAGCGCTGGAGGAGGAGGAACATCACGATGATGGGGAGGACGGAGAGCAGTGAGCCGGTGATGATGAGGTTGTAGGGGACGGTCTGGCCGCGTTGTTCCTTCCAGGCGACGAGGCCGACGGTGACCGGTTGCAGGCGGTCGTTGGCGAGCATGAGTGAGGGCAGCAGGTAGTTCGTCCAGATCGTCACGAACTGGAACAGGAAGATGGTGACGAGGGAGGGTTGCAGGACGCGTAGGGCGATGGAGCGGAAGATGCGGAACTCGCCCGCGCCGTCGAGGCGTCCGGCTTCCAGGAGTTCGTCGGGGACGGCGGCGGCGGCGTAGATGCGGGCCAGGTAGACGCCGAAGGGGCTGACGATGCTGGGGATGAACACCGCCCAGAAGGTGTTGACCAGGTGGGTGGCGGAGAACATCAGGTAGAGCGGCAGGGCGAACAGCGGGGCGGGGATGAGGATGGCGCCCAGCACGGTGTTGAACACGGCCTCGCGGCCCCGGAAGGCGTACTTCGCCAGCACGTAGCCGGCCATCGCGGAGAGCAGGGTGGCGACGACGGCGCCGCCCACCGCGTAGAGCAGGCTGTTGAGGAGCCAGCGTCCGAAGATGCCGTCCTGGACGCCGAGCAGGGTGGTGATGTTGTGCACCAGCTCGATGCGGCCGGCGAACCAGAAGCCGTTGCCGGCGAACAGGTCGCTGCTGCTCTTGGTGGCGGAGACGACCAGCCACCACACCGGCAGCAGGGAGTAGAGCGCGGCGAGCAGCAGGACGGC
>NZ_JBHUSG010000060.1:0-56513 GCF_042673745.1 Kitasatospora sp. NPDC057015
GGGCCGTGGGCGGCGCCCCGCGCGCCGCGGTCCACCGAGTCCAGCAGGTGCCTGTGCACGGCGCCGCCCCGGTGGACCGGGATGTCCCCCGGATCCAGCAGGCCGGCGCGGTCCACCGGGCCGCTCAGAGTCATCGTCGGGTGCAGCGTGAACCCCGCCCGCCGGTAGCGCCGGGCCGCCGCGGGGGAGGGCGAGGCGCAGAGCAGCCCGCGCAGGCAGCCGCGGCCGTGCGCCGCGGCCCGCTCCAGCAGCAACCGCCCCACCCCCTGCCCCTGGGCGCCGGGCCGCACCACGAACAGGGCCAGGATCCACACGCCCTCGCGGCGCAGCGACAGTGCCGCGCCGACCGCCTCGCCCTCGTGCTCCGCGATCCAGCACCCCTGCGGATCGGTGCGCGCCAGGTGCCTGGTCCTGGCCGCCTGCTGGACGGCGCGGGCGTTCGCCCGGTCGGGCTCCTCCGGCCGCCGCGCCGCACCGGCGCCGTCCGACAGGCCCTCGAAGGCGGCTTCGGCGATCAGCCGCACGGCTTCGGCGTCAGCGGCGGTGTCTTGCACCTGGCGCAGGATCATGGCTCCCATCCTGGCAATCGGGGGCGCCCGGAGTGACCCGTTCGCGCGGATCGGGCGGTGACCACACCCCTGTGGTGTGCGAGCATGGGGAATGTGGGGAACGGGCCGCGAATCCCGTCCTCCGAAAGAACCACCGCCCGGGAATTGAATCCGGGTGGCCGCTGGTTGGTACTGGCGGCAGATCGTCGTCAACGACCGGGAGTAAGCAGATGACCGTCCAGGACGAGACCACCGTCGAGAGTGGTCTGCTCCTTACCGATGCCGCCGCGGCCAAGGTCAAGGGCCTGCTCGAGCAGGAAGGCCGCGAGGACCTGGCGCTGCGTGTCGCCGTCCAGCCCGGCGGTTGCTCGGGCCTGCGCTACCAGCTCTTCTTCGACGAGCGTTCGCTCGACGGCGACGTTCTCAAGGACTTCGACGGCGTGAAGGTCGTCACCGACCGGATGAGCGCCCCGTACCTCGGCGGCGCCACCGTCGACTTCGTGGACACCATCGAGAAGCAGGGCTTCACGATCGACAACCCGAACGCCACCGGCTCCTGCGCCTGCGGCGACTCGTTCAGCTAGCAGTACCGCGAAGGCGGCCCCCGGGTGATCCCGGGGGCCGCCTTCGTCGTTCCCCCCGGAGTGACCGGAGTGACCGGAGTGACCGGAGTGAGGGGCCGGGGGGAACGTGGTGCTACTTGTCCGCCGGCGCCGGCGGCCCGCCCGCCACCTCGGCCTCCAGCGGCACCTCGGCGCCGTTGGCGGCGTCCATCACGGCCCGGCCCATCAGCGGGCCCTTCAGGTCCGCCGTCACGGACTGCCGCTTGGCGACCGCCGCGCAGGACGTCCCGGGGGCGATCGGGGTGGCCACCACGATCCGGACGTCCACCCGGCCGGGCCGGCTCTCGTCCGTCTTCAGCCCGTACTTCTCGCAGATGCCGCCGTAGAACCAGACGGTCAGCCGGTTGCCGCTCAGCTGGTAGCCGATGGTCTGCCGGCCGCCCGGGACGGGCGCGGGCTCACCGGGGGCGATGCCGGGGCCGGTCGGCTGCGGCCCGTCCGGGCCGATGCCCGGCGTGGCGCCCGTGCCGGGGGTCGGCGGGGCCGGCGCCACGGGGCTCGCGGACGGGCTCATCGGGCGCGGGTCCGGCGCCGAGGGGGCGGGCGAGGGCGAGGTCGAACCGGGCTCCGCGGGCGCCGACACCGACGGTGCCGCGGGCGCCGTCGGCGCCGCGCCGTCGGAGGCACCGGAGCCGCCCGAGCCGCAGCCGGCCGCGACGGCGACCGCCAGGACCACGCCGGTCAGGGCCACCGCCCGCCGTCCGCCGGGGCGTCCGGCACCCCGGCGCCGCACGGGCCGGGCCTTCGTCTCCTGATCCATCACTGAATTCCTCCCGAGGGCTGGGCGGCGCCGCCTCCCCGGCGACACCGCGCCGGTTTGACGTGGTCCGGAGGAGTCCGGTTCCATCGCCGGCCCCGGCCCGCGCCGCCGCCCAGCCCCGGGCGCCCGCTACACGCCGTACTCGGCCATCCCGGCGACCAGCCGCTGCGCTCCCGACGGCACCGCGAAGCCCGGACCGGCAACCCGTACGGGCTCCTCGCCGAGGGCGGCCGGCGGCCAGAAGCGGCCCAGGCGCCGGGACGAACTCACCAGCGCGTCAAGGGTGTCCGGGTCCGCGTCGGCCCGCAGGGCGGGGGAGGGGTTCCGGGGGTGGGAACTGGACATCATCGGCCATCGCTCCGATCACCGTGCCGTGGCGACGGTGCCACGGACGTGGACGGGGGCCGCTGACGGGCCCCTCTTCCTGTGACCCTAGGACGCCCGCGGGGGCGCTGCCAGAGCTACCCGGAGGTAGTACCCGTTCGACCGGGCCGGGGCGGTCTTGCGGCCCCGGCCGCCGGGCCCGGTACCGTGGGGAGGTTCATCCGCTTCCCCTGGCCTCGCCGCCACCCCGAGGAGACCCTGTGCGTATCGCCGTCGCCGGCTCGATCGCCACCGACCACCTGATGACCTTCCCCGGCCGTTTCGCCGATCAGCTGGTCGCCGAGCAGCTGCACACGGTGTCGCTGTCCTTCCTGATCGACACCCTCGACATCCGCCGTGGCGGCGTCGCCGCGAACATCTCGTTCGGCATGGGCGTCCTCGGCCTGCGCCCGATCCTGGTCGGTGCCACCGGCGCGGACTTCGCCGAGTACCGCAGCTGGCTGCAGCGCCACAACGTGGACACCGAGTCGGTGCACATCTCCGAGACCCGGCACACCGCCCGCTTCATGTGCACCACGGACGAGGACCACAACCAGATCGCCTCCTTCTACACCGGGGCGATGGCCGAGGCCCGCTACATCGAGCTCAAGCCGATCGCCGACCGGGTCGGCAACCTGGACCTCGTCCTGATCGGCGCGGACGACCCGCAGGCGATGGTCCGCCACACCCAGGAGTGCCGCACCCGGGGCTACGCCTTCGCCGCCGACCCCTCCCAGCAGCTGGCCCGCCTGGAGGGCGACGACATCCGCGAGATCGTGGACGGCGCCGCGTACCTGTTCACCAACGAATACGAGGCCGCGCTCATCGAGAGCAAGACCGGCTGGGACGCGGAGGAGATCCTCACCCGCGTCGGCACCCGCGTCACCACCCTGGGCAGCAAGGGCGTGCGGATCGACCGCAAGGGCGAGGCGCCCATCACGGTCGGCTGCGCCCCCGAGGAGCGCAAGACCGACCCGACCGGCGTCGGCGACGCCTTCCGGGCCGGCTTCCTCGCCGGCCTGTCCTGGGAGCTGGAGCTGGAGCGCTCGGCCCAGCTCGGCTGCATGCTCGCCACCCTGGTGATCGAGACCGTCGGCACCCAGGAGTACGAGCTGCGCCCCGCGGCCTTCCTCAAGCGCTTCGAGAACGCGTACGGCGCCGAGGCGGCGGCCGACATCCGCGCGCACCTGGGCAGGTAGCACCGCCGGGCCGCGAGGCCCGCGCCCGCCCGGTGCGGCCCGCTCCTCCGGGTGCCCTACCGGGTGCGGCGGACCAGGTAGGCCGAGCCCCGGTCGCCGCCGTACCCGGCGGCCGGGGCCTCGCCCAGGTACTCCTGCTCCCGCATCCCGCACCAGGCCGGGATGTCCAGCCGGGCCGCCTCGTCGTCGGCCAGCACCGCGACCGTGCCGCCCGGCGGCACCTCGCCGATCCGTCGGGCCAGCTCGATCACCGGCAGCGGGCAGCGCTTGCCCAGGGCGTCGACGACCAGTGCGGCGGCCACCGGCCCGGCACCGCCCTCCGCCCCTCCGGCCTTCGCCTCCGCCGCGGCCGCTTCCCCCGCCGCCGCCCCGGTTCCGCGCGCGGGCTCGACGGCCGCTCCGCCCGCGAGCACGGCTCCGGGCGCCGGCAGGTCCAGCCCGAGCGGAGCCCGGACCCGTCCGACGACCTCCGGCAGGACGGCCAGGAAGCGTTCGACGTCCGCCCCGGCGGCACCGTACGGCAGCGAGACCCGGACGTTGCCCTCGGTCAGCACGCCCATCGCGGCGAGCACGTGGCTCGGGGTCAGGGTGGAGGAGGTGCAGGAGGAGCCGGAGGAGACCGCGAAGCCGGCCCGGTCCAGCTCGGTCAGCAGCACCTCGCCGTCCACGTACAGGCAGGAGAAGGTGACCAGGTGCGGCAGCCGCCCGACCGGGTCGCCGACCACCTCCACCTCGGGCACCAGCTGCGGGACCCGGGTCCTGATCCGTTCGACCAGCGCGTGCAGCCGGGCGTTCTCGCGGTCGGCCTCGGCCCGGACGGCGCGCAGCGAGGCGGCGGCCGCCACGATCGCCGGCACGTTGACGTACCCGGGCACCCGGCCCGACTCGCGTTCGTCGGCCGGCAGCGGCGAGACGTACCGGACGCCCTTGCGGACGGCGAGCACCCCGACCCCGGCCGGGCCGCCCCACTTGTGGGCACTGGCCGTCAGCAGCGACCAGCCGGCGGGTACGTCGGTCCGGCCGGCGCTCTGCGCGGCGTCCACCAGCAGCGGCACGTCCCCGCAGATCCGGGCGACCTCGCCGACCGGCTGGACCGTGCCGACCTCGTGGTTGGCGGACTGCAGGACGGCCAGCGCGGTGTCGGGCCGCAGCGCGGCGGCGAAGCCCTCGGGGGCGGCCCGCCCGAGCCGGTCCACCGGGACGACGGTGACCTCGCCCGTCCCGCTCCCCGCCGGTGTCAGCTCCCACCGTTCGGCGGTGTGCAGCACGGCGGAGTGCTCGACGGCGGAGTGCACCAGGTGGGCGCCGCGGCGGCGGTTGCCGGCCAGCGCGCCGAGCATGCCCAGCTGGAGGGCCTGGGTGCCGCTGGCGGTGAACGACACCTCGTCGGCCCGGGCGCCGAGCACCTCGGCGACCGTCTCGCGCGCGGCGTCGAGCAGCATCCTGGCCTGCCGGCCGGAGCGGTAGAGCCGGGCGGGGTCGGCCCACCCCTCGTCCAGTGCGGCGGTCAGCGCCTGCCGGGCGACCGGGTGGAGCGGGGCGGTGGAGGCCGCGTCGAAATACACGGTGACATTCAACTACAGACCGGGGGCGGCCCCACCGTCTCACCGTCCGTCAGTCGATCACCCGGTTTGTCCCTTTCGTCCGCACCCGACGGGTCGTCATCCACCCGGTGCGCCGCCGTCCCCCGATCGGGCGTACGGCCCTCGAAAGTCTGCTGTGACCTGCGAATCCGCCCCGGCCGGGCCTGATCGGGCGACCGGGCGGCGCGTTACCGGGACCTGCCCGTCAGCAGCGCATAAGGCTGGAGTAGGGTTTGGCCCGCATAAGCATTCAAACCGTGCCCGTGGACGGGTCGCCGGGGAGGTTCACCATCCTCCCCGGAGCGACGCGAAGGCGGGCGAGACTTCGGGAAGGCGCTACGTGAGTCCCAACGGCTCCGACCGCTCGCCGCGGCGCACGATGCGGCGGAAGCTGCCTCAGGCGCTGGCACTGGGCCTCGTCATCGCGACCGCTACCGGCTGCTCGGCCAACGACCTCCCCAGGCTTGGCCTCCCGAGTCCCGTCACCGAGCAAGGGCCCCTGGTCCTTCACATGTGGCAGGGCTCCTGGATCGCGGCTCTGGCAGTGGGCGCACTGATGTGGGGTCTGATCATCTGGAGCGTGATCTTCCACCGGCGCAGTCGCACCGGCATCCAGATCCCTCCGCAGACCCGGTACAACGTGCCCATCGAGGCGCTCTACACCGCGGTCCCCATCGTCATCGTGTCGGTGCTCTTCTACTTCGTCGCGCGCGACGAGTCGGAGCTGATCTCCACCTCCGCCAAGCCCGCGCACACGGTCAACGTGGTGGGCTTCCAGTGGAGCTGGGCGTTCAACTACGAGAACACCGAGAAGCCCGACCCGACCAGCACCACGGCGGCGTACGAGGTGGGCACGCCCGCCGAGCCGCCGACGCTGTACCTGCCGGTCAACGAGTCGGTCAAGTTCGTCCTCACCTCGCGGGACGTCATCCACGACTTCTGGCCCATCAACTTCCTGATGAAGATGGACGTCGTGCCGGGCGTGGTGAACAAGTTCGAGGTCACGCCGAACCAGATCGGCGAGTACAAGGGCAAGTGCGCCGAGCTCTGCGGCGTCGACCACTCGCGGATGCTCTTCAACGTGAAGGTCGTGTCCCGCGCGGACTACGACAAGCACCTGGCGGACCTCCGGGCCAAGGGCCAGACCGGCGCGGTGCCCTCCGGCATCACGACCATGGGAAGTGAAGAATAGTGACCATCCTCAACGAGCCCGCCGCGGCCGGCGGGGGCGCCGGGGCCGTCACGGTCGGCGGGGGCCAGCGCACCCGCAAGCCGGGTTCCACCGTCATCAAGTGGTTGACCACCACCGACCACAAGACGATCGGCACCCTGTACCTGGGGACGTCGTTCGCGTTCTTCCTGATCGGTGGCATCCTCGCCCTGGTCATGCGCGCCGAGCTGGCTCGTCCCGGGACCCAGATCCTGTCGAACGAGCAGTTCAACCAGGCGTTCACGATGCACGGCACGATCATGCTGCTGATGTTCGCGACCCCGCTCTTCGCCGGGTTCGCGAACTGGATCATGCCGCTGCAGATCGGCGCGCCCGACGTGGCGTTCCCGCGGCTGAACATGTTCGCCTACTGGCTCTACCTGTTCGGCTCGACGATCGCGGTGGCCGGCTTCGTCACCCCGCAGGGTGCGGCCGACTTCGGCTGGTTCGCCTACTCGCCGCTGTCCGACGCCGTCCGCTCGCCGGGTGTCGGTGCCGACATGTGGATCATGGGTCTGGCCTTCTCCGGCTTCGGCACCATCCTCGGCGCGGTCAACTTCATCACCACGATCATCTGCATGCGCGCGCCCGGCATGACGATGTTCCGGATGTCGATCTTCGTCTGGAACGTCCTGCTGACCGCCGTGCTGGTCCTGCTGGCCTTCCCGGTCCTCGCCGCCGCGCTCTTCGCGCTGGAGGCCGACCGAAAATTCGGGGCGCACGTCTTCGACCCGGCGAACGGCGGGGCGCTGCTCTGGCAGCACCTGTTCTGGTTCTTCGGCCACCCCGAGGTGTACATCATCGCGCTGCCGTTCTTCGGCATCGTGTCGGAGATCATCCCGGTCTTCAGCCGCAAGCCGATGTTCGGCTACTCCGGCCTGATCGCGGCCACCATCGCGATCGCCGGTCTGTCCGTGACGGTGTGGGCGCACCACATGTACGTCACCGGGCAGGTGCTGCTGCCGTTCTTCTCCTTCATGACCTTCCTGATCGCGGTCCCGACCGGTGTGAAGTTCTTCAACTGGGTCGGCACCATGTGGAAGGGCTCGCTGAGCTTCGAGACCCCGATGCTCTGGACGGTCGGCTTCCTGGTCACCTTCCTCTTCGGCGGCCTCACCGGCGTCCTGCTGGCCTCCCCGCCGATCGACTTCCACGTCTCGGACTCGTACTTCGTCGTCGCCCACTTCCACTACGTGGTCTTCGGCACCGTCGTCTTCGCGATGTTCGCCGGCTTCCACTTCTGGTGGCCGAAGATGACCGGCAAGATGCTCGACGAGCGCCTCGGCAAGATCACCTTCTGGACGCTGTTCATCGGCTTCCACGCGACCTTCCTGGTCCAGCACTGGCTCGGCGCCGAGGGCATGCCCCGCCGCTACGCCGACTACCTGGTCTCGGACGGCTTCACCACCCTGAACACCGTCTCCACCATCGGCTCCTTCCTGCTCGGCCTGTCGATCCTGCCGTTCCTCTACAACGTCTGGAAGACCGCCAAGTACGGGGAGAAGATCGAGGTCGACGACCCGTGGGGCTACGGCCGTTCGCTGGAGTGGGCGACCTCCTGCCCGCCGCCGCGGCACAACTTCCTCACCCTCCCGCGCATCCGCTCGGAATCCCCGGCGTTCGACCTGCACCACCCGGAGATCGCCGCGCTGGACTACCTGGAGGCGCACGGTGAGCCGGCCAAGCACTTCGCCGGCGTGACCCCGGCCAAGTACGACAACCCGCAGCTGGGCAAGGGCAAGAAGGACGGCGACGCCTGATGAAGGAACAGGGCAAGATCTTCCTGGGCTTCGCGGTCTTCATCCTCGCGATGGCGGTCACGTACGGCATCTGGACCTCGAAGAGCGACATCGGCTTCGAGGCGGCCGGCACCACCGCGCTGGTCCTGGCCACCGGCCTCTGCGCCATGATCGGGTACTACCTCGCCTTCACCGCCCGCCGGGTGGACAGCGGCGCGGGTGACAACCCCGAGGCCGAGGTCGCGGACGACGCCGGCGAGCAGGGCTTCTTCGCCCCGCACAGCTGGCAGCCGCTCGCGCTGGCGATCGGCGGCGCGCTGGCCTTCTGCGGCGTGATCTTCGGCTGGTGGCTGCTCTGGTGGTCGCTGCCGATCATCCTGATCGGCCTGTACGGCTGGGTCTTCGAGTTCTACCGGGGCGAGGACCAGAACCAGTAGGTTCCTCCCGCTCATCCACAGGGCCGGGCTTCCCGCAAGGGGTGCCCGGCCCTGCTGCGTCCGCCGGGTGGCGGCCTCACCCCTCCGGCGCAGCGCGGGGTCCGCCGGATGTCGCTATCCCCTGCGGTGTTCCTACGATCTGAACAATCGTGCGACCCCTCGGAGGCGGTCATGACCGGCAGGCGCGGAACCGCAGGTATACGCAGCATCTCCCTCGCACTCATATGCATGACACCCCTGGCGGCCTGCTCCTCGGGCGGCGGCCGCGACCAGGGCACCGAGCCCTCCCGGACGGTCGACGCGGCCCCGCTGGTGCACACCTCGGCCACCGGGCAGGTGGACCCGTCCAAGCCCCTCACCGTCACGGCCGAGCCCGGCACCCGGCTCACCGACGTCACCGTCAGCGGGCCGGACGGGCGGCTGGTCGCCGGCGAACTGTCCGAGGACCAGCGCAGCTGGCAGAGCACCGGCCACCTCAAGGCCGCCACCGGCTACACCGTGCGGATCGCCGCCGACGACGGCAAGGGCGGCCGCGGCGAGACCACCTCCAGCTTCAGCACCGTGGCGGCGCAGCGGCTGCTCACCGCCCAACTGGGCCCGGACTCCTCCGGCAGCGGCGTCTACGGCGTGGGCCAGCCGCTCACCGTCAAGCTCTCCGAGCCGGTCAAGGACCAGGCGGCCCGCCAGGAGGTCGAGGGGGCGCTGCGGGTGGTCTCGCAGCCCGCCGTGGTGGGTGCCTGGTACTGGGTCGACGACCAGAACCTGCACTTCCGCCCCAAGGACTACTGGCCGGCCAACGCGTCGGTGGCCCTGAGCTTCGACGGCGAGGGCGTCCGGATCTCCGACGGCCTCTACGGCGGAGCGCCGGCGACGCTGGCCCTGAAGACCGGCGACCGGGTCGAGAGCGTGGTCGACGCCGGCACCCACGAGCTGACCCTGACCCGCAACGGCCAGCTGGTGCGCACCATCCCCGTCACCACCGGCAAGCCGGGCTTCTCCACCCGCAACGGCATCAAGGTGGTGCTGGGTCAGGAGCGCGAGGTCCGGATGAGCGGGGAGTCCATCGGGATAGCCGCCGGCAGCTCGGAGTCGTACGACCTGCAGGTGCAGTGGGCGACCCGGGTCACCTGGAGCGGCGAGTACGTCCACGCCGCCCCCTGGTCGGTGGCCTCGCAGGGCGTGGACAACGTCAGCCACGGCTGTACCGGCATGAGCACCGAGAACGCCAAGTGGTTCTACGAGCAGACCCGGGTCGGCGACCTCGTCCAGGTGGTCAACAGCAAGGGCGCCGGCATGGAGCCCTTCGGCAACGGCTTCGGCGACTGGAACCTCACCTGGGAGGACTGGGTGAAGCACAGCGCCACCGGAAAGCCGGTCAGCACCGACGGCCCGCAGGGCCAGGGCCGGGCCGCCGCGGTGATCCTCCCTCAGCCGTAGCCGGCGGGGGCCCCGTCCCGCGCCGGCCGGCCGACGGCCGCTCCCCGGCCCGGACGACCCCGGGAGCGGCCGTCCCCGGTGGCCTACGGCGTCTCGTAGGCCACCCGCAACGCGGTCGCCACGGCGGCCTCGGCGTCCGCCCGGGGGACGCCGAGGCGTCGGGCCCGCTCCGCGTACTCGGTGGCCGCGGCGGCCGCCAGCCGGTGGGCGGTGTCCCCGGCGGCGGCGATCAGGGTGCCGCGCCGGCCGTGCGTCTCGACCACGCCGTCGGCCTCCAGCTCCCGGTAGGCGCGGGCCACGGTGTTGGCGGCCAGCCCGAGCTGCTCGGCCAGCGCCCGGACGGTCGGCAGCTTCAGACCGGTGGGCAGCTCGCCGCTGTGCGCCCCGTCGGCGATCTGGATCCGGATCTGCTCGTACGGGGGAGTGGCGGCGTCGTGGTCGACGGACAGCTGCACGGGGGCTCCTGACAACGGGGGGTGGCGGGGCGGGCGGTGTCTTCCGGGAATGGCCGAGGGCCGCCGACCAGATGAAGTCTGGTCAGCGGCCCTCGGGTGTGGCGCGGGGTGCGTACGGGATCAGTGGTGGCCGTGGCCGCTGGTGATCTCGTGGTGCTCCTCGGCGGTGGGCTTGGGGATCTGCCCGCTCTCGCCGAAGTAGCCGCGGGAGAGCTTCGCACGGGTGCGGGTGAGGATGCCGGTCTTGGCGGCCACACCGTTCTCGTCCACCTCGGCGGGCAGCTCCAGCGGCTGGAGCTGCTCGTGCGCGGTGAGCTTGTGCAGCTTGTCCTGCGGCAGCTGCGCGTGCACCTCGACGAACTCGCCGTGCGGCAGGCGCTTGATGACGCCGGTCTCGCGGCCGTGCAGCACCTTGTCCTTGTCACGGCGCTGGAGGCCGAGGCACCAGCGCTTGGTGACCACGAAGGTGATCACCGGGATGACGAAGAAGCCGATCCGTACGAAGTACGTGATGTCGTTGATCGACAGGTGCAGGTGGGTCGCGATCAGGTCGTTGCCGCCACCGATCAGCAGCACCAGGTAGAGGCTGATCCACGCGGCGCCGAGGCCGGTGCGGACGGGCGCGTTGCGCGGGCGGTCCAGGATGTGGTGCTCGCGCTTGTCGCCGGTGACCCACGACTCGATGAAGGGGTAGACCGCGATGACGGCCAGCACCAGCGGGAAGACCATCAGCGGCACGAACACACCCATGTTCAGGGTGTGGCCCCAGGCGCGGATCTCCCAGCCCGGCATGATGCGGATCAGGCCCTCGGAGAAGCCCATGTACCAGTCCGGCTGGGCGTCGGTCGACACCTGGTCGGGGCGGTACGGGCCGTACGCCCAGATCGGGTTGACGGTCGCGATCGCGGACATCGCCGCGATGATGCCGAACACCAGGAAGAAGAAGCCACCGGCCTTGGCCATGTAGACCGGCATCAGCGGCATGCCGACGACGTTCTTCTCGGTGCGGCCGGGGCCCGCCCACTGGGTGTGCTTGTGGTAGAAGACCAGGATCAGGTGCGCGACCAGCAGGCCGACCATGACGCCCGGGATCAGCAGGATGTGGATCGTGAAGAACCGCGGGATGATGTCGGTGCCCGGGAACTGGCCGCCGAACAGGAAGAACTGGATGTAGGTGCCCACCAGCGGCACGGCCAGGATCGCGCCCTCCATGAAGCGGATGCCCGTACCGGAGAGCAGGTCGTCCGGGAGGGAGTAGCCCATGAAGCCGTCGAACATGCCGAGGAAGAGCAGCAGGAACCCGAAGATCCAGTTGACCTCGCGGGGCTTGCGGAACGCGCCGGTGAAGAACACGCGCATCATGTGCACGAGCATCGCGGCGACGAACACGATCGCGGCCCAGTGGTGGATCTGGCGGATCAGCAGACCGCCGCGGACATCGAAGCTGATGTCCATCGTGGAGGCGTAGGCCTCCGACATCCTGATGCCGTTCAGCGGGGCGTAGGAGCCGTGGTAGACGACCTCGCCCATGCTCGGGTTGAAGAACAGCGTCAGGTAGACGCCGGTCAGGATGATGATGATGAAGGTGTAGAGGCAGATCTCACCGAGCATGAAGGACCAGTGGTCCGGGAAGATCTTGCGCAGGTTGGCCTTGGCGAGGGAGTAGATCCCCAGCCGGCCGTCCGTCCAGTCCGCCGCGGACTCCCACTTGTTGGCGGGCTTCTCGCGGGTACTGGCCGGCTTGGACGCGCCACGGGTGGCGCTGTTCGCGGCACTCATGAGCGCTCCCAGAAACTCGGGCCGACGGGCTCGGCGAAGTCGCCGGTGGCGACCAGGAAGCCCTCTTCGTTGGTGGTGATCTTCAGCTGCGGCAGCGGGTGCCCGGCCGGGCCGAAGATCACGCGAGCGCCGTCCGCCAGGTCGAAGGTCGACTGGTGGCAGGGGCACAGCGCGTGGTGCGTCTGCTGCTCGTAGAGGCTGATCGGGCAGCCGACGTGCGTGCAGATCTTGGAGTAGGCCAGGATGCCCTCGAAGCCGAGCTCGCGGGAGTCCTTGTCCTTGATGTTCTCCGGGGCGATCCGGACGAGCATCAGCGCGTCCTTGGCGATCTGCACCTGGAAGTCCTCGGCGTCCTCCTCCAGGCCCTCGGGCTTGGCGAAGGTGAGCGAGCCGACGAGGATGTCCTCGGCCTTCATCGGCTTGTTCGTGTTCATGTTGATCAGCGGCAGCGGCTTCTCGGGCGTCGCCACCTCCCAGCCGGTGTGCTGCAGCTTGTCCTCGGGCAGCGGGCCCAGGTCGCGCAGCAGCACCACGCCCGACAGCGGCACGAGCGCCATCGAGCCGATCAGGGTGTTGCGGAGCATCTTGCGGCGGCCGAAGCCGGACTCCGCGGCGCCGGTCTTGAACTGCTCGATGACGTCCGCGCGGACCTCGTCGTCAGCCTCGATCGCGTGCCGCTCGGCCGGGAGCTCGTGGTCCGACATCAGCGTGCGGGCCCAGTGGACCGCGCCCGCGCCGATGCAGAAGAGCGCCACCCCGAGGGTCAGGCCGAGCGCGAAGTTCAGCGCGCTGACGTGGCCCAGCGGGAAGATGTAGACGATCTTGTCCGGGTCGATCGCCACGTAGGAGGCGATGAAGCCCACCGTGGCGAGCATCGACACCACGAACATCAGCGACACCTGGTGCTCGGCGCGCTTGGCGGCCCGCTCGTCGATGTCGGTGCGGCGCGGCTCGTGGGCGGGCAGGCCCGGGTCGGCGAACGGGTCGCCGTGGGCGGCCACGTCACCGTGCGGTTCGGCGGAGCCGTGCGACTCCGGCAGCTTGTCTTCTGACATGTCGTGGCTCATGACTTCTTGGCCTTGGTGGTGTGGGCGGCGACCCAGATCGCGATCGCGATGAGGATGCCGAGTCCGAAGATCCAGCCGAACAGACCCTCGGTCACCGGACCGAGGCTGCCCAGGGTGAGACCGCCGGGGTTCGGCTCGCTGTCGAGGTGGTTGACGAAGGCCACGATCTGGCGCTTCTGCTCCTCGGGCATGGTCGTGTCCGGGAAGGAGGGCATGTTCTGCGGGCCGGTCTGCATGGCCTCGTAGATGTGCTTCGGGTCCACGTTCTCCAGGATGGGCGCGTACTTGCCCTGGGTCAGGGCACCGCCCTTGCCCGCGAAGTTGTGGCACTGCGCGCAGTTGGTGCGGAAGAGCTCGCCACCCGCCGCCACGTCATCCGGGTTGGTCGACTTGTACTGCTCCTCGGTCGGCGCCACCGGGCCGGGGCCGAGCGACGCGACGAACGCCGCGAGCTGGTCGATCTCGTGCTGGGAGTAGATGTTCTTCTTCTTCGGCACCTGCGCGCCGGGCTGCTGGGCCGGCATGCGGCCCGTGGCGACCTGGAAGTCGACCGCGGCGGAACCGACGCCTACCAGGCTCGGACCGTCACTGCTGCCCTCGCCGTTGAGGCCGTGGCATGAGGAGCAGCCGACCGCGAAGAGCTTCTTGCCCTCGTCGATCGCGAGCGACTGCGCGGCGGTGTCGGCCTGCGCCTTCTCGGCGGGCGCGAACGCGGCGTACAGCCCCCCGGTGGCCGCCAGGGCGAGAAGTAGAACGACCAGCGCCGCCAGTGGGTGGCGCCGTCGTGCGGAGAGCTTTTTCACGGAATAACCCCGGTGTCAGGATCTGGTCGACTGGTGGGTGCGCCCGGCGGCCGGTCTGGCCGGCACGGCAGGCTGCCTGTCTAGGGCTGCGCGCGCGGTCGGTCGGTGGGTGCGTCGTTCACCGGCCAGCAGGGGTCGTCGCCGGTGAGGGCGCCCTCGCGGCCGGCGGCCAGCGACCTGATCAGCTGGTTACTTGATCAGGTAGATGGTCGCGAACA
Organism: Kitasatospora sp. NPDC057015; assembly: GCF_042673745.1. Classification (NCBI taxonomy): domain Bacteria; kingdom Bacillati; phylum Actinomycetota; class Actinomycetes; order Kitasatosporales; family Streptomycetaceae; genus Kitasatospora; species Kitasatospora sp. NPDC057015. The sequence goes on from NZ_JBHUSG010000060.1 coordinate 14,222, forward strand.
GGCCGATCCACACGACGTCGACGAAGTGCCAGTAGTACGACACCACGATGGCGGCCGTGGCCTGCTCGTGCGTGAAGCGCTTGGCAGCGTACGTGCGCCCCAGGACCAGCAGGAAGGCGATCAGACCGCCCGTCACGTGCATACCGTGGAAGCCGGTGGTCAGGTAGAACACCGTGCCGTACGGGTCGGAGGACAGCGACAGGCCGTCCTTCGTGACCAGCTCGGTGTACTCGAAGATCTGGCCGCCGATGAAGATCGCGCCCATCACGAAGGTGATGACGAACCACGACCGGAGCTTCTTCACGTCACCGCGCTCGGCGGCGAAGACGCCGAGCTGGCAGGTCAGCGAGGAGAGCACCAGGATCGTGGTGTTGACGGAGGAGAAGGGCACGTTGAGCGCGTGCGCCTTCTCGCTCCAGAACTCCGCCCCCTTCACGGAGCGGAGAGTGAAGTACATCGCGAAGAGGGCCGCGAAGAACATCAACTCGGAACTCAGCCAGACGATCGTTCCGACGCTGACCATGTTCGGCCGGTTGACCGATCCGTGCGCGTGCCCGGTTTCTACTGCTGTTGCTGTCGCCACGACGGACATTATGTCGGTCCCTTATTCCGTCTTCACGCCGGGGGGTGTCCCTCGGAGTGTCCGGTGCGTGCGATATGCCCCGTTGGGGGCCGACAGGGCCCCGGCCAGCCCGGTCGGCGCGACTATGTCCGTTTTCTGACGGTTGTTCGGGCCGTCCGGCGCCCCCTGAAGGGGGTCGAGCACTCCTTTGCCCTGCGTGTCGCCGACCCCGCGGGCCCGTGGGGTCGGCTAGCGGGTCCGCCGTACGGGTGGTCTGTGCGCGCGAGGGTGACGCGGCGCGTCCAGGCGGATGACGGTCCAGCGCGTCGCCTTGGAAGGGAGGGGGCCGGGTCCGTCCGCAACCGGACGCGGAGCGCTCCGCCACCGGATCGCGCGGGAGGGGCTCCACGGCGGGTGATCGGGAGTAGCATCCGGAAGAGGTGGACGTGGTCCGGATCACATCTGAGGGAGCAGGGCCCCATGGCGCACACGACCGACGAGACGCTCACCGTCCTCGTCTACAGCGATGACCGCAACACCCGCGAGCAGGTGCGGACGGCCCTCGGCCGGCGCCCGGCCGCGGACCTCCCCGAACTCGACTACCTGGAGTGCGCGACCACGCCCGCGGTGCTCCGCGCACTGGAGAAGGGCGGCGTGGACCTCTGCGTGCTGGACGGCGAGGCCGTCCCGGCCGGCGGGCTGGGCCTGGGGCGCCAGCTCAAGGACGAGATCTACGGCTGCCCGCCCGTGCTGGTGCTGATCGGCCGGCCGCAGGACTCCTGGCTCGCCGCCTGGAGCCGGGCCGACGCCGCCATCTCCCACCCGGTGGACCCGGTGGCGCTGGCCGAGGCCGCCGCCACCCTGCTCCGCAACCGGATCGCGGGCCGGACCCCGGCCGCCCGCTGACGGCCCCGGCGGCCCGGCACCCCGGGCGCTCCGGGCGGGAGCCCGGGGCGCCCGCCCGGCCGTCGCCCGCTCCCGTGCGCTCAGGTCGGGGCCGGGGCCCCTCCCGGTGGGAGCGGCCCGTCCCGGTGCCGGTGCGTCGTCGCGGCACCGGTGGCTCGTCTCAGTACTAGAGAAGGGGAGCGGCGACGGGGGCGGGCCCGGTGCGCCGCTGGATAGGCTGGCCTCCTTGTTTCCGGAGCCCTTCCGGTGACACTGACGAGAGCTGGAGTCGGCCATGGTGAACGCGCACCCTGCGAACGGCGGCAACGACCCCGTGCAGGTGGTCCGCACCTGGCCGGACCTCCTGTCGGCACTCCTGAGGGGCGAGGACCTCACCCAGGACGACACCGCCTGGGCGATGGACCAGATCATGAGCGGCGCGGCCAGCCCCGCGCAGGTGGCCGGTTTCATGGTGGCCCTGCGGGCCAAGGGTGAGACGGTCGACGAGATCACCGGCCTGGTGGCCGCGATGTACGAGCACGCCGAGCCGCTGCACATCCCCGGCCCGGCCGTCGACATCGTCGGCACCGGCGGGGACCGCGCGAAGACGGTCAACATCTCCACCATGTCGGCCATCGTCGCCGCGGCCGCCGGCGCCAAGGTGGTCAAGCACGGCAACCGCGCCGCCTCCTCCTCCAGCGGCTCCTCGGACGTGCTGGAGAAGCTCGGCATCAACCTGGACCTCAGTGCCAGACGGGTCGCCGAGATCGCCGAGGAGGTCGGCCTCACCTTCTGTTTCGCCGCCAGGTTCCACCCCGCCATGCGGCACGCCGCCACCGCCCGCGGTGACCTCGGGGTGCCGACGGCCTTCAACATCCTGGGCCCGCTCACCAACCCGGCCCGGGTGGACGCGCACGCCATCGGCTGCTTCGACACCCGGCTGGCCGGGCTGATCGCCGGCGTGCTGGCCCGCCGGGGTGCCACCGCCCTGGTCTTCCGGGGTGACGACGGCCTGGACGAGCTGACCATCTCCACCACCTCGCGGGTCTGGCTGGTGAAGGGCGGGGTCGTCACCGAGACCTCCTTCGACCCGCGCGACGTCGGCATCGAGCTGGTCGGCATCGAGGCCCTGCGCGGGGCCGACGCCGCCCACAACGCCGAGGTCGCCCGCCGGCTGCTGGCCGGCGAGCGCGGGCCCGTACGGGACGCCGTCCTGTTGAACACCGCGGCCGCGCTGGTCGCCCTGGACCTCACCGAGGCCCCGCTCGCCGAGCAGCTCGCGGCCGGCATGGTCCGCGCCGCCGCGGCCGTCGACTCGGGCGCGGCCCAGTCGGTGCTGAAGCACTGGGCCGAGGCCACCGCCCGCCGCTGAGCGGGTGTCCGGCGCCGGCCGGGCTCCGGAGCCGCGCGTGCCGCCGGGCGGCCGGCGGCGATCACCGCACCGGGCCCGCGGAGCCGTGCTCCGCGGGCCTTCGCCGTGCCCCCGCGCCGGGCGGGCCTGTCCACATGGCGGACTGTTGTTTGACCACCAGGCGGGCGCCGCCTAGAGTTTTCGCCAGGTCATGAGTGACAGCGACAAGCCCCAGCTTGCTGTCCGGCAACCCTCCGTCCGTGGCGGGGTGCCCTGGGTGAGGACCGGGCCGCGCGGCAGACCGTCCGCGTGGCAAGCGCGGACCACCGGCACAGTCGCACTCCCGGGGTCCTTACCTCAGAGGAGTGCATCAACATGTCCGTGACCACCACCGAACTCTGCGCCCCGCTCGCCGTCCTCGGCCAGGACGTCCAGGTCCCGCTGGCCAACGGCGAGAAGGTCGGCTACGCCGCGCTCGACTACGCCGCCAGCTCCCCGGCGCTCCAGCGGGTCTGGGACGACGTCGCCGCGTACGCCCCCTACTACGGCAGCGTGCACCGCGGCGCCGGCTACCTCTCGCAGCTCTCCACCGACCTGTTCGAGCAGAGCCGCCGCACCGTCGAGGAGTTCCTCGACCTGCGGGACGGCGACCAGGTGGTCTTCACCCGCGCCACCACCGACTCGCTGAACCTGCTGGCGGGCGCCCTGCCGGCCGGCACCCGGGTCTTCGTCTTCGAGACCGAGCACCACGCGTCGCTGCTGCCCTGGCGCCGGGACGGCCTGGAGGTCGGCTACCTGCGCGCCCCCCGCTCGCACGCCGACGCCGTCGCCGCGCTGGACGAGGCGCTGGCCGGCGCCGGCGAGGGCCCGAAGCTGTTCTGCGTCACCGGCGCCTCCAACGTCACCGGCGAGCTGTGGCCGGTCGCCGAGCTCACCGAGACCGCCCACCGCCACGGCGCCCGGGTCGTCCTGGACGCCGCGCAGCTCGCCCCGCACCACCGGGTCTCGGTCCGCGAGCTCGGGGTCGACTGGGTCGCCTTCTCCGGACACAAGCTGTACGCGCCGTTCGGCTCCGGGGTGCTGGCCGGCCGCAGCGACTGGCTGGACGCCGCCGAGCCGTACCTGGCCGGTGGCGGTGCCACCCGCACCGTCGCACGCGAGGTGGACGGCTCGGTCGCCGTCGAGTGGCACTCCGGCCCGGCGCGGCACGAGGCCGGCTCCCCGAACGTGATCGGCGCCTACGCGGTGGCCTCCGCCTGCCGGGCGCTGACCGAGGCCGGCTTCGACGCGCTGGAGGCCCGCGAGCAGCAGCTGATCGCCCGTCTCAAGGCCGGCCTGGCCGAGATCCCCGAGGTCCGGGTGCTCAGCCTGTTCGGTGACACCCCGCTGCTCACCGACGTCGCCCGGGTGGGCGTGCTCTCCTTCGTCGTCCAGGGCTGGAACAGCTCGCACTTCTCGGCGGCGCTCTCCGCCGAGTACGGCATCGGCGTGCGCGATGGCCTGTTCTGCGCCCACCCGCTGGTGCGCACCCTGCTCGGCGGCGAGGAGGCCCCGCCGTCGGAGTGCGGCGCGCCGGAGGCCTCGCTGCCCGGCGAGCGCAGCCTGAACGCGATCCGGGTCAGCTTCGGCGCCGGCACCCCGGACGAGCACGTGGACCGGTTCCTGACCGCGGTCCGCGAGCTCGTCACCGAGGGCGCGGCCTGGAACTACCGCAGCGAGGGCGGGCGCTGCGTCGCGGACACCCGCCGGGCCGGCTGACCAGGCGCCCGCGGCACCGGTGCCGGCCCTGGCGCCGGCACCGGCCGGCCCGGCTACTCGTCGAGGCCGAGGGCGAACGCCGCCTCCAGGTCGTGCTGGGAGTACGTGCGGAAGGCGATCTGGGTCTCGGTGTGCGCCACTCCCGGCACCTTGTTGAGCTGACCGGGGATCACGTCGGCCAGATCGTCGTGCCTGCGCACCCGGACCATCGCCACCAGGTCGTAGCCGCCGGTCACCGAGTAGACCTCGCTGACACCCTCGATGGCCGTGATCGCCTCGGCGATCTCCGGGATGCGGTCGACGCTGGTCTTGATCAGGACGATGGCGGTGATCACTCTGCTGCTCCTTTGTGGGGTGTCGTCAGCGTAGCCGCCGCCCCGCCCGGCGTCAGCGCGCCGCCGACCGGCGCCCTGGCGGCCCGCGTCCTCAGCCCGTGGCGGGCGGGCCCACCGGGCCCCGGCGGGCGGCGGCCCGCGCGGCCCAGGTGAAGAGGAAGCCCGCGGCGAAGCCGATCACGTGCACCAGGTACGCGACGCTCGTCCAGCCCGGCGGCCGCTCGGTGCCCGCGAACCCGGCCGAGCGCACCGACCACCACTGCAGCGCGAACCAGAGACCGAGCACCAGCCAGGCCGGGAAGCGCAGCGGCAGGAAGAGGAGCAGCGGCACCAGCGTGGTCACCCTGGCCTTCGGGTACAGCCGCAGGTAGCCGCCGAGGACGCCCGCGATCGCCCCCGACGCGCCGACCAGCACCCGGGTCGAGTCGGCCGAGTGCACCTCCGCGATCGCGTAGCCGTACGTCGCCAGGGCGCCGACCGTCAGGTAGAAGAGGACGAAGCGGGCCCGCCCGAGCCGTTCCTCCACGCCGGCGCCGAAGACGTAGAGGAAGAGCATGTTGCCCACCAGGTGCAGCCAGCTCGCGTGCACGAACAGCGAACTGAGCACCGAGAGCACCGGGGACTTGCCCGGGGTGGGCGCGAGCACGCAGGACTCGGGCTGGACGATCCGCCCGGCCTCCAGCGGGCGGTGTTCCAGCAGTTCGGCCGGGATCACCCCCCACCGCTGCTCGTAGCGCTGCTCGGCGCAGACCCGGGCCTGGCCGGAGCCGTACAGCGGGTTCAGACCGGCTGCCGGGCCGAGCAGGAACACCAGCGTGTTGAGGGCGATCAGGGCGTACGTGACCACGGGGACGGGGACGGCCGGGCGCCCGTCCCGCGCGCCGGTGGGGTCGAGGACCGGGATCGCCATGAGGGTGAGCATTCCTCGGCCGTGCGGCGGCGACACCGGCCCGTACTGCGTGTGGGTGACCGCGGAGCATGATCCGGACCGGTGGCGGGTGCGCAGGCCCCAGGCAATAGGCTGGGGGGCGGGCATTCCCCGCCTCCCGCCGCCGACGCCGGGCTCCGGGGGGAGCGCCTCCCGCCCAGACCAGGGAACCGCCGAGAGGACCCCCCGATGACCGTCCCCGCCCTGACCGCAGAGACCCGCTGGCGCTGCACGCTGTGCGGCAACCTGACCCGCTTCGACGTGACCCGGACCGCGAGGGTGGTCGAGTACCTGCACTTCGACCTGGCGGGCGAGTCCAAGGTCGAGGAGACCGAGGTGCTGGCCGAGACCGTCGAGTCGGTGCGCTGCCGCTGGTGCAACGCGGTCGACCAGGTCGAGCTGGTGGACCGTCCGGGCGCCGAGGCCGAGGCCGCCGAGCAGGCCTGAGGCAGCGGCCGGTCGGCCCGCCCGCGGCCCCGGCACCCTGCCCGGGCCCCGCCGGCGCCCCGGGGCCGCCCCCGCCGCCCCGCCCTGGGCCCGCGCCGGGGGGCCCCCCCGGCGGCCCCGCCCCCGGCCCGGGCCCGGCGGGGGGCCCGACCGGCGCCCGCCCGCCCGGAGTGTGGCGTGGCGCGGTGCGGGGCACCGTACAGGGACAATTGCAGAGAGCGGTGAGTTTCAGGGCAGCGGCAGTGGGCCGTGAGCACCCCGCAGAACAGGATCGGAGCCGAGGACGTGGTGGACGCAGCGAGGGAGCCCGCCGGACCGCAGGGGCAGCCGCCCGCTGTGGACGCGCGGCCCCCGGACGCGGTCGAGGGCGTCCCGGCCGGCACCGAGGACGCGGACGGGGGCGCCCCGGCGGGCACGGGCACGGTAGACGGCTCGGCGGACGCGGACCCGGGCGCGATCGACGACGCGGGCACCGGCGAGCGGGACGACGCCGCCCAGGCGCACGCCCACGTCCACGCGGACGCCACTGACGGGGACGGCGCCGGCGAGCGCGCGGGCGAGCAACTGGACCGCCCGCTGCCGGAGGGCGTGCGCCGCCGGGTGGTCGGCATCGCCGCCGACGCGCTGGGCGGCCTGCCGATCGCCGACCTCCCGCTGTCGCTGCGCCAGTACGCCAAGTTCACCCCGGCCCGGCGGGCCAAGTACGCCGCCACCGCGCTGGCCGCGGCGCTGGAGTCCGAGCCCGCGTTCCGGGTGCGGATAGCGGACCGGCTGCGTCTGGGGCAGCCCGACCTGGTCAGGGCGCTGGAGGCCGGCAACGTGCCCGGCGCCGCCGACCCGATGGACGTCGCCACCGCCGCGTACCTGCTGCGCCCGCCCGGCTGGGCCCGGCTGGTCGCCCAGGCGGGGGAGCTCGCCGAGCGGGCCGGCGCGGAGGACGCGGCCGCCGAGTCGGCGAGGCTGGCCGAGAAGCTGCAGGCGGAGCTGGCCGAGCTGCGGGCCTCCGCGCGGACGGACCTGGAGCGCCAGCGCGCCGAGTCGGAGAGCGTGCGCCGGGAGGCGGAGTCGCTGCGCAAGAAGGTGCGTTCGCTGGAGAGCGACACCCGCAGGGCGCAGGCCGAGACCCGCAAGCTCGCCGCCGAGCTGGACGCGCTGCGCACCGCCTCCGGCGCCGAGCGCAGCGCCGCCGAGGGCGAGACCCGCCGGCTGCGGCACCGGATCTCCGAACTGGAGACCGCGGTGGAGCAGGGCAGGCGATCGGCCCGCGAGGGCCGCAGCGTGGAGGACATGCGACTGCGGCTGCTGCTGGACACCGTCCTGCAGTCGGCGCAGGGGCTGCAGCGGGAGCTGGCCCTGCCGGTGGCCCGGATCCACCCGGCCGACCTGGTGGAGGCGGTGGAGCCGGCCTCGGCCTCGCCGCACGACGTGGCCCGGCGGGCCCTGTCGGAGGACGATCCCGCGCTGCTGGACCAGCTGCTGGCGATCCCGCAGGTCCACCTGGTGGTGGACGGCTACAACGTGACCAAGACCGGTTACCCCGCACTTCCGCTGGAGCAGCAGCGGATCAGGCTGCTCGGCGGGTTGGCGATGCTGGCCCAGCGCACCCAGGCGGAGGTCACCTGCGTCTTCGACGGCCAGGACCTCGACGTCCCGGTGATGATGGCGCCGCCGCGCGGGGTCCGGGTGCGGTTCAGCCGGACGGGGGAGACGGCGGACGAGCTGATCCGGCGCCTGGTGCGGGCGGAGCCGCAGGGGCGGCCGGTGGTGGTGGTCTCCACCGACCGGGAGGTCGCGGACGGCGTGCGCAACGCGGGCGCGCGCCCGGTGGGCTCGGTGCTGCTGCTCAACCGGCTGGCCCGGGCCTGACCCGGGTGCTCTCCCGGCGGTCGTGCAGGTGGGCGGGCGGGTCCGCGGGCGGTCGGGACGGAGGGGCCGGGCGCCGGGGGCGGGGGATCGGCCGGGGGTCGGGGCGGCGGCTTCGGGGTGCTGCTTGACAGCTGTTCAGGGGCTCGGGAGGGTGTCGGGTGGCGCGGGTGTGTGGATCAGGTGAATTCCCGGCCCTGGCCTCGGGTTGGCGGCCCTGCGGGAGTGGCGGAAAGGCCTGATGTTCACTAGGGTCTGGCGTCAAACCTATTTTCCGGATACTCACTCGTCCGGGTGAGCCCGCAGGAAGAAGGAGCCGGTCCTTGGCCTCCCACCGCCGTCCGAAGCAGCCGAGCCGCGCACGGGTGACCGTGCTCACCGCTGCCGCAGCGACCGCGGTCGCCCTCTCCGCCCAGATGAGCGCGCACGCCGCGCCCACCACGCCCTCCAAGAAGGAGGACGTGAAGGCGCAGATCGACAAGCTCAACGAGGAGCAGGAGCAGGCCGCCGAGCGCTACAACGGCGCCAAGGAGCGGTCCGACCAGCTGCGCAAGCAGGCGGACCAGATCCAGGACCAGGTGGCCCGGGGTCAGGACCAGATGACCCACCTTCAGGCCGGTCTGGCCGAGGTGGCCGGCGAGCAGTACCGCACCGGCGGCATCGACCCCTCCGTGCAGCTGATGCTCGCCTCGGACCCGTCCGGGTACCTGGAGAAGGCGTCCAGCGTCGAGCAGGCCACCACGAGCCAGGCGACCGCGCTGAAGGGCCTCCAGGACCAGCAGCGCCGGCTCGACCAGCAGAAGATCGAGGCCGCGGCGATCCTCTCCTCGCTCGACGAGACCACCCGGGACCTGAACCAGGCCAAGGCCGACGTCAACAAGAAGCTGCAGGAGGCGAACGCGCTGCTGAACACGCTCAGCGCCGCCGACCGCGCCTCGGTGGTCCGGGGCGACGGCCGTGCCTCGCGCGACTCGGAGCGGGTGGACCTCACGGCGCTGCCGCAGGCCGCCGGCTACGCGGGCGTGGCGGTGGCGAAGGCGATGAGCAAGCAGGGCGCCCCCTACGTCTGGGGCGCCACCGGGCCGAGCTCCTTCGACTGCTCCGGCCTGATGGTGTGGGCGTACGGCCAGGCCGGCGTGACGCTGCCGCGCACCTCGCAGTCCCAGGGCAACGTCGGCGTGCGGGTGCCCTCGCTGGCCGAGGCGCAGCCGGGCGACCTGGTCGTCTACGGCAGCGACCGGCACCACGTCGGGATGTACATCGGCAACGGGCTCGTCGTGCACGCCCCGCACACCGGTGACGTGGTGAAGGTGATGAAGGCCGACGCGATGCCGATCAACACCATCCGCCGGGTCTGACGCACCGGGAGGGCCGGCCGGCCGGATCGCGGGCCGGCCGGTGGATCGCGGGCCGGGCGGGAGTCGAGCGCCCGGCCGGGCGACCGGGTGCCGACCGCCGGAGCCGGCCTCCGCGCCGGAGCCACGAGGCGGTCGGTGCGGGTGGTGCCGAGGAGGCGCGAGTGAACCGCAGGATGGGTGACAACAACCCCATTTCGGACATTTCCTGACTGTTCGCCACCTCCGACATGCCCGGGCGTCACGGGATCCCGCTGTGATCTGGGACACACGCCGTGGAGGCGCTCCGCGACCATCTGGTGAAAAACCATCAGCCCTCGGTGGGCGACTGGTCACATCCGGTCATATTCCCCGGACAACTTGCGCCGGGTTCCAACTTTTTTCCTACAACGATTTGAACGGATCACGGTTTCGTTACTAGGGTCGTGACTCGAACCACCGCACAGTCGATCACCCAAGCCTGGGTGGCGGCGGTGGTTACCGCCGAGTCCGAGAAGCAGCCGGGCAGTCAACTGCCCACGGGGAAGCCCCTCCGGGGGTGCTGTCGATCGGAGCCGGGGAACCACGTTCCTCGGGGTGAATCGGCGCCAGGTCGGCCGGTCGTCGTGAGACGGCGAGCCGGTGAGGCGTCGTAGGGCATCTCTTCCAGCCCGAACCCGTCAGCTCACCCGGTAGGCGGACGTAGGAAGAAGGAGTCCGCCTTCGTGGCGTCCCATCGTCGTCCCAAGCCAGCCAGTCGCGCCCGCGTCTCGATCATGACCGCGGCCGCTGCGGCCGCCGTGGCCCTGTCCGCCCAGGGCGGTGCCCACGCCGACCCGGTGCAGACCAAGGACCAGGTCAAGGAGCAGGTCGACCAGCTGAACGAAGAGGCCGAGGTCGCCACCGAGGCCTACAACGGTGCTCAGGCCAAGCAGCAGGAGCTGCAGAAGCAGGTCGGCGAGATCCAGGACCGCGTGGCCCGCCAGCAGTCCCAGGTGATCGACCTCCAGGGCGGCCTCGCCGAGATCGCGGCGGAGCAGTACCGCAACGGCGGGATCTCCCCGACCGTCCAGCTGATGCTCTCCACCAGCCCGGACAACTTCCTGAGCCAGGCCGGTTCGATCAACCAGGCCGGCGACTCGCAGAGCAACGCGCTCAAGGAGCTCCAGGCCCAGCAGCGCAAGCTGGACCAGGACAAGTCCGAGGCGCAGGGCAAGCTCACCGAGCTGGACAGCACCACCCAGCAGCTCAAGGCCAGCAAGGACGAGGTCCAGGCCAAGCTCGCGAAGGCGCAGCAGCTGCTCAACACGCTGACCGAGCAGGAGCGCGAGGCGCTGAAGGCCGCCGAGGCCAAGGCCGCCGCGGACGCCAAGGCGAAGGCCGACGCCGCCAAGGCGCAGACCGAGCGCGCCTCCCGCGACACCTCCCGCAGCCCGCTCAGCGGCGACAGCTCGACCGCCGCGGCCACCCCGCCGCCCGCGAGCGTCCCGGCCAGCGGCCGGGCCGCGGCCGCGATCGCCGCCGCCGAGAGCAAGCTCGGTGCCCCGTACAAGTACGGCGCCACCGGCCCGAGCTCCTTCGACTGCTCGGGCTTCACCGGCTGGGCCTACGCCCAGGCGAACGTGTCGCTGCCGCGCACCTCGCAGGCGCAGGCCTCGGCCGGCACCCGGATCGGCACCAACATCGCCAACGCGCAGCCCGGCGACCTCATCATCTACTACGGCGGCATGACCCACGTGGGTCTGTACGTCGGCGGCGGCCAGATCATCCACGCCCCGCACACGGGTGCGAACGTCCGCTACGAGTCCGCCACCGTGATGCCGATCTCGGCCATCGTGCGCATCTGACGCGGCCCGCCGCGCGGTTCGCTCCGGCTCCCTCCGCAGGCCCGGCCCCCGGTTCGTCCGGGGTGCCGGGCCTGCGGCGTTCCCGCGTTCCGTGCGGGTGTCCGATTAGGAGTCAAATATTCGGGTTGAGAGGGGTTTGGACTCGGTCGGGCGGACTCGCTAACGTCTGCCCCCGGACCTCCGCTCGGACGGCCGCCCACCCCCGGGCGGCGGCGGTGGCCGCGCCGCAGGATTGGAGCCGCGCCGCATGGCGATGCACCGCCGTCACCCACTGCCAGGAGTGCACGCGCTGGTCCGCGCGCTGGTGCTCACCGCCGCCGCCGGCACGGCGCTGGGCGTGACGGCCGGCGGCAGCGCACTGGCCAGCCCCGGCACCCCTGACGGACCGCCGGACCGCCAGGACGTCAAGGCGCAGGTCGACCAGCTCTACGACGAGGCCGAGCAGGCCTCGGAGAAGTACAACGCCGCCCTGGAGCACCAGCGCAGGCTGCTGGGGGAGACCGGCGCGCTCCAGCAGCAGGTGGCGCTCGGCCAGGACGAGCTCAACCGGCTGCACGCCGAGCTCGCCACCGTGGCCGGCGCCCAGTACCGGGCGGGCGGGATCGCGCCCACCGCCCAGCTGATGCTCGCCGCCGACCCGGAGGGCTACCTGTCCCGGGTCAGCAACCTCGACCAGGTCGCCGAGCGGCAGAACGAGACCCTGCACGAGGTGGCCGAACGGCAGCGCCGGCTGGACCAGCGCCGCAGCGAGGCCGGCGCCAAGCTCACCGAGCTGGAGGAGTCCCGCCGGGCGCTGGCCGACAGCAAGGAGCAGATCCAGCAGCGCCTGACCAGGGCGCAGCGCCTGCTGAACAGCCTCGGCGTGACCGGACGGGCCCGGCTGGCCGCCCAGGACGCCCGGGACGCCGAGCAGCGGGCCACCCGCGGCACCGACCGGCTGGACCTCGGGACGGCCCCCGCCGCCTCGGACCGGGCCGCGGCCGCACTGGCCGCCGCCGTCACCCGGATCGGCTCCCCGTACGTGTACGGGGCGAGCGGCCCGGGCGCCTTCGACTGTTCGGGTCTGATGTACTGGAGCTGGCGGCAGGCCGGAGTGACCCTGCCGCGGACCTCGCAGGGTCAGGCGCACGCGGGATCGCGGGTGGCGCTGGCCGACGCACGACCGGGAGACCTGGTGATCTTCTACGGCGACAGGCACCACGTCGGCATGTACGCCGGCGGCGGCGTCGTCGTGCACGCCCCCTACCCCGGCGCCCGGGTCCGCTACGAGAGCGTCAACGCGATGCCCGTCTCCGAGGTGGTGCGGCTCTGAGGCATCCCCGTCCGGCGAACGCGGACGAATCCGGCGACCTGCCCCGCCGCTCCACCGGGGCCGGTCGCCGCGGGCTGTCCCGGCGCGGTGCGCTGCTGCTCGCCGCCGGCGGCCTGGCCCAGCTCTCGCTGCCGCTCGCCACCGCGGCCCGCCCGGCCGCCCGGCCGGCCCTCGGCGCCGCCGAACTGGCGGCCCTGCTCTCCGCCCGCGCCGACGCGCTGCGCACCCGGGACCGGGCGGCGGCCGCCGCCGGCAGCACGCTCGCCGGCCGGGTGCAGGTGTCGGAGCTCCTCACCCGGACCGCCGCCGTCCCGCTGGCCGGGCTGGCCTACCGGACCACCTCGGCCCCCGAGCCGGCGCCGGACGGCCGGATCCGGGTCGGGGCCGAGCTGGCGGTGCGGATCGGGGGCCACGACGACTACCCGGTGCTGTTCTCCCGGCGGCTGGAGCTGGCCCCGGAGGACGGCGGTTGGCGCGTCGCCGGCGAGGAGCCGGACGGCGGCGCGGTGCCGCTCTGGGACCTGGGCGTGGTGCAGGCCGTCGCCGGCGCCCACTGCCTGGTGCTCGCCACCGGTGGCGGCGCCACCGACGCCGCGGCGCTGGCCGCCGAGGCCGACCGGGCGGTGCCGGCCGTCAGCGCGGTCTGGGGCGGGGACTGGGCGGGCCGGCTGCTGCTGGAGCTGCCGGCCGGGCAGCAGCAGTTCGCCCGACTGCTGGACGTCCCGCCGGCCGACTGGGCGGACATGGCGGCGGTCACCACCGCCGCCGCGGGCGCCCCCTCGCACACCCCCGCCGACCGGGTGCTGGTCAACCCGGAGGCGTACGCCAGGCTGAGCGAGCTCGGGCGGCGGGTCGTCGTCACCCACGAGGCGACGCACGTCGCCACCCGCGCGGACACCCGGCCCTGGACCCCGCTCTGGCTGTCGGAGGGCGCCGCCGACTGGACGGGCTACCGGGGGACGGGCCGCACCGCCCGGCAGATCGCCCCCGAACTCGCCCGGGAGGTGGCCGCCGGGCGGCTGCCGACCGCGCTGCCCGCCGACACGGACTTCACGGCGGGGGCCGCCGGCATCGCCCGGGCCTACGAGCTCGCCTGGCTGGCCTGCGACCTGATCGCCCGCAGTCACGGCCCGCAGCGGCTGGTCGGCCTCTACCGGGCGGTGGCCGCGGCCGGGCCGGGCACGGACCGCGACGCGCAGCTCGACCGGGTGCTGCGGGCGGAGCTGGGCACCGGGCTCGGCGAGTTCACCGCGCGGTGGACCGCCGAGATGCGCGCCCTGTTCGCCGCGGACGCCGGCGGCTGAGGCCGCCACCCGGCACCCGCCACCCGGCGCCGGGGGAGCAGGGGGCAGGGGTGGGCGCTCAGCGCTCCGCGCCGGCGGTCGGCCGGTCGATGCCGTCCAGCAGGTCCTGCTCGTAGGCGATGCCCGGACGCACCGGGTAGGCGGGGTTGGCGGGCAGCTCCAGCGGGGCCGCGAGCACCACCGTGGGCTCCAGGGCCGGAGCACGGCTGGCGCGCCACAGGCGGACGCAGGAGAGCACGGTGGCGACGAGCAGCAGCAGGTTGCGCAGGGTCAGCACGACCACGCCCCAGGTGTGGCTGGCGACCACCTGGCCGAACAGCAGGGGGAACTCCAGCTGCGTCAGCGGGGCGGCCAGCAGGACCAGCAGCGCCACCGGCCGCTGGCTGGTCGCCCGGACGCTCAGGCAGACCGCCGCCACGCCGACCAGCCAGACCATGTACTGCGGGCTGATCACCCGGCTCGTCACGGTGAAGACCAGCAGCGCGGCGAGCGCGGCGTCGTACGTGGTGGCGGCGGTGCGGCGCTTGGCGGTCAGCCGCCAGAACAGCAGCCAGGCGAAGCCGACCAGGGTGCCGGCCACCATCACCTTGGAGATGACGTCCACCCACGGCCCGAGCATCTCGGTCGAGCCGTAGTTCATCTTCACCTGGCCGTTCCAGGTGCCGGCCATCCGGGCGAAGTGCAGCGGCATCGCGCCGAGCGACTCCACCTCGATGCCGCGGTCCTTCTGGAACTTCAGGAACTCGAAGGCGCCGTTCATCCCGGCGGCCAGCAGGAAGCCCAGACTGCCCGCGGTCGCCGCGGCGGAGGTCCAGGAGCGGCGGGTGCGGCGGCCGCCGGGGGTGCCGATCAGGGCCAGCAGCGGCCAGACCTTGATGATCCCGCCCAGGCCCAGCAGCAGGCCGCCGATCGCCGGGCGCCGCAGGATGGCCAGCAGCCCGGCCACGGCCAGCGCGGTGACCATGATGTCGTACCGGTTGTAGAGCATCGGCCCGATCAGCGGCACCCCGGCGACCCAGAGCCAGGCCCCGCTGTAGCTGCGGCCCGGGCGCAGGCCCGCGCGCATCAGCAGGCCCATCGTCAGGGCGTCCACCACGACGCAGAGCACCCAGAAGGACACCAGGTACGACCAGGGCAGCAGGCCGGGGAGCAGGATCACCACGGCCGCGCCGGGAGGGTACTGCCAGGTGACGTCGTCCAGCGGGAAGGTCCCGGTCTGCAGGACGCCGTACCAGCCGTGGTAGATCACCGAGACGTCCGCGGTGATGTCCCCACCGGGCTTCAGCACGCCGGTGACCATCAGCAGCAGCAGCACCCTGGTGGCCAGCCACGCCACGCCGAGCGCCCACATCGCCCCACCGGCCGGCCGGGGAGCCCGGGAGGCCGGTGGCGCGGGCACCGGGGCTGCTGCGGGTGCTGTGGACGCGGCCTCGGCGCCGTCGGCGCTGCCTGATCTGCCGGGCGTACCGGCCGGGGCCAACTCCACTGCGCTCCCTCGTTCGTCTCGCGTTCGTCTCCGAGTCCCGCCCCGGGCGTCGCGCGACGCCGGGAGCACCTGCGGTCGGCGCTGGAACCAGCCGGCCGCGGCACCTGTACTGAGGGACGGACCCCGGGAGGAAACGGTTGCCGTGGGCGGTTCCGTTCCCGGCCGGTCGTGGTGGTGACCTATCGTACGGATCACCGAGCGGTACACCGAGCACCCCCCCGACCGAGCGAGCCGTGGCCCGATGCACAAGACCCTGATCGTCACCAACGACTTCCCGCCGCGGCCCGGCGGTATCCAGGCCTTCGTCCACAACATGGCGGTGCGTCAGCCCGCCGGGAGCGTGGTGGTGTACGCCTCCTCCTGGGGGGACGGCGAGGAGTGCGCGAGGTTCGACGCCGAGCAGCCGTTCCCCGTGATCCGCGACCGGACGAAGGTGATGGTTCCCACACCCCGGGTGACCCGCCGGGCCGCCGAGATCCTCCGCGCCGAGAGCTGCGACTCGGTCTGGTTCGGCGCCGCGGCCCCGCTCGGGCTGATGGCGCCGACGCTGCGCCGCGCCGGCGCCGGGCGCCTGCTGGGGATGACCCACGGGCACGAGGCCGCCTGGGCCCAGCTGCCCGGCTCCCGGCAGCTGCTGCGCCGGATCGGGGCCACCACCGACACCCTGACCTTCCTCGGCGAGTACACCCGCTCCCGGATCGCCGCCGCCGTCGGACCGGAGGCCGCCGCCCGGATGGTGCAGCTGCCGCCGGGCGTGGACGAGCGGAGCTTCAACCCGGACTCCGGCGGCGCCGAGGTGCGCCGCGAGCTGGGCCTCGCCGACCGCCCGGTGGTGGTCTGCGTCTCCCGGCTGGTGCCGCGCAAGGGGCAGGACACCCTGATCGAGGCGATGCCGCAGATCCTGGCGGCCGTGCCGGACGCCGTCCTGCTGATCGTCGGCGGCGGCCCCTACCGCGCCGACCTGGAGAAGCTGGTCGACGCCCGGGGCCTGCGCGCCTCGGTGCGCTTCACCGGCGCGGTGCCGTGGGCCCGGCTGCCCGCGCACTACGGCGCGGGGGACGTCTTCGCGATGCCCTGCCGCACCCGCCGCGGCGGCCTGGACGTCGAGGGGCTCGGGATCGTCTACCTGGAGGCCTCGGCGACCGGCCTGCCGGTGGTGGCGGGCGACTCGGGCGGCGCGCCGGACGCGGTGCTGGAGGGCGAGACCGGGTACGTGGTGCCGGGCCGCTCGGTGCCGGAGACGGCCGAGCGGATCGTGCGGCTGCTGAACGACGAGGCGCTGCGCCGGCGGATGGGCGAGGCCGGGCGGCGCTGGGTCGACCGCTCCTGGCGCTGGGACCTGCTCGCCGGGCGGCTGACCTCGCTGCTGTCCGCCTGAGCCGGCCCCCGCGGGTACGCGTACGGCCCGCCCGGTCCTGGTGACCGGGCGGGCCGTACGCGTACCCGCTGCGGGGAGCCGTCAGCGCCGGTAGAGCGCCTCCACGTCCGCCGCGAAGTCCTTCAGCACCAGGTTGCGCTTGAGCTTGAGCGAGGGCGTCAGGTGCCCGCTGGCCTCGGAGAAGACGGTGTCCAGCACGCGGAACTTCTTCACCGCCTCGGCGTGCGAGACGGCGGCGTTGCCGTCGTCCACGGCCGACTGCAGGGCGGCCAGCAGGTCCGCGTCCTCGCGCAGCTCGGCGACGGTGGCGGTGGCGGGCTTGCCGTTGGCCGCCTTCCACCTCGGGAAGAACTCCTCGTCCACCGTGACCAGACAGGCGATGAACGGCTTGCGGTCGCCGACCACCATGACCTCGCCGACCAGCGCGTGCGCCCGGATCCGGTCCTCGATCACCGCGGGGGCGACGTTCTTGCCGCCGGCGGTGACGATGATCTCCTTCTTGCGCCCGGTGATCGACAGGTAGCCCTCGTCGTCCAGGGTGCCCAGGTCGCCGGTGGCGAACCAGCCGTCCCGCAGGGCGTCGGCGGTGGCCGCGGGGTTGTTCCAGTACCCGGTGAAGATCTGCGGGCCCTTGAGCAGCACCTCGCCGTCCTCGGCGATCCGCACGGCGGAGCCCGGCAGCGGCTGCCCGACGGTGCCGATCTTCGGCTTGTCGTGCGGGTTGAAGGCGGTGGCCGCGCAGGTCTCGGTCAGGCCGTAGCCCTCCAGGACGGTGAAGCCGATGCCGCGGTAGAAGTGGCCCAGCCGCTCGCCGAGCGGGGCCCCGCCGGAGATCGCGTGGGTGGCCCGGCCGCCCAGGGCCGCCCGCAGCTTGCTGTAGACCAGCTTGTCGAAGAGCGCGTGCTTCAGTCTCAGGCCCAGGCCCGCGCCGCCCTGGTCCAGCGCCCGGCTGTACGCGATGGCGGTGTCGGCCGCCCGGTCGAAGATCCTGCCCTTGCCGTCCGCCTGGGCCTTGGCCCGCGCGGTGTTGAAGACCTTCTCGAAGACCCGGGGCACGCCCAGGATCAGGGTCGGACGGAACGAGGCCAGCTCCGCCGTGACGTCCTTGATGTCCGACACGTGGCCGAGCTTGATCGGGGCGATCGCGGCGGCGATCTCGGCGATCCGGCCGAGCACGTGGGCGAGCGGCAGGAAGAGCAGGACGGAGCTCTCGCCCGTCCGGAACAGCGGCTCCAGGCGGGCCGTCACATTGCCCAGCTCGGCCAGGAAGTTGCCGTGGGTGAGCTGGCAGCCCTTGGGGCGTCCGGTGGTGCCCGAGGTGTAGACGATGGTGGCGATCGAGTCGGCGGTCGGCACCGAGCGGCGCTCGGTCACCGTGGCGTCGGCGACCTGGGCCCCGGCCTCGGCCAGTGCGGCCAGCGCGCCCCGCTCGATCTGCCAGGTCTGCCGCAGTGCGGGCAGCCGCTCGCGGACCTGCTCGACCACGGCGGCGTGGGAGTCGGTCTCGGTCACCACGGCGACGGCCCCGGAGTCGCCGAGGATCCACTCGACCTGCTCGGCGGACGAGGTCTCGTACACCGGCACGGTGATCGCGCCGGCCGACCAGATCGCGAAGTCGAGGAGGGTCCACTCGTAGCGGGTGCGCGACATCACGCCCACCCGGTCGCCGGGGGCGATGCCGGCGGCGATCAGGCCCTTGGCCGCGGAGTGCACCTCGGCCAGGAACTGTGCGGCGGTCAGGTCGCTCCACTGCCCGTCGGCCTTGCGGCTGAGCACCGCGACACCCGGGTGCTGCTCGGCGTTCTGGTGCACCAGGTCGGAGAGGTTACCGCCGCTCGGTACCTGGTAGAGGGCCGGAAGGCTGAAGTCGAGCAAGACTGCTCCTCGTTCGCGACGCTGCGGGACGCCAGGACGTTACTGCCCGGTAGGTGGGTTCGACCAGGGGGGTCGGCCCCGGTGTTCGAAGTGTCACACCCGCGCCGCACCCGGCCCGGCCGGGGCCGGGTCGTTCGAATGGCACCCTACGGCAGCGTCCCGGTGACCTGCCGGTAGCCCCCGTGGCCGGCTGACGGGCCGTGGGCCGAGCGGTTCGCCGATCGCGGTAGCCTGCCCTGGGCGCGCACGGCCGACCGGCGCACACGGGACCACGCGGAGGGCCATTCCAATGGCGGAGCACACCAGGGCGAGCATCACCATCGAGGCGACCCCGGCCGAGGTCATGGCCGTGATCGCCGACTTCGCGGCCTACCCGGCCTGGACCGGCGAGGTCAAGGAGATCGAGGTGCTGGCGACCGGCGACGACGGCCGGGCCGCCGAGGTGCGCCTGCTGCTCGACGCCGGCGCCATCCGCGACGAGCACGTGCTCGCCTACACCTGGGACGGCGACCGCGAGGTCGGCTGGACCCTCGTCAAGAGCCAGATGCTGCGCACCCTCGACGGCTCCTACACCCTGGCCCCGCTCGGTGACGCCACCGAGGTCACCTACCAGCTCGCCGTCGACGTCAAGATCCCGATGCTCGGCATGATCAAGCGCAAGGCCGAGAAGGTCATCATCGACCGCGCGCTCGCCGGTCTGAAGAAGCGCGTCGAGGGCTGACGGAGGACCACCGGCCATGACGGCGAGCAGCCCCGACCCCACCCCGGCCGGCCGCACGGCCCCGGCCCGCACCGTCCTGGTCAGCGGGGACGGCGGGGCGGCCACCGTCGCCGCCGCCACCGCCCTGCACGCCGCCCGGCAGGGCCACCGCACCCTGCTGCTCGCCGCCGACGACCCGCACCGCCGGGTGGACGAGGTGCTCGGCACCCGCCTGGGCGCCGAACCGGCCGACTACGCCCCCGGGCTGACCGTCGCCCGGATCGACGAGCAGGCGGCCTTCCGGCACGCCCTGGACGCGGTCGGCGGCCGGCTGAAGCCCGCCCTCGACCTGCTCGGCGCCGACCCGCTGGACCCGGAGGAGCTCACCGCCCTCCCCGGCACCTCCCGGCTCGCCCTGCTGCGGGCCCTGCACAGCAGCGACGCCGAGGTGCTGGTGGTCGCCGCCCCGCCGCCCGCCGAGCTGATCGCCACCCTCGCGCTGCCCGAGCAGCTGGAGCGCTACCTCGCCCGGCTGGTCCCCGAGCAGCGCCAGGCCGCCCGCGCGCTGCGCCCGCTGCTGGCCGCCGTCGCCGGCGTCCCGATGCCCGCCGAGTGGCTCTACGAGGCCCGCTCCAGGGCCACCGCCGCCCTCGCCGAGGCCCGCGCCGCCGTCACCGCGCCCGGCACCTCGGTACGCCTCGTGGTCGCGGCCGAGTCGCACCCCTTCGAGGAGCTCCGGCGGATCCGGGCCGGCCTCGCCCTGCACGGCCTGCGGCCCGACGCCGTGGTCGCCCACCGCGCGCTGCCGGCCGCCGCGGCCGGCTCGCCGGACCCGTGGCTGGCCGCCCTGGCCGGCCGCCAGCAGGGCCTGCTGGCCGCCCTCGCCGCCGAACTGGACGTGCCGCTGCTGGTCGGCACCCTCCCCGAGGTGGCGCTGGAGGGCGTGGCCGACGAGCTGTACGGCGACGGCCCGGGGCCCGCCCCCGCCGCCCCGGCCGCCTGGACCGTCGAGGACCGCCGGGCCGAGGAGGGCCTGCTGGTCTGGCGGCTGGCCCTGCCCGGCGCGGACCGGGCCGATCTGGACCTGGTCCGGCGCGGCGACGAGCTGGTGGTCGGCATCGGTGCGTACCGTCGGATCCTGGCGCTGCCGTCGGCCCTGCGCCGCTGCACCGTCACCGGGGCCGCGCTGTGCGACGGGGAGCTCGCGGTGCGCTTCGCGCCTGATCCGGCGCTCTGGCCCCGGGGCTGAGCGGCCCTTTCCGGTAGCGTCGGAGGGGAGGCGGCCGCGGGTGCGGCCGCAGCTGAGGAGGCGCCCGCGATGACCACTGCCGACGACCGGACGGACCGGCCCGCCGAGGAGAGCGCCGCCGGTGCGGGTACGGGCCGGGGCGCGGCCCCCGAGGGCGAGGGCCGCGGCCGGGACGCCGGGAGCGGCGAGGGCGCCGCCGGGAAGGAGCATCCCTTCGGATCCGAATTCGGCCCCCTGGTGGACGAGGTCCGCCGGTTCGCCAAGGCCGTCGGCGAGAAGGCGGAGGAGGCCGGGGTGCCGCAGTTCGCCGCCGCGGCCCTCGGATCGCTCGGCTCGCTCGCCTCCGGCGGCGCGCTGGGCGCGCTGTCCGACCTCCCGGGCGCGCTGCGCGAGAAGCACCCCGAGGTCTACGGACACCTCTCCACCGCCGGTGGCGAGCTGCTCGCGGCCTACCGCGCCGCCGTCGCCGGCCACGAGCGCCGGTGGTCGGCCGGGGACAGCGCCCGCAGTGAGCGCATCGACCTCGACACGCCTGACGGACCGTCCGTCAAGGAGTGAATCGCCAGGTCAGGCATGGTTACTCAGGGCGGACGAGAGCTGACGGAGCGATTCGAAACGTACGACTTTTGAAAGCGAACAGCCATGTTCCCGCGGGATTGCTTTCGGATAATGTAGGCGCCGGTGTGTACGGGAGCAGGTTTGGACGGTACCTTTCCGTCCAGCGGGAACGAGATGAATAGCTGAGGGACACATGGCTCTGACCATCGGCGTCGATGTCGGCGGTACCAAGATTGCGGCCGGCGTGGTCGACGAGGCAGGCGAGATCCTGGCCCGGACCCGGGTACCCACCCCGGCCGACCCCCAGTGGGCGGTCGACGCAATCGCGCAGGCAGTACGCGAGCTCAAGGAGCAGCACCCGGACGTGGCTGCGGTGGGCGTGGGGGCCCCCGGCTTCGTCGACCGGGACCGCTCCACGGTGATCTTCGCGCCCAACATCGACTGGGAGAACGAGCCGCTCAAGGCCCGGATCGAGGAGCTCGCCGGTCTGGAGACCGTCGTCGAGAACGACGCCAACTGCGCGGCCTGGGCCGAGTTCCGCTTCGGTGCCGCGGCCGCCCACAGCGACATGGTGCTGATCACCGTCGGCACCGGCATCGGCGGCGGCATCGTCCTGGACGGGCGCCTGCACCGCGGCCGCTTCGGCGTGGCCGGCGAGATCGGCCACCTCAACATGGTCCCCGACGGCCTGCTCTGCGGCTGCGGCGGCAAGGGTTGTTGGGAGCAGTACGGCTCGGGCCGCGCGCTGCGCCGCTACGGCCGCGAGAAGGCCGCCGCCGACCCGGTGCGCGGCAAGCGGATGCTGGAGCTCAACGACGGCGTCGCCGAGACCATCCGGGGCATCCACATCACCGAGGCGGCCGAGGACGGCGACCCGCTGGCGCTGGAGTGCTACGACGAGCTGGCCGACTGGCTCGGCCGCGGCATGGCCGACCTCGCCGCCCTCTTCGACCCGGGCGTCTTCGTGCTCGGCGGCGGCGTCTCCGACTCCGGCCGGCTGCTGCTCGACCCGGTCTCCAAGGCCTTCCAGCGCTACCTCACCGGCGGCGTCCACCGCCCGCGCGCCGAGGTCGTCCTGGCCTCGATGGGCTCGGCCGCCGGCATCGCCGGCGCGGCCGACCTGGCCCGCACGGTCTGACGCAGCACCTGGACGGTCGCCCGGCCCCACCCGGCCGGGCGGCCCCCCGCTCCGCCGACGGCGGGGCGGGGACCCTCCCCAGCCCTGGGCCGGGAGAGGGTCCCCGCCCCGCCGTCGCGGCGTTTCACGCCCCCGGCGGCGCGGTACGGGCCTATCGTGTCGGGCGGACCGCCCGCCGTGCGGACCGCCCGCGGCGAAGGAGGGACCCCAGCGTGACCGACCAGCCCGGACCCCCCGGCCCGGCGCCGCGCCAGGCGCTCCCCGCCCTGCCACCCTCGGGCCCCGGGCCGGACGGCGGCCGTCGGGTGCGCGTGCTCGGCTACAACATCCGCTCCCTGCGCGACGACCGCCGGGCCCTCGCCCGCGTCGTCCGGGCCTGCGAGCCGGACCTGGTCTGCGTCCAGGAGTCCCCCCGCTACTGGCGCCCGCGCGGCCAGGCGGAGCGGCTCGCCCGGGACACCGGCACGGTGGTCCTCTCCGGCGGCGGGCGCGCCGCCGCCGGTCCGCTGCTGCTCGGCCGTCCGGGCGTCGAGGTCCTCGCCGTCCGGGACCGGCTGCTGCCCAAGACCCGCGGCCTGCACGCCCGCGGCTTCGCCACCGCGGTCGTCCGGATCGGCGGCTGCGCGCCCTTCTCGGTCACCAGCTGCCACCTCAGCCTGGACGAGACGGAGCGCCGCACCCAGTTCGAGGCGCTCACCGGCCAGCTCGCGCCGGGCGAGCACGGCGTGATCGCCGGGGACTTCAACGAGCACCCCGACGGCCCGGGTTGGCGACTGCTCGCCGGGCGGCTCCAGGACGCCCACCCGACCGCGCCCTGGGGCGGCACCTTCACGTCCGTCCCCGACAACCCCTACCAGCGCATCGACGCGGTCTTCGCGACGCCCGGCGTGCGCGTCCTCGCCTGCGGCGTCCCGCACGGCCTGCCCGGGGTGACCGAGGCCGACCTGCGGGCCGCCACCGACCACCTGCCCGTCCTCGCCGTGCTGGAGATCCCGGCGCCGTAGTCCGCGGGGGCCGCGCCGATGAGGGCGGTGGTCGGCGGTCGGTGGCTGGTGGTCGGTGGCCGGTGGGTGGCGGTCGGTGGCCGACGTCCACCGGGGGAGCAGCCGACGGTCAGACGACCGCGCCGCCGTGCGGATCCTCGGGCTCGTCCTCGTCGCGGTCCTTCATCCGGACGACCAGGGTGACGAAGCCGCCGAGGAAGGCGGTGACGCCGACCCAGGCCGGCCAGCCGGCGACCTCCTGCCAGAACACCGCGTCGAAGAGCAGCAGGGCCGGCCCGCCCAGGACGGCGAGCCAGGCGAACTTGGCGGTGACGTCGGCCTCGGGGAGCGGCGGGGGCTCCGGCGGGACGAAGTGGCCCTCGTCCGGGTCCTCCGCGGCCTCGTAGTCGCGCGGGCCGGCCGCCGGGACGACCGGCTGGGACGGGCGGGGGCGCGGCTGGGGGGCCAGGTCGGCGAGGTCGGCCGAGGTCGGCCCGGCGCCGCCCTTGACGTCGCGTCTGCCCCGGAGGTTCTCGCCCTCGGGCCAGTCGGGGCTGTTCAGGCCGCCGGCCGCCGGCTCGTCGAACTGCGCGACCAGCGCGGCGAAGATCTCGTCCTGCTCGGCCTGGGTGCGCTCGGGCATCCGCCGGGCCGGGGGCGCGGCGCCGGGTTCGGTGCCGCCCGTCCCGTCGGTGCCGCTCGTCCCGTCGGTGGAGCCGGCACCCGGGCCGGAGGTGGCGCCGGTGCCCGTCCCGGTGGTGGTGCCGCCCTGGGCGGCGCCGTCCTGGCCGGAGCCGGCCCCGGCCGTGCCCGGGTCCGCCTCACCGGCGTCGGGGCGCTCGTCCGCCGGCTTCTCGGTGGCTTCCTTCAGACCGTCCTCGCGGGGTGGCTCGTCCCCACTGCCCGCCGTGCTGCTCTCGTGCACTTCCGGCCCTTCAGCCTTGGTGATCGTCGGATTCGACCCGGGTGGCACCCGCCGCGTACGAGGGGGCCAGTCGTCGGATGAAGTCCAGACTCGCCCCGAATATTTCCGCCGCGTCGTGGTCCAGCGTCGCGACGTGGAAACTGCGCTCGCACAGCCGCTCCGCCACGTCGGTCGAGGATATCCGGGCGAGCACCAGTTCCGAGTTGGCCGGCGAGACCACGTGGTCCTGCGGGCTGTGGAAGAGCAGCACCGGCTGGCGCACCTGCGGCAGCCTGGCCTGCACGTCCTTCCAGAGCAGGGACAGCGACCAGGCCGCGTGCAGCGGGGTGCGGTCGTAGCCGGTCTCCCGGGAGCCCTCCAGGGCGATGTCGTTGGCCACCCCGGGCAGGCTCGGCACCAGGTGCCGCAGCAGCGGCAGCAGCACGCTCGCCGGATTGTCCGAGCGCACCGACGGGTTGACCAGCACCAGGCCGGCCACCGCGGGCCCGTGCACGGCCGCCAGCCGCAGGGCCAGCGAGCCGCCCATCGACAGGGCGAACACGAAGACCTGTTCGCAGCTCTCGCTCAGCGCCAGGAACTCCCGCTCGACCTCGGCGTACCAGTCCTCCCAGCGGGTGAGCTGCATGTCCTGCCAGCGGGTGCCGTGGCCGGGCAGCAGCGGCACCGAGACCGTCAGACCGGCCCCGGCCAGGTGCTCGGCCCAGGGGCGCAGCGACTGGGGCGAGCCGGTGAAGCCGTGGCAGAGCAGCACGCCGACGGAGCCGCCCTGGTGGCGGTACGGTTCGGCGCCGGGCAGCAGCGGCATCAGCGGTGGCTCCTTCGCGTGCGCGCGGCGGGTGGGACCGCGCGGGTGGCCCGGGCGGGAGCGCCGGAGCCGCATCGTCCCACGCGTCGGGGCGGCTCGTACACCCCGCCGGGAGTCGCCGGGCAGCACGCGGAGGCGGGGCGCGGCACTGCGGAGGGCCGCTGGGCATTAGGATCGACCGGTCCGCTAAACAGGAGGCCCGGCGTTGTTCTACCGACTGATGAAGATGATCGTCGCGCCATTGCTACGGATCTTCTTCCGGCCGTGGATGGAGGGGGCGGAGAACATCCCCGAAGAGGGTGCCGCGATCATCGCGAGCAACCACCTCTCCTTCTCGGACTCCTTCTTCCTGCCCGCCCTGATGAAGCGCCGGGTGACGTTCATCGCCAAGGCGGAGTACTTCAACACCCCCGGGCTGAAGGGCAAGCTCACCGCCGCCTTCTTCAAGGGCGTCGGCCAGCTCCCGGTGGACCGCTCCGGCGTCCGCGGCGCCGGCGAGGCGGCGATCCGCAGCGCCGTCGCGGTGATCGAGCGGGGCGAGCTGTTCGGCGTCTACCCCGAGGGCACCCGCTCGCCCGACGGCAAGCTGTACCGGGGCAAGGTCGGCGGTCTGGCCCGCGTCGCGCTGGCGACCGGCGCGCCGGTGATCCCGGTCGCGATGATCGACACCGAGAAGGTGCAGCCGCCCGGCCAGGTGGTCCCGAACTTCGGCATCCGCCCCGGCATCCGGATCGGCCGCCCGCTCGACTTCTCCCGCTACCACGGGATGGAGAACGACCGGTTCATCCTGCGTTCGGTGACGGACGAGGTGATGTACGAGATCATGCGCCTCTCCGGCCAGGAGTACGTGGACATCTACGCGACCGCCGCCAAGCGGCAGATCGCCGACGAGAAGAAGCGCACCGACGCGGAGCGCAAGGCCGCCCAGAAGGCCGAGCAGGCCGCGCTGAAGGCGGAGAAGGCCGAGGCCGAGCGGGTCGAGGCCGAGCAGGCCGCCGCGGAGAAGGCCCGGGCCGAGAAGGCGGAGGCCGAGAAGGCGGCGCAGGCCGAGGACCGGAAGGACAGCGGCACGGCCTAGGGCCTGTCCGACGATTCCCGCCGCGCGCGCGTCGTCGGACGAGCCCTGGCCACCGCCAGGGGAGGGCTAATGACGGACGGCAGGGGGACCGGCGACGCCGGGACCGGCAGAGCACTCGCGCGGCCCGCCGCCGGCCCGCCACCGGCGCGGCCCGCCACCGGCGCGGGCCCGGGCGGTCCCACCGGCCTGGGCGGCGCCGTGGCCGCCGGCGGGATGTCCGTCGAGCTGCCGCTCTGGCGCGCGATCAGCTACTTCCGCGTCCTCGCGCTCGGCTACGCGCTGCTGCGCTACCTCAACTCCTTCCACGACTTCCTGCACCCCGTGGCGGGCTGGATCTACCTGGGCGCGCTGACGCTCTGGACCCTCGCCACGATCCGCTCCTTCGCCGGCCCGCAGCGGTGCACCTGGCCCGTGCTCGGCACGGACCTGACGCTGACCATGACCGGCGTGGTGATGAGCGGCCTGGTCGACGCGCCGGCCCGGATCCAGGCCGGGGCACCGACCCTGCCGACGATCTGGGCGGCCGGCACGGTGCTCGGCTTCGCCGCCAAGGGCGGCTGGCGCCCGGCGGCCTTCGCGGGCACCCTGATCGGCGTCGCCAACATCTTCGGGCACGGCGGTTTCACCGGCGACAACGTCCACAACATCGTGCTGCTGATGGTGGCGGGCTGCGCCATCGGGTACGTCATCGAACTCGCCCGGGCCAGCGAGGCCGCCCTCACCCGGGCCCTGCAGGTGGAGTCGGCCACCCGCGAGCGCGAGCGCCTCTCCCGCGACATCCACGACGGCGTGCTGCAGGTGCTGGCGCTGGTCCAGCGCCGGGGCAGCGAGCCGGAGGCGGCCGGGCCGGGCGGCCAGCTCGCCGAACTCGGCCGGCTGGCCGGCGAACAGGAGCGGGCGCTGCGCGCGCTGATGGCCGGCGGGCCGCTGCCGCGGCAGCGCGGCGGGGCCGAGCAGGAGGACCTGCGCGCGCTGGTGACCCCGTACGCCGGCGAGCGGGTCACCGTCTCCGCGCCCGGCACGCCGGTGCTGCTGCCGGGGCCGGTCGCCGCGGAGCTGGCCGCAGCGGTGGGCGCGGCCGTGGACAACGTGCACCGGCACGCGGGCCCCGCCGCCCGGGCCTGGATCCTGGTCGAGGACGAGCCGCAGGCCGTCACGGTCAGCATCCGGGACGACGGGCCCGGCTTCGCGGCCGGGCGCCTCGGCGAGGCCGAGCGCAGCGGGCGCCTCGGCGTCTCCCAGTCGATCCGGGGCCGCCTGCTGGACCTCGGCGGCACCGCCGAGCTGTACTCGGTGCCGGGCGAGGGCGTCGAGGTCGAACTGCGGGTCCCCAGGGAGGGAGCATGACGGTGGAGCAGGCGGCGGCGCTGCGGGTGATGGTGGTGGACGACCACCCGATGTGGCGCGAGGCGGTGTCCCGGGACCTGGCCGAGGCGGGCCTGGACGTGGTCGCGACCGCCGGGGACGGCGAGGAGGCGGTCCGCCGGGCCCGCGCGTGCAGTCCGCAGGTGGTGGTGCTCGACCTCAACCTGCCCGGCCTGCCGGGCGTGGAGGTGTGCCGTCAGGTGGTCGGGCAGGACCCGTCGGTGCGGGTCCTGGTGCTGTCCGCGAGCGGCGAGCACGCGGACGTGCTGGAGGCCGTGAAGTCCGGTGCGACCGGCTACCTGGTGAAGTCGGCGGGCCGGGAGGAGCTGCTGGACGCCGTGCGCCGGACGGCCGTCGGCGACGCCGTCTTCACACCGGGGCTGGCCGGTCTGGTGCTGGGCGAGTTCCGCCGGCTGGCGGCCGAGCCGGGCCCGGTCTCCGCGCCGGCCGCACCGCAGCTCACCTCCCGGGAGACGGAGGTGCTGCGGCTGGTCGCCAAGGGCCTGTCGTACCGTCAGATCGCCGACCGGCTGGTGCTTTCGCACCGCACCGTGCAGAACCACGTGCAGAACACACTGGGCAAGCTCCAGCTGCACAACCGGGTCGAGCTGGTCCGCTACGCGATCGAGCAGGGCCTGGACGACGAGGTCTGACGGCCCGTTCCGCGGTCCGGCGGGCGTCCGGCTCCGCCCGCGGACGGCCGGGGCGGGGGCGGGGCCGTCCGCGCCCCCGGTCCCCGCGCCCCCGCCGCTCCTGTCCGGCGGCTCCCGGACCCGGACCCGGACCCGGCTTCGGTGCCCCGGCTCAGGCGATGACGGCGCCGGCCTCGCTGCGCACCCCCGCCCCGCCCAGCAGCCCGGCGACGATCTCGATGCCGTCCCGGGTCAGCACCGACTCGGGGTGGAACTGCAGGCCGGCGAAGCCGGGGCCGCGCAGCGCGTGCACGTCCCCGGTGGCCGGGTCACGGGCCACCTCGACCCCTTCCGCGGCGAGCCGGGCCGCGTCCGCGTCCGAGCAGCGCGCGGTGAAGGTGTTGTAGAAGCCGACCGTCCGGCGCTCGCCGAACAGGTCGACGCTCTCCTGGGCGCCCTGGTACGGGACGGCCTTGCGGGCCAGCGGCAGGCCCAGGGCGGCCGAGAGCAGCTGGTGGCTGAGGCAGACGGCGAGCAGCGGCGCGGTGCGGGTGCCGGCCCGGACGGCGGCGAGGGCCTCCGCGACCACCGTGCGCAGCAGGGCCATCTTGGGGTCGGCGGCGTCGGCCGGGTCCCCGGGGCCGGGGCCGAGCACCAGCGGGCCGCGGTGGGCGGCGACCAGCTCGCGCAGTCCGGGGGTGTCGTAGCGCCGCACGGTGACCTGGTGGCCGAGCGAGGTCAGCAGGTGGGCGAGCATCGAGGTGAAGGTGTCCTCGCCGTCGACGACCAGGGTCGGCAGCGGCTCGGAGGTCACGGCCGGCTCCTGCATCCGCAGCCAGAACGGCGCCAGGTCGGCGCGCCGCGCGTCCAATGCGGCCTGCACCCGGTGGTCGTCGGAGAGCCGGGGCCCGCCGGGGCGCGGCAGCCGGTGGGCGGGGGCCGGCCGGGCGCCGATCGCGGTGAGCACCCCGGCGGCCTTGGCGTGCGTCTCGGCGACCTCCGAGTGCGGGTCGGAGTGCCGGACCAGCGTGGCGCCGACCCGGACGACGAGGCGGCCGGTGGCCGGGTCGATGTCGGCGGTGCGGATGCAGATGGGGGAGTCGAGGAGCTGTCCGCCGCTGGCGGAGCGGCCGATCAGGGCGAGCGCGCCGGAGTAGTAGCCGCGCCCGGCGCCCTCGTACCGCTTGATCACCCGGGTGGCGTTCTGCACCGGGCTGCCGGTGACGGTCGCGGCGAACATGGTCTCCCTGAGCACCTCGCGGACGTCCATCGAGGTGCGTCCGCGCAGTTCGTACTCGGTGTGCGCGAGGTGGGCCATCTCCTTGAGGCGCGGGCCGAGCACCTGGCCGCCGAGGGAGCCGACGGTGCACATCATCTTGAGTTCCTCGTCGACCACCATGGTGAGCTCCTCCAGCTCCTTCGGGTCCCGGAGGAAGTCCAGCAGCGAGTCGATGTCGGGGCCGGCCGCCGGATAGCGGTAGGTGCCGGAGATCGGGTTCATCACGACCGTGCCGCCGGACTGCCGCACGTGCACCTCGGGGGAGGCGCCGACCAGGATCCTCTCCCCGGTGTGCACCAGGAAGGTCCAGTACGCGCCGCGCTCCTGCTCCAGCAGTCGGCGGAAGAGCGACAGCGCCAGGGCCGGGCCGAAGCCGTCCAGGGTGGCGGTGAAGTCCCGCCGGATGACGAAGTTGGCGCCCTCGCCGCGACCGATCTCGTCCCGGATCACCCGTCGGACGATCTCCGCGTAGCTCTCGTCGTCGATGTCGAAGCCGCCGCCGGAGAGCGAGACCGGCAGCTGCGGCAGCGCCGGCAGCAGCTCGGCCAGCGGGAACGCGTACTGCTCGGTCACCGAGATCGCCTGCAGCGGGGTGCCGTCGTCGTGCGCGTCGAAGCCGCGCTCGCGGATCTGGCGGTACGGGACGAGGGCCAGCAGGTCGTGCCGGGGCCCGTCCGCCGGGGCGCCGGCGGGCACCGGCAGGTCGGCGAGCTGCTCGTAGGAGCCCGCGGTGCCGAGCAGCACCTCCACCGTGTCCGGTGCGAGCCGGGGCGCGCGGCGGTGCAGCAGCGCGAAGGCGGGGGCGCCGGGGGCGGTGAGACGGGCGAGCAGCTCTGTGGGACTGGTCACGGTGCGGCTTCCTTCCGGGAAGGCTCGGGATGCGGTGCTGGGTTCCGCTTACCGGGAGGGCCGACTGCTCGGGATACGCAGAAGGCCGCCCCGAGGGGCGGCCGTCGTGTCGTCAGGGACGCGCTATCGGTGGGCCACCTCGGGGATGGTCCACCACCAGGAGAAGGTGTGCGGCGCGTTCATGGTGCAGAGCGTAGCGGATGCGCCGCGGACGTGAGGCCGGTCACGCCGATGTCCACGACGCGTCTCATCCATCGGGCAGCGCGCACAATTCTGTTGTCACACCCCGTAGCCTGGGCAACGTGACCGTGACAAATCTCCACACCTGGCAGTCCCTGCCCGCGGCGCAGCAGCCTGAATGGCCGGATCCTGAGGCGCTGCGCAAGTCTCTTGCGGACCTCGCCTCGTATCCGCCGCTCGTCTTCGCAGGCGAGTGCGACCAGCTGCGCGCCCGGCTCGGTGCCGTCGCGCGTGGTGAGGCGTTCCTGCTGCAGGGCGGCGACTGCGCCGAGGCCTTCGACGGCGTGTCGGCCGAGCAGATCCGCAACAAGCTCAAGACCCTGCTGCAGATGGCCGCCGTGCTGACGTACGCCGCCTCCGTGCCGGTGGTCAAGGTCGGCCGGATCGCTGGCCAGTACTCCAAGCCCCGCTCCAAGTCGACCGAGACCCGCGACGGCGTGACCCTGCCCGTCTACCGGGGTGACTCGGTGAACGGCTTCGAGTTCACCCCCGAATCCCGCATCCCCGACCCCGAGCGCCTCAAGCGGATGTACAACGCGTCCGCCGCGACGCTCAACCTGGTCCGCGCCTTCACCACCGGTGGCTACGCGGACCTGCGCCAGGTGCACGCCTGGAACCAGGACTTCGTGCGCAACTCCCCGTCCGGCCAGCGGTACGAGAAGCTGGCCAAGGAGATCGACAACGCGCTGGCCTTCATGCAGGCCTGCGGGGTCGCTCCCGAGGAGTTCAAGACCGTCGAGTTCTACTCCTCGCACGAGGCGCTGGTGCTCGACTACGAGACCGCGCTGACCCGCGTGGACTCGCGTACCGGTGACCTCTACGACGTGTCCGGCCACATGGTCTGGATCGGCGAGCGGACCCGGCAGCTGGACGGGGCGCACATCGAGTTCGCCTCGAAGATCCGCAACCCGATCGGCGTCAAGCTCGGCCCGACCACCACGGTCGAGGAGGCGCTCACCCTGATCGAGCGGCTCGACCCCGAGCGCGAGCCCGGCCGGCTCACGTTCATCACCCGGATGGGCGCGGGCAAGGTCCGCGATCACCTGCCCACCCTGGTGGAGAAGGTCACCGCCTCCGGCGCCCAGCCGGTGTGGATCTGCGACCCGATGCACGGCAACACCTTCGAGGCCTCCAGCGGCCACAAGACCCGGCGCTTCGACGACGTGCTCGACGAGGTCAAGGGCTTCTTCGAGGTGCACCGCGCGCTCGGCACCCACCCGGGCGGCATCCACGTGGAGCTGACCGGCGACGACGTCACCGAGTGCGTGGGCGGCGGCGACGAGGTGCTGGTCGACGACCTGCACCAGCGCTACGAGACGGCCTGCGACCCGCGGCTCAACCGCAGCCAGTCGCTGGACCTCGCCTTCCTGGTGGCGGAGATGTACCGGGGCGGCCACTGACCGTGGACCCGTCCCCCGTCGGCGCCGGTGACGGTGCCGCCGCGAGACGCGGCACCCGCGGTGCGCGCCCCTGATGTGACGAAGGCCCCTCCGGATTCGGGATTCCCGAGCCCGGAGGGGCTTTTTCCTTCCCCGATCCGCGGGTAAGGTAAGGCTTAGTGAGCTAAGGCAAGCCTTGGTTGATCGTTTACGGGCCCCGATCCGGGACTCGTTCCGAGATCCGACCCGAACCATCTGGGAGCGACCGCGATGTACGTGTGCATGTGCCATGCGGTCACCGAGGACCAGGTGAAGAAGGCCATCGACGCCGGCGCGAACAGCCCCCGCCAGATAGCCCGGGGCTGCAAGGCCGGCACCGACTGCGGCTCGTGCGTGCGCCGCATCCAGGCCCTGCTCGGCGAGCACGGCGCCCGGCCGTGCCCGACGGCGCGGCTGGCCGCCAAGCTCGGCCTCTCGGAGGCCGACGGCGCAGCCGGGCAGCCGTCCGCCGCGCCGGTTCCGGTCGGGCCGGCGCCGTTGTCGACCGTCCGCGCCCTGGAGCCGGCCCCGCTGCGCGCGGCCTGACCCGTCGGGCCGGGCCTCCTCGGCCTGCGGCTTTCCGTCCCCGGTCCGCGTCTGCGGTGGCCTGCGGTTCCCGGCTCCTGCGGTGGGGTCCTTCGGCGGCCGGGTCCTCCGGCGGCGGGGTCTAGGACTCCGGCTGCTCGATCAGCTGGGCCAGGTAGAGCGGCTCGCCGAGTCGCTCCAGCAGCTCCAGCTGGGTGTCCAGGTAGTCGATGTGGTGCTCCTCGTCGGCGAGGATCGACTCGAAGATGTTCGCCGAGGTGACGTCGTTCTTGGCGCGCATCACCACGATTCCGCGCCGCAGGCGGTCGATCGCCTCCACCTCGACCTGCCGGTCCGCCTCGAACATCTCCTTGACCGTCTGGCCGACCCGGACGTGGAACAGCCGCTGGTAGTTCGGCAGCCCGTCCAGGAAGAGGATCCGGTCGGTGAGGGTCTCGGCGTGCTTCATCTCGTCGAAGGACTCGTGCCGCGTGTACTTGGCGAGCTTCGTCCAGCCGAAGTTCTCCTGCATCTTGGCGTGCAGGAAGTACTGGTTGATCGCGGTCAGTTCGGCGGTGAGCTGCTCGTTGAGGAACTCGATGACCTCGGGGTCACCCTTCATGGCGCTGCCTTCCTGCTGTACATCCGGGAACCACGGCTGCTCGCATCCTGGCACCGCGGTGGGCGGTATTTCCAGTAAGTTCACACTCACTCGGACATGTGTCGGATTGTCTGATTTGCCGACCATTGCGCCGTGCGAGCGGCGTAGGGCGCCCGATGGGGGCGTGCGTCTGGCATAGCGCGCCGTCTGTCACCATGGAGTCATGGGTCAGTCCGAACAAGAACCACTTCCGCCGTCTGACCCGAGACTCCCCCCGGGCCAGCGCACGCAACGGGGCTGGCCCGTGCTGCACTACGGACCCGTACCCCGTTTCAAGCCGCTGACCTGGGACTTCCAGGTGTTCGGGGCGACCGCCTCGGCCGAGAAGCACAGCTGGGACTTCGCCGGCTTCAACGCCCTGCCCCGGATCACCGTGCACGCCGACTTCCACTGCGTGACCCGGTTCTCGATGCTGGACAACGAATGGACCGGCGTGCCGGCCGCCACCGTCCTCGAACAGGTGCCCCCCGCGCCCGGCGTCACCCATGTGATGGTCTGGGCCGAGTACGGCTACAGCGCCAACCTCCGGCTGGAGGACTTCGCCGACGCCCGCACGGTCTTCGCCACCCACCACAACAGCGAGCCGCTGACCGTGGAGCACGGCTTCCCGGTCCGGCTGGTGGTGCCCGGGCTGTACGCCTGGAAGGGGCCCAAGTGGGTGCGCGCGGTGGAGTACATGCGCGCCGACCGCCGGGGCTTCTGGGAGGAGCGCGGCTACCACAACCGCGCCGACCCCTGGCAGGAGAAGCGGTTCTCCTACCAGGAGGAGCCCGGCGACGGGCCGCTGCGCTAGCCCGTGCCCCCGGCGGTGGCCGGCCCGGCGGGTCAGGCCGCCGCGGGCCGGATGTTCTGGTTGAGGTGGAACAGGTTGTCCGGGTCGTAGGTGCGCTTCACCGCGGCCAGCCGGTCGTAGTTGCCCCGGTAGTTGACCTCGACGCGGTCCCCGTCGTCGGCACTCATGAAGTTGACGTACCCGCCGGGCTCGGAGTGCGGCGACACGGCCGCGTAGTAGTCCCGGACCCACGCGGTGCTGGCCGCGTCGTCGGAGGGGTCGTCGCACACGCCCAGGATGACGGTCGAGAACGACGCCTCCCGGTACGCGTAGGCGGTCGCGTCCGGCGCCACCCGCTGCGGCGCGCCGGTGACCGGGTAGATGTGCACGGTGGAGCTGAGCGAGGGCACCTTGGGCCCGTGCTCCAGGTGCGCCGCGATCACCCCGTCGGTGAGCTCGGTCGCGAAGCTGCCCTTCCAGTACTCCCGCAGGCCCGGCGGCAGCAGCGCGTCGAAGGCGGCGTTGATCGCCGGGTACGGCATCGGGCCGACCGCCTCGGCGACCCGGGGGGCCAGGTCGCGCAGCGGCCGGAGCACCGCGTCGGCCTGCTCGGCCGGCCCGGACCAGCAGACCACGACGATGCCGAGGACGTCGCCGTGCCGGTCCTCGGGGATGAACGGCAGCGGCGGCGCGGTCTGGAACCCGGGGAACAGGAAGAGCTGCTCGGGAGCGTCCTCGGCGAACTCCCGGTAGAACCGCAGGATGCCCTCCATCTGGTCGAGCTCGAACAGCATCGGGCCGGCCACCACCGTGTCGACCGGGGCGAGCCGGTACTCGAAGGAGGTCACCACCCCGAAGTTGCCCCCGCCCCCGCGCAGGGCCCAGAACAGGTCCGGGTGCTGCTGCGCGTCGGTGGTCAGGAACCGGCCGTCGGCGGTCACCACGTCGGCGGACAGCAGGTTGTCGCAGGTCATGCCCATGGACCGGCACAGGTACCCGAAGCCGCCGCCGAGCGTCAGCCCGGCGATGCCGGTGGTGGAGATGATCCCGCCGGTGGTCGCCAGGCCGAAGGCGTGGGTCGCGGCGTTGAAGTCCCCCCAGGTCGCCCCCGGGTCGGCGCGGGCCGTCAGGTTCGCCGGGTCGACCCGCACCCCGCGCAGGCCGGAGAGGTCGGCCACCAGGCCGTCGTCACAGGTGCCGAAGCCCGGCGCGCTGTGCCCGCCGCCGCGGACGGCGAGCTCCAGCCCGCTCTCCCGCGCGTGGTTGACCACGGCCATCACGTCGCCGGCGTTGGCGCACCGGACGACGGCTGCGGGCCGTCGGTCGGCCGTGGCGTTGTAGACCTTGCGGGCCTCGTCGTAGTCGCTGTCGCCGGGGGTGATCACGGCACCCCGGGTACGTTCTCTTAAGTCGTCGATGGTGATCCCGGCCATGGTGACCACTCCTCGGGGGTACCGGCCTGTGCGAAGCCCCGTCCGGGGCCCTCCATTCACGCTACGCCGTTCGGGTGAAGGCTCAACCCGGGCCGCGGCGCCGCGCCGCCGGTACGTGCGGCGCGGGACGCCGCCGGGCCACTCAGATCAGCGGGAAGCTGATGACCACCGTGCTGCCCTGCGGGCGGCGCTGGCCCGCGGCCGGGTTCTGGCCCGAGACCTTGCCGGTGCCGAACAGGTTCAGGCCGTTGCTCTGCACCTGGAAACCGGCGTCGGTCAGCGCCTTCGTCGCCTCGTCCTTGGTCATGCCGCCCACGTCGGGGACGGGCACCATGCCCTTGCTGACCACCAGCGACACCGGAGTGTTCTCCGGCAGCCGCTCGCCGGCCGCCGGCGAGCTGCTGATCACCGAGCCCTGCGGGACGGCGTCGTCGTACCGCTCGCTGCTGGTGCCGGGTGCCAGCTGCGCGGAGACCAGTGCCTGCCGCGCCTGGTCCAGGGTCCTGCCGGCGAGCTCGGGTACGGCGATCCGCTTGGGCCCGCGCGAGACGGTCACCGCCACCGGGTCGCTCTTGCGGGTGCGCCGCCCGACCCCCGGGTCGGTGTCGACCACCGTGCCGGCCGGGACGGTCTCGCTGTACACCTCGGTGAAACTGCCGCGGAGCCCGGCCCCGTCCAGCACGGAGACCGCCTCCGCCCGGCTCTTGCCCAGCACGCCGGGCACCGTCGTGTACACCGCGCCGGACAGTGCGTACGTCGCCCCGCCGACCAGCAGCAGCACCACGACCAGCACGGCGCCCCAGACCAGCGCGGCCCGCGAGCGGCGGGGCAGGCGGGGCCCGCGACGGCGGCGCGGGCCGCCGGTCCGCCGGTCCGCCCGCCCGCCGGCGGGGGCCGGTTCGTCGTACGGGCGCGGCGCGGCCAGCAGTTCGTCCATCAGCTCCGCGGGCACCTCCAGCACGCTGGTGTGCAGCACGGCCGGCTGGATGACCGAGGTCGACTCGGTGGTCGGGTACGCCGGCGTCGGCCGGGTGGAGGCGGGCGGCTCGGCGTCCAGTTCGGCCGGCGTCAGGGTGCGGCGCACCCGCTGCAGCGCGGCGAGCAGCTCCACCGCGTCGAACGGGCGTGCGCCGGGATCGCGGGCCGCGGCCGCGGCCACTATGGCGTCCAGCCCGGGCCCGACGCCGGGGACGGCCAGGGAGGGCGCGGGGACGTCCTCGTGCAGGTGCCGGTAGATCACCTGGACGGGGTTCTCGCCGGTGTACGGGCGGGCGCCGGTGAGCATCTCGTAGAGCACGATGCCCGCCGCGTAGACGTCCACCCGCTGGTCGGTGGGCGTGCCCGGCCGGATCTGCTCGGGCGCCAGGTAGGCGACCGTGCCGAGCACGCCGGCCGTCGGCGTGGTGGTGGCGGTGACCGCGCCGTCGGTGCCGTTCAGCAGCCGGACCAGGCCGAAGTCGGCGACCTTGACCAGCCCGTCGTCGGTGATCAGCACGTTCTCCGGCTTGACGTCCCGGTGCACGAGCCCGGCCCGGTGCGCGGAGCCGAGCGCCGCCAGGACCGGCTCCAGGATGTCCAGGGCGGCCCGGATGGACAGCGCGCCCCGGTCGCGCAGGACGTCGCGCAGGGTCCGGCCGGGGACGTACTCCATGGCGAGGAAGACCGTCCCGCCGTCGGCGCCCTGGTCGAAGACGTTGACCACGTTGGGGTGCGAGAGCCTGGCCACGGCCTTCGCCTCGCGGATGAAGCGCCCGGTGAAGTCGGCGTCCCCGGCGAGCGAGGGGTGCATCACCTTGAGCGCCAGCACCCGGTCCAGCCGGGTGTCCGTCCCGCGGTAGACGGTGGCCATCCCGCCGGTCGCGATGCGCTGCTCGACCCGGTACCGGCCGTCCAGCAGGGTACCGATCAGGGGGTCGTGCAGTGCCATGTCCACCAGGGAAGTGTAGGGGCGCCCACGCCGGCGGCCCCGGGCGGACACCGCGCCCGGGGCGGCTTGTGCCGAGCTTGGGACAGTTCCGTCACCGGGGCGGCCGCGCCGGGCGGCACCGGATCACGCCCGCGCCGTCGCGCTCCGCGGCCGGCCGCTCCTGCCGCTCCCGCCGCTCCCGCCGCTCGGAGCGCCGGCCGCCCGGGGCGCTCAGAACGCCGGCCGCTCCCGGTGGTCGAGGTCGGCCCGGCCGGCCATCGCGGAGGAGGCCTCGGCGTGGAAGCGGCGGGGGATGCGCCCGGCGCGGTGGGCGAGCCGACCGGCCTCCGCGGCGTGCCGCATCGCCTCGGCCATCAGCACCGGGTCCTGGGCGCGGGTCACGGCGGAGGCCAGCATCACCGCGGCGCAGCCGAGTTCCATCGCCAGGGCCACGTCCGAGGCAGTGCCCGCGCCGGCGTCCAGGATCACCGGGACGTTCGCGCTCTCCACGATCAGCTGGAAGTTGTGCGGGTTGCGGATGCCGAGTCCGGAGCCGATCGGCGAACCCAGCGGCATGATCGCCGCGCAGCCCACGTCCTCCAGCTTGCGGGCCAGCACCGGGTCGTCGTTGGTGTACGGCAGCACGGTGAAGCCGTCGTCGACCAGGGTTTCGGCCGCGTCCAGCAGTTCGATCGGGTCGGGCAGCAGGGTCCGCTCGTCCGCGATGACCTCCAGCTTGACCCAGTCGATGCCGAGCGCCTCGCGGGCCAGGCGGGCCGTCAGGACGGCCTCGCCCGCGGTGAAGCAGCCCGCGGTGTTGGGCAGGACCCGGATGCCGTTGCGGGTCAGCACGTCCAGCACCGAGCCCTGGGTGGAGGTGCTGACCCGGCGCATCGCCACCGTGGTCAGCTCGGTGCCCGAGACCCGCAGCGCCTGCTCCAGGACCTCCAGGCTCGGCGCCCCGCCGGTGCCCATGATCAGGCGGGAGGCGAAGGCGGTGCCGGCGATGGTCAGGACGTCTTTTTCCTCGTCGGGGCGCAGGTCGGCCATGGCGCTCAGCCGCCCTGGACGGCGGTGAGGATCTCGACCCGGTCGCCGGCGGCGAGCGCCGTCCCGGCCCAGGCGCCGCGGGGCACCACGGCCTCGTTGACCGCGGCGGCGACGCCGGACGGCGCGCCGCTCACGCCGGCCACCACCTCGGCGAGGGTGCTCCCGGCGGGCACCCGCCGGGGCTCGCCGTTGACGGAGAGTGAGATGTCGGTCATGCCAGGGCCTTTGCGGGAGGGGAGGGTTCGAAGGAGGTGGGGCCGGTGGAGAACCGGCCGGGGGAGAACGGCGCGGCCAGGTCCGGCAGCACGCCGGTGGCCAGGTAGTCGGCGAGCAGGTCCGCCGTCACCGGCGTGAGCAGGACGCCGTTGCGGTAGTGGCCGGTCGCCGCGACCAGGCCGGGCAGCGCGGTCGGGCCGAGCAGCGGCGCGTTGTCGGGGGAGCCGGGCCGCAGCCCGGCGGAGGTCTCCACCAGGGGGAGCTCGGTGATCCCGGGGACCAGGTCGTGGGCGTCGCGCAGCAGCTCGTACACGCCGCCGGCGGTCACGGTGGTGTCGTACCCCTGCTCCTCGCTGGTCGCGCCGATCACCAGCTCGCCGTCCTCGCGGGGCACCAGGTACAGGTGCTGGCCGCGCACCACCGCACGGACGTTGCGGGACAGGAACGGCCGGTAGGCCGCGGGCACCCGCAGCCGCAGGATCTGGCCCTTCACCGGGCGGACG
Organism: Kitasatospora sp. NPDC057015; assembly: GCF_042673745.1. Lineage (NCBI taxonomy): Bacteria > Bacillati > Actinomycetota > Actinomycetes > Kitasatosporales > Streptomycetaceae > Kitasatospora > Kitasatospora sp. NPDC057015. The sequence continues at coordinate 53,172 of NZ_JBHUSG010000060.1, forward strand.
GGGGGCAGCACGCCCGCCGGCAGGCCGGGCAGCAGGTGGCTGTGCGGGCCGGCGGCGAGCACCACCCGCTCGGCGTCCAGCCGTTCGCCGGTGCTCAGCCGGGCGCCGGTGGCGCGGTCGGCGGTGACCAGCAGTTCGGCGACCTCGGCCCGGTGCAGCACCGCACCGGCCCGCTCGCAGGCGGCGACCAGGGCGGCGGCCAGCCGCCGGCCGTCCACCTGGTGGTCGTCGGCGACGTGCAGTCCGCCGCGCACGCCCGGCGCCAGCATCGGTTCGAGCCGGCGGCACTCGCGGCCGGTGAGCCAGGTCGAGTCCAGGCCCAGGCGCCGGTGGAAGGCGTGGAGTTCGCGCAGCTCCTCGCGGTCGTCGGAGTCCAGGGCGACGGCCAGGGTGCCGCAGGCGCGGTACCCGGTCGGCAGCCCGGAGGCCTCCTCCAGTTCGGCGGCGAACGCCGCGTACCGCTCGTTGGAGGCCATGCCCAGCCTCAGCAGCGGCTCCTCGCCGTACTGCAGTTCGGTGACCGGCGCCAGCATGCCGGCCGCCACCATGGCGGCGCCGCCGCCGTGCGCGGGGTCGACCACGACCACCCGCAGGCCGCGCTGGGCGGCCCGCCAGGCCACCGCGAGGCCGATGATGCCGCCGCCGACGATCAGGACGTCCGTCCTCGCGCCGCTCTTGAAGCGTGTCAAAGTCGCTGCTCTCCCTTCGCCGGAATGACCCGGATCAGGTTCGGACGGTCGCAGGCCGTGCCAGCCCGCCTCTCAGCCCGGTACGCCGGGCTCCCGTGGTACGGACCGTCCGGCGCCGGGAGCGCCGGCCGGTCGAGGTGCACCCACCATAACTCCGGCCGCCCTCCGGACCGAAGGCGCGTGCGAAGGGTGGACGCCCCGGCGGGGGCGGTCGGTAGGGTGGCGCCGTGGCAGAGCTGCGGAGCACGGACCGGGTGGTCGTTGTCGGGGCGGGACTGGCGGGCGCGCAGTGCGTGAACGCGCTGCGCGCGGGCGGCCTGCGGGGCCCGGTCACCCTGCTCGGCGAGGAGCCGCACGCGCCCTACGACCGGCCGCCGCTCTCCAAGGACGTACTGCTCGGCAAGGCCGACGCCACCACCCTCGACCTCGACTACGCCCGGCTCGGCGTCGACCTGGTCACCGGCCGCCGGGCCACCGGCCTGGAGCCGGGCGTGCTGCACACCGACGCGGGCGAACTGCCCTACGGGAGCCTGGTGATCGCCACCGGCGCGGCTCCGACCGCGCTGCCCGGTGCCGACCGCGCGCACCTGCTGCGCACCGTGGACGACGCGCTGGCGCTGCGCGCGCTGCTGCGTCCCGGCGCCAGGATCGTGCTGGTCGGGGCCGGCTGGATCGGTGCCGAGACCGCCACCGTGGCCCGGGCGCTGGGCTGCGAGGTCACCGTGGTCGAGGCCGGTCCCGCCCCGGTGCCGGGCGCGCTGCCCGCGGCGGTCGGCGGGGCGATGGCCGACTGGTACCGGGCGGCCGGCGTCGACCTGCGCTGCGGCGCGGTGGTGGCCTCGGTCGGCCCGCACGAGGTGCTGCTGGCGGACGGCGCCCGGCTGGCCGCCGACGAGGTGGTGGTCGGGGTCGGCGCCCGGCCGGCGACCGGCTGGCTGGCCGGTTCGGCGGTGGAGCTGGACGCCTCCGGCGCCGTCCTGGTGGACGAGCGGCTGCGCACCTCGGTGCCGGGCGTGCTGGCGGCCGGCGACTGCGTCTCGTACCCCTCGGCCCGGGCCGGCGGCCGGCTCAGCGTGCAGCACTGGGACCACGCGCTGCAGTCCGGTGCGGCCGCGGCCGCCTCGCTGCTGGGGGCGGACACCCCGTACGACCCGGTGCCGTACTTCTGGTCCGAGCAGTTCGGACGGATGGTGCAGTACGCCGGCCGGCACGCCGAGGGCGACGAGCTGCTGTGGCGCGGGGCGCCGGGCGACCCGACCTGGGCGGTGCTCTGGTTGCGCGGCGGCGAGCTGCGCGCCCTGCTGGCGGTCGACCGCCCCCGGGACCTCACCCAGGGCCGGCGCCTGCTGGAACGCGGCGCCGTGCTGGACCGGGCGCTGGCCGCCGACCCGGCCGTCCCGCTGAAGTCCGCCCTCGCCTGAGGAACGCGCCGTCACGGAAGGTCACGGCCGGTCATGTTCCGTCACCGGGCGGGCCGGCGCGGGAGCGTGTGGTGCGCGGCGGCCCGGCGAGGTGGCAGTCTGGTGACGTGAGCGAGATCGAAGCGAAGATTGAAGACCTTGTCCCCGAGTGGATGTACCTGCCCGACATCTCGGAGCAGTGGGGTGTCCGCGTCACCGAGGTGCGCGACCTGGTCAAGAACGGCGGCCTGATCGCCGTCCGCCGCGGCCCGAACAAGTCGCTGCAGGTGCCGGCCGCCTTCATCGACGGCCCCGGCCTGGTCAAGCACCTGTCCGGCACGCTGACCGTGCTCCGCGACTGCGGGTACAACGACGCGGAGATCCTCGAATGGCTGTTCACCGAGGACCCGTCGCTGCCCGGCAGCCCCATCCAGGCGCTGCAGGAGAACCGCGGCACCGAGGTGAAGCGCCGCGCCCAGGCGATGCTGATCTGATGGCGGCCGGCACCACGGCGGCGGCCGGCGCCCGTGCGCAGCTGGCCGACGCCCGCCTCTACCTGTGCACCGACGCCCGCCGCGAGCAGGGCGACCTGGAGCAGTTCCTGGACGCCGCGCTGGGCGGCGGCGTGGACATCGTCCAGCTCCGCGACAAGGGCCTGGAGGCCCGGCAGGAGCTGGAGTACCTGGAGGTCTTCGCCGACGCCTGCCGCCGCCACGGCAAGCTGCTCTCGGTGAACGACCGGGCCGACGTCGCGCACGCGGCCGGCCCCGACGTGCTGCACCTCGGGCAGGACGACCTGCCGGTGGCGGCGGCCCGCGCGATCCTCGGCGAGGACGTGGTGATCGGCCGGTCCTGCCACGCCGAGTCCGAGGTCGACGCGGCCGTCGCCGAACCCGGGGTGGACTACTTCTGCACCGGCCCGGTCTGGCCGACCCCGACCAAGCCCGGTCGGCACGCGCCCGGCCTGGGCCTGGTCTCGTACGCGGCTAAGCAGGTGACGGACCGCCCCTGGTTCGCCATCGGCGGCATCGACCTGGGCAACCTCGACGAGGTGCTGGCCGCCGGCGCCCGCCGGATCGTGGTGGTCCGTGCGATCACCGCCGCCGACGACCCGGCCGCCGCCGCGGCCGAGCTGGCGCACCGGGTGCGGGCCGTCCACTAGGGCCTGTCCGGCGGATCTTGCCGGGCGCGCGACGCCGGATCATCCTCCCCCAGCCTTCGGCCGGGAGGTGCCCCCGTCTGGACGCACGCCC
>NZ_JBHUSG010000061.1:0-55253 GCF_042673745.1 Kitasatospora sp. NPDC057015
CGCCGCGCGGGGGGCCGTCGCCAACGTCCGCGCCCGACGGGGTACGCCCCCCGGTCGGCCGCTGCCGTTGCCGTCGTCGTTCACCACTCGCCGTGGCCGGTGCCGCCTCAGACGTCCCTGGGCTCGATCAGGGCCGCGATCTCCAGCGACACCTCAAGGGCGGCCGACAGGCTCTCCGCCAGGGTCGCGACCCGCGGCCCGGTGTCGCAGGGCGCCGCCTCCCCGTCGGCGAGGTCCTGCTTGAGCAGGAACAGGGCGGAGTTGATGGTGAGCAGCGCCATGCTGGCGCGCAGGCGGTCCTGGTAGCTCGCGCCCGGACCGTGCACCAGACGGATCATCGCGATCATCCGCGCCTTGAACTCCAGCCCGGACGGCGAGTCGCGCAGCGCGGGCTGGTTCTCGTGGAAGAAGCGCAGCAGCGGCGCCCGCTCGGCCATCCCGGCCGCGAACCGCCGGACCAGCTCGTCGCGCAGCTCGGGCGACCACGGCTTCTGCTCGCCCCAGGCGATCGCCTCGTCGATCGGCGCCGCCATGCTGTCGACGATGCCGTGGACGATGTCGTCCTTGGTCTTGAAGTGGTAGTACAGCGCCGCCTTGGTCACGCCCAGGCGGTCGGCGATCTCGCGCAGCGAGGTCTGCTCGTACCCCTGCTCGGAGAAGAGCTCCAACGCCACCCGGATGATGCGCTCCCGAGTGTCACTACGGGGGCTCTGCGTCGTACCCATGGCGTCCTGGCCTGCCTCAGACTGCGTTGACGGTAGGCGAGTACCGGTCCGGACGCTCACCCCTGGGTCCATTCTCCCCGCCCACGGGTCCACCGCCGAAACCGGCTTGACGCCCGGCTCAGGACAACCTACCGTGCCGACGAAAGTATAACTAGCCGGTCGTCAAGTAAGTACGATGGTCACACGACGATCGGCACCCTCTCCTGGGAGAAGCGCAATGCCACAGAAGCAGGTCGGGAGCGCGGCGGACAACTCCGCCGCAGCAGCCGGGGAGGCCTCCCCCGACGGCCCCGCAGCCGCCGCCAAGGCGACCGAGGAGCAGGTCCGCTCCCCCCGCGAGATCCGGCTGGTGATGACCGGCCTGGTCGTCACCATGCTGCTCGCCATGCTCGACAACCTGATCGTCGGCACCGCGATGCCGACCATCGTCGGCGACCTCGGGGGCGGCGAGCACCTGGCCTGGGTGGTCACCTCCTACACCCTGGCCACGGCGGCCTCCACCCCGATCTGGGGCAAGCTCGGCGACCTCTACGGCCGCAAGGGCACCTTCCTCACCTCGATCGTGATCTTCCTGGTCGGCTCGGCGCTCTCCGGGCTCTCCCAGAACATGGGCGAGCTGATCGGCTTCCGCGCCCTCCAGGGCCTCGGCGCCGGTGGTCTGATGGTCGGCGTGATGTCGATCATGGGCGCGCTGATCCCGCCCCGCGACCGCGGCAAGTACCAGGGCATGTTCGCCGCCGTGATGGCCCTGGCCACCATCGGCGGCCCGCTGCTCGGCGGCTTCATCACCGACCACTTCAGCTGGCACTGGATCTTCTACATCAACCTGCCGCTGGGCATCGTCGCGCTGGCCGTCGTCGTGGCCACCCTGCACCTGCCCAAGGTCCGCTCCACCGCCCGGATCGACTACCTCGGCGCCGTCCTGCTCACCACCGGCATCGTCGCGCTGACCCTGATCACCACCTGGGGCGGCCAGGAGTACGCGTGGGGCTCGAAGCAGATCCTCGGCCTGGCCGCGCTCGCCGCCGCCTCGCTGATCGCCTTCTGCTACGTCGAGCAGCGGGTCGAGGAGCCGATGCTCCCGCTCACCCTGTTCAGCAACCGCAACTTCACGCTGGTCTCGCTGATCGGCTTCATCGTCGGCTTCGTGATGTTCGGCTCCACCGTCTTCCTGCCGCTCTACCAGCAGACCGTCCAGGGCGCCTCGGCGACCAACTCCGGTCTGCTGCTGATGCCGATGATGCTCGGCATGCTGGTGATCTCGCTGGTGGTCGGCCAGGCCGTCACCAAGACCGGCAAGTACCGGATCTTCCCGATCATCGGCACCATCGTGATGACCGGCGGCATGCTGCTGCTCTCCCGGCTGTCCACCGACACCAGCACCTTCACCTCCGCCTGCTACATGGTGGTGCTCGGTGCCGGCATGGGCTTCCTGATGCAGATCACCATGCTGGTCGCGCAGAACAGCGTCGAGCTCAAGGACATGGGCGTGGCCAGCTCCACCGCCACCCTGTTCCGGACCATCGGCGGCTCCTTCGGTGTCGCACTGTTCGGCGCACTGTTCAACAACCGGGTCACCGCCACCATGCAGGAGCGCCTGGGCGAGCAGGCCGGCGCGAGCGCCGGCGCGAACCCCGGCCAGATGACCCCGGCCGCGCTGCGCACGCTGCCCGCGCCGGTGCAGGACGCGTACCACCACGCCGTCGCCAACGGCATGCACACGGTGTTCCTGTGGGGCGCCGCGGCCGCGCTGATCGCCGTCGCCGCCGCCGTCTTCATGCGTGAGGTGCCGCTGCGCGGCACCGGTCAGCCGGCCGAGAAGAACCTCGAAGCCGCCGCCGTCTGATCCACCCCGCCGGCCCCGTCGCGACACCGGTCGCGGCGGGGCCGGCGCATGTCCGCGTCCGCCCCGGCGGCTCGGGCCGCTCGGCCCCCCCGAACCGCTCAGACCAGTCAGACCGCTCCGGCCGCTCCGACCGCTCCGGAGCTCCGGACGGGGGGCTCCCGGACGGGCCGCGACCTACCGCGGCAGCCGGTAGACGCCCTGGGCCACCGGCTCCACCAGGCCGTCCGCGACCAGGCCGTCCAGTGCCCTGGCCCGCTGCACCGGCTCCGGCCAGACCGCGTCCAGCCGGGCCTGCTCCACCTCGCCGTGGGCCTCCCGCAGGACGGCGAGGAGCTTGCCCCGAACCTGCCGGTCGGTGCCCTCGTAGGTCTGCCCCCGGCGGGCCGGGCCCTCGTACGGCGGGCGGCCCGCCGCCTGCCAGGCGCAGTACCGCTTCAACGGGCAGGCGCCGCACTCCGGGCTGCGCGCCGTACAGACCAGCGCGCCCAGCTCCATCACGCCGACCGCCCAGGTCGCGGCCGTCTCCGCGGACTCCGGCAGCAGCGTGGTGGCCGTCCGTCGCTCGGCCGCCGTGGTCGCCTGCGCCGGGTACTCGACTCCGGTCACCGCCCGGGCGAACACCCGCCGGACGTTGGTGTCCAGCACCACGTGCCGCTGGCGGAAGGCGAAGGAGGCCACCGCGGCGGCCGTGTACTCGCCCACGCCCGGCAGGGCGAGCAGGGCCGCGTGGTCCTCCGGCACCTCGCCGCCGTGCGTCGTGGTGATCGCGGTGGCGGCGCCGTGCAGGCGCAGCGCGCGCCGCGGGTAGCCGAGCCGCCCCCACATCCGGACGGCCTCGCCCGGCGCGTCCGCCGCCAGGTCGGCCGGTGTGGGCCAGCGCTCCAGCCAAGCCTCGTAGACCGGCAGCACCCGCTTGACCGGCGTCTGCTGCAGCATGAACTCGCTGACCATCACCGCCCAGGGCGAGGCGTCCGGGGTGCGCCAGGGCAGATCGCGGGCATGGGCCTCGTACCAGCCGAGCACGGTCGAGTGCAGCAGCGGCGCGGGTGCGGTGGAAGTGGTAGCCATGACACCCCGATCCTCCCACGCGCGCGGTGCCCGCCGTGCCGGATCGTCGCCCCGGCCGCCGGTGCTTCCTCCGCCGGGCCGACGCCGCTCGGACGCTCCCTCCGCACGCCCTCGGATCGGCGTCCGCGCCGGGCCCGCCCCGGCGGCGCCCGTCCCGCTGGCGCCCTCCGTGCACCAAGCACCCCGTCGCCGCCTCCCACCCGGGTGGCGGCGGGCGGCTCCCCCATCCGGCCCAAATTGCGGATCATGTGAAGGAAGGGGCCGGAGTGCGGTGTTGGTGCGTCAAGGGACGCACACTCTCTCGTAGAGTTTGCGCGTGCCTTCTCTGCGTCAACCCGTGGGACCGCTGCCGGCCTCGATCTACTGGCGTCGGCGAGTCGTCGTGCTCGTCGCCCTGGCCGCGGTCCTGGCCCTGGTCCTCTGGCTGACATCCGATCAGGGGGGTGGCGGGGGGAAGGACCAGACGGCCAAGCCCGTCTCGTCCCCGGCCCAGGCGATCACCCCCGGCGCGGCGCCGACCGGCCCGGCCATCACGGGCCGCCCCGGCGGCCCCGGCGGCGGCTCGGGCGGCGGCTCAGGCTCGGGCGGAGTCTCGGGGTCCGGCGGCGGCGACGTCAGCCTGACCTCGGGCGGCGCGGACGGCGGAGCCCCCGCTCCCGGCGCCGGCACGGCCCCGGGCGGAACGGCCGCCCCCGGCACGGCCGGCGGCGGTACGAGCGGTGGCGGCACGAGCGGCGGCAGCGGCGGGGCGGGCGGCACCACGGGCGGCGGCTCCGGCACCCCGCCGGTCAACACCGCCGAGGTGATGGCCCTGCCGGTCTGCGCCTCCTCGCAGGTGACGCTGGAACTGTCGAGCGCTCAGAACGCCTACCAGCCCAAGGACAAGCCCCGGCTGGCCCTGACGGTGCGCAACGCCGGGCAGGCCGGCTGCCGGGTGGACCTGGGCCGGGCGAGCTCGCTGGTCACCCTGAGCGCCAGCAACGGCGAGCGGATCTGGTCCTCGGGCGACTGCCCCACGGACCGTCAGAGCACCTGGGTGCAGATCGCGGCCGGCAGCGGCCTGACCGAGACCTTCACCTGGGACCGCAGCCGCAGCAAGCCGCAGTGCGCCTCCCCCGACACCTCGCCCGCACCCACCGGGAACTACCTCGTGGTGGCCGACCTCTCCGGCCTCTCCGGCGGCCTGGTCTCCGCCCGCTCCTCCATCCGCCTGGAGAGCTGAGCGGGCGATCGAGCCGGAGAGGGCGACCGAGCCGGAGCAGGCGGGGGGTCGGCGCCGGCGGGAGGGTCGAACCCGGCGGGCCGTAGAACGCCCTGGCAGCCCCTGTCCGACCCGTCGCCCCCGGGAGATCCGATCGTGAGCCCTCTGCCGACACCGCCCCCGCAGGCCACCTGGCACGCCACCGGCAGCGGTGTCTTCCCCTACACGGCCCGGGCCGACGGACGCCGGTGGGTCCTTCGGCTGAACGACTTTCCCGAGCATCCCCTCTTCACCCTGTTCGTCGACGGGCGAGTCGTCGGCGACCTGGACGACGCCCCGGCCGCCTGGCGGTTGCCGCCCCGGACGACGCCGCCCGCCCTCACCGTGCCGGAACGCGCCGAGGTACTGCGCCTCATGGCCGGCCTGGGCCCCTACGGCGCCGAGACCGGCTCCCCGTGCACCGGTGACCACTGCACCGGTGACCACTGCACCTGCAGCATCCTCACCGACGAGTACGCGGCCCGGCGCGACACCCCGCGCGAACCTCTGCGGGACGACGTAGGCGGGTCGGACCCGGCGAGGCCGGACGCCGCCGCGGACCGGATGTAGGGATCAGCCGCGGCGGGTCGGACCCGGCGGATCAGACGTAGCGCTCCAGGATGGACGACTCCGCGAGCCGCGACAGCCCCTCACGGACCGAGCGGGCCCGGGTCTCGCCGACGCCCTCGACCGTCTGCAGATCGTCGATGCTGGCCGCGAGCAGCTTCTGCAGCCCGCCGAAGTGCTCGACCAGCCGCTCCATCACGGTGTTCGGCAGTCGCGGGATCTTCGCCAGCAGGCGGTAGCCGCGCGGGGAGACGGCGGAGTCCAGCGACTCCGGGGTGCCCGAGTAGCCGAGCGCCTTGGCGACGGTCTGCAGGTCGAGCAGCTCGGAGTGGGTGAGCGCCTCCAGGTCGGCCAGCACCTCGGGGACGGTCCGCCCGCGCTTGGCGGCCCGCTCGGGGAAGTAGTCGCGGGCGACCAGCTCGCGCTCGGGCTCGACGCCCTGGATCAGCTCGTCGAGCTGGAGCGAGAGGAGCCGGCCGTCGGTGCCGAGCTCCAGCACGTACCCGGCGATCTCGGTGGCGATCAGCCGGACCATCTCCAGCCGCTGGGCGACGGCGGTGACGTCCCGGACGGTGACCAGGTCCTCGATCTCCAGGGCGGAGAGCGTGCCGGCCACCTCGTCCAGGCGCAGCTTGTAGCGCTCCAGGGTGGCCAGCGCCTGGTTGGCGCGCGACAGCACGGTGGTCGAGTCCTCCAGGACCCGCCGGGTGCCGTTGACGTACATCGCGATCAGGCGCATCGAGTGCGACACCGCGACCACCGGGAACCCGGTCTGCTTGTTGACGCGCTCCGCGGTGCGGTGGCGGGTGCCGGTCTCCTCGGTGGGGATGCCCGGGTCCGGCATCAGGTGCACCCCGGCCCGGACGATCTTGGTGATGTCCTTGTCGAGCACCACCGCGCCGTCGAGCTTGCAGAGCTCGCGCAGCCGGGTCGCGGAGAACTCGACGTCCAGGACGAAGCCGCCCGTGCACACCGACTCGACGGTCTTGTCGAAGCCGAGCACGATCAGCCCGCCGGTGTTGGCCCGCAGCACCCGCTCCAAGCCGTCGCGCAGCCCCGTCCCCGGCGCGATGGCACTGAGGGAAGCCCGCAACAGGGCCTCCTCACGGGAGGACTTGTCCGCCCGGTCGCTGGCTGCCACGTGACTCCTCCGGTCGACCTGCCGTGCGCCCCGCGCCGTGCGCCGGCCTACGGTCTCTCGCGCTCATTACTGCCTTATTGCCAATTAGACAGGGGAAAGTCTAACTGCGTGCGGCAATAACAGGGCCGGGGTCAGCCCAGTTCGTCGGAGTCGACCGGCTCCCAGCCCTCCATCAGCTCCTCGGGGTAGGCCGCGACCGGTGCCCGGCGGGGTGCCGGAGGTGCCTCGGAGGGGGCTTCGGCACGAGCCTCGGCGCGGGCCTCCGAGCGCGGTTTGGCCGCTGCCCGGCGGCGCCCGGGGATGGCCCGCAGGGCCTCGCCGATGTCGGCGACCTCGACCACCTTCATGCCGCGCGGCACCTTCCCCGGGTCCGGCGGGACGAGGGCGTGGGTGAAGCCCAGCCGGTGAGCCTCCGCCAGCCGCCGCTGCACGCCGGTCACCCGGCGGACCTCGCCCGCCAGGCCGACCTCGCCGATCGCCACCAGGTTGCTGGGCAGCGGGGTGTCGGAGGAGGAGCTGGCGACGGCGAGGGCGATCGCCAGGTCGGCGGAGGGCTCGGTCAGCTTCACTCCGCCGACCGTCGCGGTGTAGATGTCCTGCTTGCCGAGCTTGACCCCGCCGTGCCGCTCGACCACGGCCAGGATCATCGCGATCCGGGGCGACTCCAGGCCGGAGGTGGTCCGCCGGGGCGAGGGGATCTGCGAATCCACCATCAGCGCCTGCACCTCGGCGACCAGCGGACGGCGGCCCTCCAGCGTGACGGTCAGGCAGGTGCCCGGGACGGGCTTGTCGCGGCGGGTCAGGAAGAGGCCGGAGGGATCCGCCAGGCCGACGATGCCCTCGTCGTGCAGCTCGAAGCAGCCGACCTCGTCGGTCGCGCCGTACCGGTTCTTGATGCCGCGGATGATGCGCAGCCGGGCGTGCCGGTCCCCCTCGAAGCTGAGCACCACGTCGACCAGGTGCTCCAGCAGGCGCGGCCCGGCGATCGAGCCGTCCTTGGTGACGTGCCCGACCAGCAGCGTGGCCATGCCGCGCTCCTTGGAGACCCGGATCAGTGCCCCCGCCACCTCGCGGACCTGGGACGGACCGCCGGGCGCGCCGTCCAGCTCGGCGGAGGCGATGGTCTGCACCGAGTCGAGGATCAGCAGCCCGGGGTTGACCTGGTCGATGTGGCCGAGCACCGCGCCGAGGTCGGACTCGGCGGCGAGGTAGAGGTGGTCGGAGAGCGCGTTGATCCGGTCCGCGCGCAACCGGACCTGGCCGGCGGACTCCTCGCCGGTGACGTACAGCGTGCGGTGCTGGTCGCTGGCCGCCTTGGCCGCGACGTCCAGCAGCAGGGTGGACTTGCCGACACCCGGCTCACCCGCCAGCAGCACCACCGCGCCGGGCACGATCCCGCCGCCGAGCACCCGGTCGAGCTCGGGCACGCCGGTCGTCCGCGCGGTCGCCACCTGGCCGTCGACCTGGCCGATCGGCCGGGCCGGCGCGCTCACCGGCCCGGCGGCCGTCGTCCGGATCGGGACGGCGCCGTACTCCTCGACCGTGCCCCAGGCGTTGCACTCGGGGCAGCGGCCGACCCACTTCGGCAGCTGGTTGCCGCACTCGGTGCAGCGGTAGGCCGGGCGCGGCTTGGCGGTGGTCTTGGTACGGGCAGCCATGCGGCCCACCGTAGTGCCTGCCTCGGACAGTCGGCGCCGCCCCGGGCGGTCCGCGCCGTCCCCGACCGGACCACGGCCCGGGGGCGGGGGCGGGTGGCAGCCGACACGGACCGCGGAGGGCCGGGGCGCGGGGGACACGGCCCGGTCGTGTTGTTACCCGAAAGAAGTACAACGGCCCCGAATCGCCCGGCCGCGGCCCGCCGGCTCTCTACCGTCGGGCGGGTGACTACGAGTGTGGAAAGGTCCCGCAACGAGGTGCTGGCGGCCTGCGACGGCCAGCTGGACGGGCTGTTCACCTACTGCCTCTCGGTGCTCTGCGAGCACGAGGCGGCGGTCGAGGCCGTCCGGGAGGTCCGCGAGCTGGCCCTGCGGCACGGCCCGCGACTGGCCGAACCGGGCCTGCTGAGAGCCTGGCTGTACTCGCTGGCCAGGTACTGCTGCCTGTACCGGCTGGAGCACGGCCCCGGAACGGCGGCGCCGGTCGGGGCGGAGGAGCACGGCCCGGGACGGTGGCCCTCCGGAACCCTCACCGGCGGCCTCCCCGACGGCGGGCCCGGCGCGGCCGGCGGCCCCGGTGACGGCCCCGGTGACGGCCACGGCCGCGGACCGGCCGCGACCACGGCCGGCGAACGCCGCCGGGAGCTGGCCTCGCTGGCCTGGCCCGAGGCCGCCGGGACGGACCCGGAGCAACGCGAGGCCCTGGAACTGGCGGTCCGCCACCGGCTCAGCCCGATCGAGGTGGCGGCGGTGCTCGGGGTGCCGGCCGACACCGCCCGCGCCCTGCTGGCCTCCGGCGGCACCGAGGTCCGGCGGACCAGGGCGGCCCTGCTGGTCCTGCTGGTGGGCAGCTGCCCGGAGCTGGACCGGCTGGCGGGCGCCGGGGCCGAGAGCTGGTGCGGGCCCGTCTCGGCCGGCCCGGCGGCCGGGCGCGGGCCGCAGCCGGACGGCGGACAGGGCGGCCGGGTGCTCGGCCCGGGGCTGCGCCGCGAACTCGTGCAGCACGTGGTCGACTGCCCGACCTGCCGGGGCACCGCGGAACGGGTCGCCGGCGAGGTGCGCGAGGGGCTCACCGGCCTGCCCGGGCTGCCGGTGCTCTCCGCCCCGGAGGCGGCCCGGACGCCCGCGCCCCGACCGGCGACGGTGCCTGACGGCGGTGCGGGCCACGGCGGCACGGGCCACGGCGGCACGGGCGACGGCGGCACGGGCGGCGAGGCACCGCAGGACGGGACGGGGACGGACCGGACGGCCGGCGGGACGGGATCCGGCGGAGCGGCGCGCGGTGGAGCGGGACTGCACCGCACGGCGGCCGCTGCGGCATCGACCACCACGCCGGACGGCGCGACCGAGGCACCGACCGTCCTCGACCCGGCGCCCGTCCACTCCCCCGTCCGTCAGCCCCGCCCCGCGCGCGGCCCCGCCCCCGGGCGGGGCACCGGTGGCGACCGGCCCGGGGGCCGCTCGGGGCCGGCCGGGGCGGCGTTCCTGGCCGGCGCGGCCGCCGGGCGCCGGGCCGCGCGGGCGGGCCGGGCCCGGGCCGAGGAACCGGGCCTGCGCTTCGACCAGCGCGGCTTCCCCCGGCACCGCGCGACCGGGCCCGGGCGGTCCGGGGCGGTCCGGCAGCGGGTGCTGACCACCGGGGTCCTCGCCGCGGTCCTGGCCGCCCCGGTGGTCGCGCTCTGGGCCGCCCATCAGGACGGCGGCGCGGGCGCGGCCGCCACGGTGTCCTCGGTGCGGGTCGACGGCGACAGCGACGGCACCCGGGAGCGGGGCAACCGGGCGGGCGAGGGCCTGCCGGTGGCTCAGCCCCCGCTCGGCTCCGGTGCGGACCGCGGCGCCGACCGCGCCGGCGGAGGTCTGGAGCTGGCGGGGGGCCTCCCCGCCGAGACGTCGTTCCCCAGGATCCAGGGCCCCGCCGTACCGGTGCCCGCCTTCGGCGCCACACCGATCGCCAGCCCCGCACTGCGCTCCACCCCCGCGCCGTTGCCGGCCGCCCCCGGGCCGGCGGCGGTCGGGCTGCTCACCGTCGAGGCCGCCGAGTACGGCAGCCGCACCGTGGTCACCCTGACCAACTCCGGTGGCACGGAGATCCACTGGCACGCCGTCCTGGACGTGGACTGGCTCCGCCTCAGCCGGGACGCCGGGACGCTCGCTCCGGGGCAGCGGATCACCGTCACCGTGACGGTCGACGAGGAGCGGGCCCCGCACACCGCCTGGACGGCCAGGATCGCCCTGCCGCCCTCGCAGGCCGTGGTCACCCTGGAGGGCGGCCCGCAGCAGCGCGGCGGGAGTGCCTCCACCCCGGCCGACCCGGCTACTGGCACCGGCGCCGGTAGCCCCTCGGAGGGCCCCGCGACCGGCACCCCCGCGGGCGGGACGGGCGGCGGTCCGACGGACTCCTCCGGGAGCGCCCCGGCCACCCCGCCGGGCGGGTCGCCGACCGGCTCCGCCACACCTCCCCCCACCGCACCGCCGGCGACCCCGGCCCCCACCACCGGCCCGACCGGCTCCCCGGCGGACGGCGGCTCGGCCACGACCGCCCCGACCACGCCGGCGCCGGAAGCCTCGCCCGCCGCCGGCTCGACCGCCCCGGCGGAGCCGGGCGCCCGGCACCGGCAGCGGAGCGGCGACGCGGCCGAGCCGCAGGACCATCGGACGGCCGGGTGACCGCACGGCGGCGGCCGGCCCGGGTGGTCGGACGGTACGGGCCTCAGCGCGGCTCGATCGGCGGCAACCGGTAGGTGCCGGCGAGCAGCGCCGCCTGCGGTTGGTAGAGCCTGACCATCGGCCGGAAGTCGCCGGGCGGCGTGGGCAGCCAGTTGGCCGCCTCCACGGGATCGGCCGGCCGTTCCCGCTGCAGCACCAGCGTCAGCGACCCGTCGTCGCCGCGCACCAGCCCGGGCGTCCGGTCCCCGATCGAGTACCGCTCGATCGGGTTGGCGACCAGGTGGTAGTCCGGCATGGCGTACATGGTGACGGACCAGAAGGCGTCGACGGGCGGTGGGGCGTCGAAGCGCATCGTGTACGCGTGGGCGCCCGTGAGCTGTCGGCCCTCCGCGTCCTGGTAGGCGGTCGCGTACACCGCCTCGTACGCGTGATTGCCCCAGAGACCGGCCCGGGCCGCCGCCGCCCTGGTCAGGTACGCGGCGCGGCGGTCGGCGATCCGCCACTGCGGATCGTCGACCGTGCCGGGGCCCAGGAAGTCGAGGTTGTAGTCGAACAGGTGCAGGTTGGCGCTCCAGTCACCGGTCGGGCGGCCCTCGGGCGGACGGGTCGCCTCCTCCACCCGCTGCCGCCCCGCGGCCACGCCTCCGGCCAGGGCGGCCGCCCACTCGGGGGCGGCCGCGCGGTAGGGCGACGGGCCGGCGTCCAGCAGCCCCAGTGGCGCGAACCGCTGCTGGTACTCGACGTCGGCGGCGGCGGGCGGGAAGGCGGGCATCCAGACCCGCAGTCGTTCGAAGAAGGCCAGCTCCTCCGGCACGGACGGGTCCGGCCGGGGCAGTCCGGCCGCGACGCCGCCGGGCTCCAGCGGGGCGATCGTCAGGCGGGCCTGGAGTTCCGCGATCCGCGGCAGGTCGGCCGGCCCGTCGCAGGCGATCCGGCCGACCACGGTGGCGACGGTGGTCGGCGAGGTGATCACCCGGACGCCCGCCGGCGGCGACCCGTGCCAGCCGGGCGGGACGACCAGCCAGGTCTGCTCGGCGGTTCCGCTCGCCCGGCGGCCCACGTAGGCGAAGTTGTTGCTCCAGGCGTCGACGAACTGCAGCACGAGGTAGCGGCCGGAGGTGTCCGGCACGTGCAGTTCGAGCGGACCCACCGAGAGGTCCAGCAGGGCGACCGAGTAGACGGTGTCGTTGTTGACCGAGACGAACTCGTCCGCCGGGGTGGCCAACCGCGACGCGTGGCCGAACCGGTTGAAGGACGTGGGCGGGAGGCTGCCGAGGCCCTCGGTCCCGATCTGGTCGACCGACGAGAGGTCGGCCACCAGGGGGTAGCCGTAGATGTAGGCGTCGGCGGCGAGGGCTTCGAGTGCGGGCTCGATCATGCGGGGTCCTTCCGGACGGGAGGGGCGACACGGGGGCGGCCGGCACAGGTCCGGACGTGCGGGGGCGACTCGAACGGGGGCGGGGCCGGCGATCCGCGACCGGGGGGCCGGTGCGCGAAGGCGGTTCCCGGTTCAGCGCGGCGTCAGCGCGGGCAGCATCAGCGCGGCGTCAGTGCGACGGTGTCAGTGCGGGGAGCATCAGCGCGGCGTCAGTGCGACGGTGTCAGTGCGGGGAGCATCAGCGCGGCGTCAGCGCTGGCAGCGTCCAACTGCCGTCCAGAACGGACGGGCCGGGCCCGTACACCCGGATGACGAGGCTGAACGGGCCGTCCGGCGCGGGCAGCCAGTTGGCGCTGTGCTCGGCGTCGGCCGGTCGCTTGACCTGCACGTACAGGGCGAGGCCGCCGTCGGGGTCGCGGACCAACCCGGGGGTCCGGTCGCCGATCGAGTACCGGTTGATCGGGTTGTCCACCAGCTGCCGGTGCGGCAGCGCGTACACGGTGGCCGACCAGAAGAACGCGGCCGGCGGCAGGGCGTCGGGCGCGAACCGCAGCACGTAGTCGCGGTCGGCGGCGTTCGGCGGCCGGTTGCCCTCGCTGTCGACCAGCCAGCCGCCGTACCAGGCCTCCTCCACGGGCAGGCCGTAGAGGCCCTCCCTGGCGCCGACGGCCCGCTTCAGGTAGTCATCGCCGAGCTGCTCCCGGGTGCCGAAGAGGCCCACCCCGCTGGTGGCCCCGGCCGCCGCCCGGTCGAGCTCCGCCCGGCCGTCGGCGATCCCGCCCTCGATCTCGCCGCGCAGCTCCGCCGGCAGCACGGCGGGCTCGAACTCGCCCCGGCCGTCGATGCCCAGGGCCGCGAGCCGGCGGCGCAGGTCCGCCTCGGCGGGCAGCACGGGGAAGAAGCCCAGCAGGAAGTCCAGGAAGCTGAAGAACTCGATGGTGTCGAGCACCTCCTCCCGCCAGACCGGCCAGACCGGCTGCGGCGCGGGCGGCGGGGCCTCGGTACCGGCGTACTCGTGCAGCGGGCGGAGCCGGTACTGCCGCTGGATCGCCGCCAGTTCCTCCACCGCCTCGGGCGAGGTGCCCGCCAGGTACGTCCGGCCCAGGACGCCGATCAGCTGGGTGGCCGTGCGGATCACGCCGTCGATGCCCGCGGGCACCTCGCCCTGCCAGCCCGGACCCGCGACCAGGTAGTCCCCCGCTTGCTGCCCGGTGGTGCGGGCCCCGACGAAGCCCGCGTACACCGTGTCCAGCTCGTGCAGCGGGATCACGTAGTAGCGGTCCTCGGCGGGCACCGAGACGACCCACGGCTCGGCCCGCAGGTCGAGCCAGGCCCAGGAGTACGGGGTGTCGTTGTTGGGGGTGACGACGTCCGTGTTGGCCGGCGTGAACGGCTGCGGGTAGTGCCGGAAGACGCCGAAGCCGCCGACGTGGCGGGGGTCCGCGTCGTCGACGGCCTGCGGGTACATCGTGCGGTAGTTCTCCAGGAGGGCGTATCCCCAGATCCACGCCTCGGCGGCGGTCTGGCGGACGGTGGCCGGGTCAACGAGCGTCGGGTTTCCCATACGGACGATCTCTCCTAGGCTGCACTCCGATTCGGACATAGCTGGACGAATGGATGCTATGTGTCCCCGAATGGATGAGCACTCTCCCGGCTCGCACGGGCGTGGCGAGCAGGAGCGGCAGCGTAGGTGCGAGGAACGGTTCGGCGGGCCGGGCGACGACCGGACCGGGAGGGGAACGCCGCCGGACCGGCCGACCGCCGGCCGGGGCGGCGGACCCGGCCGGTCCGCCGCCCCGGCCGCGGGCGCCGGGCGTCTCGGCCCCCCCCCCGAGGGCGTGCGGCCGGAGTCAGCGCGGGGGTGGGAGACGGTTGAGGAAGACCTCGAAGGCCGTCGGCTTCACGGCCGTCACCCCCGTGAACGGGAAGTCCATCTCCTTGATGACGATCAGTGAGATCACCACCAGACCGCTCAACGCCAGCACCATGAGCGTATGGGAGAGCGTGTTGGAGAGGCCGAAGAGGAAGGTGAACCCGACCGTGAGGACCGCCCCCGCGATCAGCGCCACCCAGAGCAGTGTCGGGACTTCGTCGTCCACCTGGTTGAGCCGCTGGCGGCGCTCCGAGGCGAGCTTCTCCAGGTGGCTGACGGCGTGTTCGTAGAGGACGTTCTGCTGCTGGTTCTCCGGCTTGATCGAGAACACGTCCGAGCGCATCCCGTACACCAGCTGGGTGGCGTCGGAGCTGCTGTGGTGCTTGGCCATCAGCGGCCACTCGGTGTCCATCACCAGGCGGGCGTAGTCGAGGGTCCGCTTCTCCAGTTGGGGACCGAGCGGGGCCGGGAGCTCCCGGGAGATCCAGTAGATGCCGGCCAGCGAGTCGGCCTCCTGGAAGGTGGTCTTGCGGGCGGAGTCGTTGTTCTCCCAGACGGCGATCACCACGAAGGCGAGCAGGACGGCGTAGAGCACGCCGACCGCGGCGAAGATGAAGCCGGCCACGTCGTTGTGGGCTTCGCGGACGGGGTGGGGGACGTAGCGCTGCAGCAGTTTCAGGGCAGCGGCCAGACAGAGCAGGACGATGACCAGCGTGCCGATGTCCATCCAACTCATGGGCGGTTCCTCGTGATCGAGCGGACTGTGGTGGTCGGGCGGTGCGGACGGCCGTGGCCGGGCGGAGCGCGCGGCCGTCGGCGGACCGTCTCGGCCGGCGGCAGGGTCCGGGCACGCCGCCGCCCGGCCACAGCCGTCGGATACGGCCGCACGGGCCGGGATCGCCGGCCGGCCGCGGTGCGGGCGGAGGCCGGGGCCCGGCCGGACCCGCGTCTCAGTGACTGCGCCGGGTGACCAGTTCGGCGAGGGCCAGCAGGTCGTCGGCGTCGGCCGGTTCGGGAACGGCCCGGGCCAGGTGAGCGATGGCCGCGGCCATCCGTTCGCAGGACTCGCCCTGCGCCCAGGCCCGGCCGCCGGCCGCCTCCACCGCCCTGGCGCAGCGCGCGAGCTCGTCGTCCGTGAGCGGTCGGTCCAGTCCGTAGAGGCTGGCGAGGACGGCGGCCTCGGAGGTGCCGGCGCCCAGCGCGGCCACCACCGGCAGGGACTTCTTCCGGGCCACCAGGTCCGCGCCGACGGGCTTGCCGGTGACCTCGGGGTCGCCCCAGATGCCGATCAGATCGTCGATCAGTTGGAAGGCCAGGCCGATCTCGCGGCCGAAGGCGTCCATCGCCTGCGCCACCTCCTCCCCCGCCCCCGCATACAGCGCCCCGATCGCGCAGGCGCAGCCGAGCAGGGCGCCGGTCTTCGCCTCGGCCATGGCCAGGCACTCGGCCAGCGAGACGTCACTGCGCTGCTCGAAGGCGCAGTCGGCCTGCTGGCCGGCGCAGAGCTCGACGACGCAGTCGGCGAGGCGACGGACGGCGGCGGGCGCCGCCGGGTGGTCGTCCTCCGCGAGGACGCGCAGCGCCAGCGAGTGCACGGCGTCGCCGGAGAGGATCGCCTCGGTGGTGCCGAAGACCCGCCAGGCGGTGAGCCGGTGACGCCTGGTGTCGTCGCCGTCGATGACGTCGTCGTGGAGCAGCGTGAAATTGTGGATCAGTTCGACGGCCGCGGCGGCACGGACCGCGGCCTCCGGGCGCCCGCCGAGGGCCCGGGTCGCGGCCAGCACCAGAGCCGGCCTGATCGCCTTGCCCGAGGGCCCGGCCGCCGGGGAGCCGTCCGACTCCGACCAGCCGAAGTGGTAGCTCGCGATGCGCCGCAGTGACGGGGGCAGCGTGTCGACCGCCGCGCGCAGAGCCGGCTCGACGAGGCCCCGGGCCCGGGCGAGGACGTCGTCGACGTCGCTTCCCTCCCGTTGGTCCCGCTCCACTGTGAAGATCCCCATGGTTCCTCCCCTGCTGTGAGAACGCTGTCCTGGGTGCTGCGGCATGCCGGCGGTTCGCGCGCCGGCATGCCCTGCGATCGGCCCGACCTGCCGACGACCGCCCCCGCGCTCGACCGGGCGGACGGCCGTACGGGCGGCCGTACGCCGGCGGACGGCGGCACGGACGGCGGTACGGACGATTGACGGGTCGGACGGCGCGCGGGTCGAGGTCGGTCGGCGGGTCGAGGTCGGGTGGCGGGTCGTCGGACGGTCCAGCCCCCGCCGGGCGGTGCCGGGGTGAGGGGTGATCGGCCGTTCGCGCGGAGCGAGGGGGCCTGCCCGGTGGGCCGACCTCGGGGCGCCCGGACCCGCCCCGACGGGCGGGCCGGGCACCCCTGGCGGTCAGGTCGCCGGGCGGGGGTGGTGAATGGTGTTCCGGTACGGATACGGGTGGGGGACCGTACGTCGAGCCCCCGATACCGCTCGGTCAGTCCCGGGGGCGGGCGATGTCGACGTTCTCCAGCACACCGATCGCGTCGGGCACCAGGATGGCGGCGGAATAGTAGGCACTGACGAGGTAGGAGATGATGGCCTTCTCGTTGATGCCCATGAAACGGACCGAAAGGCTGGGCTGGTATTCGTCGGGAATTCCGGTCTGGTGGAGGCCGACGACGCCCTGGTTGTCCTCTCCCGTACGGAGCGCGAGAATCGAACTCATGTGCCCGTCCAGGATCGGGATCTTGTTGCTGGGGAAGATCGGCACCCCGCGCCAGGCCGGTACGTGGTGCCCCTGGACCTCCAGGGCGTCGGGGTAGAGGCCGCGGCGGCTGCACTCCCGGCCGAAGGCGGCGATGGCCTTCGGGTGGGCGAGGAAGAACTTGGTGCCCCGGCGCCGGCTGAGCAGCTCGTCCATGTCGTCGGGGGTGGGCGGCCCGGAGTGGGTCTGGATGCGCTGGTCGTAGTCGGCGTTGTGGAGCAGGCCGAACTCGCGGCTGTTGATCAGCTCGTGCTCCTGCGCCTCGCGCAGGGCCTCGATCGTCAGCTTGAGCTGCTGCTCGATCTGGTTCATCGGCTGGTTGTAGAGGTCCGCGACCCGACTGTGCACCTGGAGGACCGTCTGGGCGACGCTCAGCTCGTACTCGCGCGGGGCGAGCTCGTAGTCCACGAAGGTGCCGGGCAGCTCGTGTTCGCCCTCGTGGCCGGCGGACAGCTCGATCTCCGCCTCGCCGTGACGATTCTGCGCGGCCTGGGAGCCCGCCAGGTAGGCCAGGATCTGCCCGCGCAGGGCCTCGGAGCGGTCCGCCAGCTCCTGGAAGGCGGGCCACGGCAGTGCGAGCAGGGTGCCCGCGGTGGCCGCCTTGACGGTGTACTCCCAGGTCGCGTCCGCCTGCAGCAGCGCCTCGTCGCCGACGTGGTCGCCGTCGGCCAGGAAGCCGATCACGGTCTCGTCGCCGTACTTGCCGGTGCCGACCTTGTTGACCTTGCCGTGGGCGATCAGGAAGACCTCCTCGACCGGCTGCCCGACGTCGACCAGCACGTCACCGGCGGAGAACTCGCGCTGGGTGAAGCGCGCCGCCAGCTCCGCCAGCACGCCGTCGTCCTCGAACCCGCGCAGCACCGGCAGCTCGCGCAGCGAGGGCGGCACCAGGCGGACGTCCGCCCCCGTCTTGACGAAACTCACCCGACCGCGCCCGACCGCGTACGTGAGGCGCCGGTTGACGCGGTACGTACCGCCGGCCACCTGCACCCACGGGAGCATCCTGAGCAGCCAGCGCGAGCTGATGCCCTGCATCTGCGGCGCGGACTTGGTGGTCGTCGCGAGGTTCTTCGCGCCCGCCGTACCAAGGCTCTGCTGCTGCCGGGTTTGCGCCTGTCCACCCTGCGCAGGAATACCGACGTTGGTTTCGGTCGACATACAGGAACCCTCCGCGTTAACCGAATGAAGTGTCGCCTTGCACCAATCATGGTGGGGCCGTTCGAGCTAACCTGCAATCACTCTTTCGAGTGGTTGTAAAAGCGGGATAATTAGTACGACTGGATCAGTTGAACGATTGTGATCCGCTCGTCGTTCGAATTGGCTGAAATTCATCCGCGGTGCGGTCGGAAATCCACCGGACCGCCTCCGTCGAACTCGCGAACCCCTCGCGGTTCACACGCTGGAAATTCTTCGGAAAACCCGTTGCGACCAGGCGGTTCACCCGTTTCGACAGGCGCCGCGACAAGCCTGTCAGGTACACGCCCAATGAAGCTCGGGCCGACCCCCACCCGCCGTTCACGCAGGGGCCGCAGGAGCGCTAAGGTGCCACCTCAAGGGCACGTCCAAAGCGCCGAAGTCACTGAAGCCGTTGGCCGACCGCCGGGTTTCGTATGCCTACGCACCGAGCGAGCGGCCGGACCGGATGCCCTCCCGAACGTTCACTCCTGCCCCGGGAGACCTCCGTGAGCGCACCCGTACGCGTCTGGCTCAACCGCACCTATGCCGAGAACGTGTTCTTCATCGAGCAGCTGCGCGCCGCGCCGCGCCCCGTCGAGGTCCATGCCACCCATGTCGACGCCGACTCACCGGTGCTGGCAGCGGCCGACGTCGCCTCCCTGGAACCCGAGGGCCTGGCCCCCGACGAGTACGTCGCCTTCGCCCTGGAGTACTGCGCCCGCAACGCCGTCGACGTCTTCCTGCCGCGGCTGAACCAGCTCGCGATCTCGCTCCACCGCAAGGAGTTCCAGGAGATCGGGACGGCCCTGGCCTGCCCGCCGGCCACCGCGATCGCGGCCTTCGACAGCAAGGTGGACGGCTACGCGGCCATAGCCTCGGCCGGTCTGCCCACGCCGCCGTGGTGGCAGGTGCGCACGGCGGCGGAGCTGCTGGCCGCCGTCACCGCGATCGAGGCGGCCGACGGAGTGCCCTGCCTCAAGCCCGCCTCCGGCGCCGGCGGCGAGGGGTTCCGGGTGCTCACCCGCGAGCCGTTCGGCCTCGACGGACTGACCGGGTGGCCGAGCGGGCACGTCCAGCTCGACCAGGTCCTGACCGCCATGGAGGCGCCCGGCGCCGCGGTCGACCTGCTCGTGATGCCCTACCTGGAGGGCCCCGAGGTGTCGGTGGACTGCCTCGCCGACCTGGACGGCCGGCTGATCACCGCCGTGGGCCGCACCAAGCACCGCCGGCGGCGCAGCTTCACCACCGCCGCGCGCTACCTGGAGCCCGCACGCGTGCTCGTCGAGACCCTCGGCATGGCGTACCTCTCGAACGTGCAGTTCCGGCACCACCACGGCGAGCCGGTCATCATCGACGTCAACACCAGGCCGTCCGGCGGCCTGCACCAGCTGAGCCTCGCCGGCCTCAACCTGCCGTGGAACGCGGTGCAGTTGGCGCTCGGCGAGATCCCGGTGCCCGGGCCGGCCGACAAGTTGGCGGGCATCGAGTACACCCTCGTCGCCGGGGTCCGGCCGGTGCTGCCCCGTCAGGTGCCGCAGGCGCTGGAGCGGGTACCGGTGGCCTTCGACCTGGTCTAGGACCGGCGGACGCCACCGGGCGATCCGCCGGGATCCGCCGGGATCCGCCGGGATCCGCCGGGATCCGCCGGGCAGACCCTAGAGCGGCCGGACGGCCTCGACCCAGTCGGGGCCGTTCCAGTCCAGGGTCGGCTCCAGCACGCCCTCCAGGGTGAGCAGCCAGCGCTTGACCTCGATGCCCACCCGGCCGCCGCCGAACCCGCCGATGCCGTCCGCCGCGACCACCCGGTGGCAGGGCACCAGCAGGGCGAGCGGGTTGGCGGCCATCATCTGCCCGACCGTCCGGGCCGCCAGCCCGGGCTCCGAGACACCCTCGAACACCCCGCTGAGGGCGGCCAGTTCACCGTAGGTGATGGTCCGTCCGTAGGGGACTTCGGTGAGCAGGGTGCGCAGCACCACGCGGTGCGGGCCGACGGCCCGGTCCCAGTCGATCGGCAGGCCCGGTTCGCGGCTCCGTCCGGCCAGGTAGTCGGTGATCCGGCCGGTGACCGCGTCGATCTTGGCCGGGTCGGTGCACTCCGGGCCCCGGGGGTCGGCGTCGGCCGCGAGGTAGGCCACCGCCGCCACGCCGGCCGGTGTCACGGCGAACCGCATCGGCCCGCTGGGCAGCGGTGTGCCGACCGTGATCCAGGAGATCGACATTCCGGCCGCCCTGCCCTCGTCCGCCCCGGCCCGCGCGTCGGGGCCCCGCGCCGGGTCCGTAGCGCTCCGAGGCCCCGGAGCCGGCCGTCGCGGCCGCCTCCGGGGCCATGGTACGACCGTCCCGCGCGCGGTGCGGGGCGATTCGACCCGTCCGTGGGCCGGGGTCAGTGCCGGGCCTTCAGCTCCCCCGCGAGCCCGCGCGCCCACTCCATGACCTCGTCCCGGTCGGCCATCCGGCCGTCGCAGAGGACGGTGAGCTGGGCGTCGGTGAGCCGGTTGGGCCCCGGGATCTCCAGCAGATAGGCGATCTCCGCCAGCATCGACCCGAGCCGGTGGGCATCCGCGGCGCCGATCGTTACCGCGTTCTCGTGATGACTGATGGTGACAGAACCGGGCATCGCAACCTCCTCCGTACACCCCCTGTTCCTGCACCCACGGTACGGCGCCCGCCGCCGCCGCGCCCGGGAAGCGGCGGCGGGGCCGGCCGGGGCGGGCCCCGCCGGCGGGTGCGCCGCCCGGGGAGGTCAGCGCACGGGCCCCGGCCCGGCTCCCGCCAACTGCAGCCAGAGCGCGAGGCCCGTCCGGTCCGCCGATCCGGGCGAGTGCGCCGGCTCCGCGCGCCGGTACCGGCCGATGTAGTCGTGGGCGGCGCTCACCGTCCAGGCCGGGAGCTCCTGGTCGATCAGCCGGTCCCACTTGGTGGTGCTGCGCTCGTCGTGGAGCTGGTGCAGCGGCAGGTGGCGGCAGGCCGCCCAGCAGATCAGGTCCGGCGCGTCGTCGAGCAGCCGCGCGGGCCCGGTCCTGGCCGCCTTGGGGATCCGGGCCAGCGCCTCCCGGGCCGTGCGACGGGCCTCCAGCGCCCGGAGCACGCCGAGCGGGTGGACGCCCGGGTGGATCAGCGCGCCGTAGTGCGGCGAGGCGATGTCCGCCCAGAGCACGTCCAGCCCCCGGTCCGTGGAGACCAGCTGCGACAGGTAGGGCGTGGGCGCCGTGGACAGGCAGGCCAGCGCCCGGGTCACGTCCGCCATCGAGAACCGCGGCAACCAGCCCTCGGACTCGAACTCCTCGGCGAGTCGGCGCAGTTCGGGGCAGCGCCGGAGGCAGTCCTGGGCGGTGGCCGGATTCAGGTAGAGGTCCGCGATGTCGTGCAGCCGCCGGACGTGCTCCCGCTCGGGGCTGGTGAACACCTCAAGGCGGACCGTCGAACGGTCGAGGTGGGGCCGGCCGCGCTCGGCCGCGGCGCGCGCCAGCAGGGTCAGCCGCTGGAATCCGTCGATGGACTCGGGCCGGATCAGCTCGACCACCCCGCCCTGGATCCGGATCCCCTCCGTGCCGAGCGCCAGCAGTCCCACCCGCCCGAACTCCTCCGGCCGCAGGCGGAGCAGCTCGGCGAGCTCCCGGTTGTGGGCGCTCTCGGAGAGGAAGCCGCGACGGGCCCCGAGCCGCTGGGCGGCGGCCGGCCCGGCCGCGAGCCCGGCGAGTTCGCCGGCCGGGACCTGGAGCGCCCACCCCCGGTCGAAGCGCGTCAGGCGCAGCGGGCGCAGGCTCAGCACCGGGCCGGCGAAGCCGCCGTACCCGCTGCGCACCGGGCCCTCGCTGCGCCCGTCGTATCCGCCGTACCCGCCGAAGCCACTGCCGTCGCGGCCCTCGCTGCCACCGGTCAGCGAAAGAGGTTTGTCCACGTATCTGCCAACGGGCCAAAGGGCGATCGGTAATGGCACCGACCGGGATTCTTCGTGGCACGGTGAACCCGGCCGTCCGGGCGTCCGGCCGTCAGGGCCGGTCGTCGGCAGGGAGCAGCCCCTCCACCTCCGCGGGAGTCCACTCCCCCGCCGCCCCCGGCCTGCTGCTGAGGTACGCCGCGATCCGCCCGTTCCCCCAGCCGTGGGCCTCGCGCAGACCGGCGCCCAGGTGGGCGAGGTAGGCCGCGGCCGGGCGGTTCAGCGCGGCGTCGGCGCGCCGCCAGGGAGCGGTGAAGGTCAGCACCGGCAGGCCGTCGAGCAGCCCGGCGCAGACCAGCGTCTCGTAGCGGCCCGGCCCCAGCCGGGCCCGGCCGGCGGTCAGCACCTCGCGCAGGTCCAGCTCGGCGCCGGGCGCCCTGGCCATCTCCTGGGCCGCGATGTCGGCGAACTGCCGGGTCGACAGCAGGTAGGCGCGGACGGGCAGCTCACCCTCCTCCGACGGGTCGTAGAACCCCATGCCACCCGTCCAGGTCCGCGACTCCAGCGCGA
Source organism: Kitasatospora sp. NPDC057015 (assembly GCF_042673745.1). Lineage (NCBI taxonomy): Bacteria > Bacillati > Actinomycetota > Actinomycetes > Kitasatosporales > Streptomycetaceae > Kitasatospora > Kitasatospora sp. NPDC057015. The sequence continues at coordinate 22,523 of NZ_JBHUSG010000061.1, forward strand.
AGTAGAGCTGCCCGGTCAGCAGGGCGGGCACCGCCCGCCGGGGCGGCCGCCGGTCCCGGCACCCCGGGTGCACGCGGGCCGCACCGGGCGCGCGGCCGCCGGACAGGTAGGAGGAGAGCCGCGCCAGGTGCATGTTCGAGGCGTACGCGGCGTACCAGACCTGGTCCGTCGGCAGGATCCCGGCCGCGGGGGCGGCGGCCGGGCGCAGCGGCTCCACCGAGTCGTCCTCCCTCGATCCGCGGCCCGCTCCGGTGCCGGACGTCCCGGCGGCCGGTGCCGGACCGGCGGAGTGACCGTCCGTCCGATGCCATCCCCGCCCGGCCGCCCGCGCAGCAGCACCACTCCCGGCTCGGCGGACCGCCGACCCGCCGCGGGCGGGAGGGCACGGGCCGGGCCGCCGCCCCTCCCCGCCACGACGACAGCGGTGCCCGGCGGGCCGGCAGCCCGTCGGACACCGCGGGAGCCGGCGCCCGTCAGGCGAGCAGCTTGTCCTTCGCCTTCTGGAACTCCGCCTCGCTGATCGCACCGCTGCTCTTGAGCTCCGCGAGCTTGGCGAGTTCGTCGGCGTGGCTGGGGCCCTGGCCGCCGCCCGAGGAGCCGGCCGCGTCCTTGACGTAGGCCTTGAAGGCGGCGTCGGCCTTCTGCGCCTGTTCGACGTCGCGCTCACCCATGGATTTGCCGCGCGCGATGAGGTAGACGAACACGCCGAGGAAGGGGAGCAGGATCACGAAGATGATCCATCCCGCCTTGCCCCAGCCGCCCATGTCGTTGCTGCGGAAGATGTCCGTGATGATCTTGAAAAGCAGGAAGAACCAGAGGATCCACAAGAAGAACCACAGCATGGTCCAGAACACGTTGAGCAGCGGATAGTCGTCCATGGTGCTCCCGTCCCAGCCGGCCACCGGCTCCCGGTGACCACTCAATTCCAACAGCGTCGCCGGTGACAGAGGCGGCACTGAATCGAGTCATATCACCAGATATTGACCTTGGCCTGCCGTCCTCGGTCGTACTACGGGGAACGGGGAGCGGTTCACCCGGAAGGCCCAAGCCACCGTGCCGATCACGCCCGCGGCACGGGAGATTGGAGCAGCGCACCGACCCCGGACAGCCCAAGGAGCCGCCACCGACCAGTCCACCGCCGCACCCGACGGCGACACCGCGGGAGCCGGCCTCCGACCCGGAGGCGGTGACCGCGGGAGTGGGACGCCGGCGTGACGCGTCGGACGACGACGCGGCCCCCACCGGGCCCCGGCCCGACCAGGCTCCAGGGAGTGTGCAGTGGGAGATGCAGTCGGCCAGATGCTGGCCTCCGCGGTCGGCATCGCGATCAGCCCGGTACCGCTGATCGCGGTGATCCTGATGCTGGCCACCCCGCGGGGCCGCGCCAACGGGACGGCGTTCACGGTCGGCTGGATCCTGGCACTGGCCGCGGTGACCACGGTGGTGGTGCTCGCCGGCTCCTCCATCGACACCGACGCCGCGAAACCCGACTGGTCGTACTGGCTCAAGCTGGCCCTGGGTGCGCTCTTCCTCGTGCTCGGTGCCAAGCAGTGGAGCGACCGCCCGCGCGAGGGCCGCGTCGCCGAGCCGCCGAAGTGGATGCGGGCGATCGACCGTTTCACACCGCGAAAGTCGGCGGGCCTCGCCGCCGTCCTGGTGGCCGCGAACCCCAAGAACCTGGTGCTGGCCGTCGGCGGTGCGGTGTCGATCGCGACCAGCACCGCCTCCGCCGGCGGGAAGACCGTGGCCGTGGTGCTGATGGTGCTGGTGGGTTCGCTCTGCACGCTGCTGCCGCTCGGCGTCTACCTCTTCGGCGGGGCGGAGGCGGCCAGGGTGCTGGGCGGCTGGAAGGCCTGGATGTCCGCCCACAACGCGGCGATCATGATGGTCGTCCTGGTCGTCCTCGGCGCCAAGTACGTCGGCGACGCGATCTCCGGCCTGACCACGTGACCCCGCCCCCGCGGCGCAACGCCCCACCCGAGCGGTCGTACGCCGGCCGGTGGCGCACGCTCCGGTCCCGGTGGCGGAGCATCGGGCGACCGCAGCGGGCCGACGTCTCGTCAGGCTTCGTGACCGGCCTCTTCTCGATCCCCGAGGGCATGGCGTACGCGTCGATCGCCGGCTTCAACCCGGTGGCCGGCCTGTTCGCGGGCGTGGTGCCCGCGATCGTCGGCTCGCTCACCGCGCGGACCGTCCTGATGATCACCACGCTGACCAGCGCGATCGCCCTGACCGCGCAGAGCGTCCTCAGCCAGGCCGGGCTGGATCCGCTCGACCCCGGCAACGTCGCCCTGATCTCCCTGATGACCGGGGTGGTGATGCTGCTGATGGGCCTGCTGCGGTTCGGCGTGGTGCTGAGCTTCGTCTCCAACGCCGTGATGACCGGCTTCGCCACCGGCATCGCCCTCCAGATCATCACCGGCGTGCTCAAGGACGCCACCGGCTACCAGCCGCAGGGGCACAACAAGCTCGCGCAGTTGCTCGACTGGCTGGTGCACCCCGACGCCTGGCAGGTCTCCAGCGCCCTGGTGGCGGCCGCGACCATCGCCGTCTGGGCAGTGGCGCACGCCGTGCCCCGGCTGCGCACCGTCGCCCTGCTGATCGCCATGGTCGCGGTGAGCCTGGTGGTGGCGCTGCTGGACGTGGACGTCGAGCTGGTCCGGAGCATCGCGGACATCCCCTCCGCGCTGCCGCACTTCACCGCCCCCGACTGGTCCGCCCTCCCCGCGCTAGCCGGCGGGGCCTTCTCGATCGCCCTGGTCGCACTGGCCCAGGGCGCCGGCATCGCTCCGACCGTGCCCAACCCGGACGGCTCGAAGCCCGACATGAACAGGGACTTCACCGCCCAGGGGCTGGCCAACCTGGCCGGCGGCCTGTTCCAGTCCCTCCCCGTCGGCGGCTCGCTGTCGCGCACCGGGGTCGCCGTGTCCGCCGGCGCCCGGACCCGCTGGGCGGGCGTCCTCTCCGGAGTCTGGCTCGCCCTGATCGTGCTGACCCTCGCCCCGCTCGCCGAACGCATCCCGATGCCGGTGATCGGCGGGCTGATCATCGTGGTGGGCGCCGAACTGATCTGGGGCAAGCGCCACGACATCATGCTCGTCCTGCGCACCTCCTGGCTGTCGGCGGCCTCGATGGTGCTGACCTTCGCGCTCACCACCCAGCTGCCGCTGCAGCGGACCATCATCATCGGCGCCGTCCTGTCCCTGCTGCTGTACTGCGTCCAGGCGGCCCGGCAGGCGAAGCTCACCGCCCTGGCCCCCGTCGGCGACGGCCGCTGGCGGACCGCGCCCCTGCCCCAGCGGCTCCCGCCCGCCGAGGTGACCGTCCTCCACTACAGCGGCGTCAGCCTGTTCGCCGAGCTGCCCAGGATCCAGAGCGACTGGCCGGACTCCACGGGGGCGGACCGCGCCGTCCTGGTCCTGGTGGTCCGCGGCCTGCCGGACGTCCCGTCCTCCGCGGTGATCAAGTGGCTCGGCCGACGGGCGGACGAGCTGCACGCGCAGGGCGGCCGGCTCGTCCTGGCCGGCGCCGAACCGGCCTTCGAGCAGGTGATCCGCACCACCGGACTGACCGAACGGCTCGGCGAGGACGCCGTGGTCGCCGCCACCCCCGTACTCGGCGAATCCCTCCAGGAGGCCGTCTCCCGCGGCCGGCGGTGGATCGCCCGCGGCGACGCGGGCCCGTCCAACCCGCGGGCCCCGTGAGTCCCGATCGACCGTCAGCCGGCCCGCAGCCACCGAGAGAGAGGACCCACCATGACCACCACCCCGCGCGCCTCCTACCGGACCACCGCCGGCCCGCCCGCCAACAGCGGCTGGGTCACCGGGCTCGCCCTCTTCGCCGGCGTCATGATGCTCGTCAACGGCATCCTGGACTTCTGCCAGGGCATCGTCGCCGTCCTCACCAACGACCTCATCGTGACGACTCCCCGCTACGCCTTCCGCTTCGACGCCACCTCCTGGGGCTGGATCCACATCGTGCTGGGGGCCCTGGTCGCGCTGGCCGGCCTCGGCGTGCTGCGGGGAGCACTCTGGGGCCGCGTCGCCGGGATCGCCCTCGCCTCGCTCAGCGCGATCAGCGCCTTCCTCTGGCTCCCCTACTACCCGGTGTGGAACCTGGTCGTCATCGCGCTGGACGTCTTCGTGATCTGGGCCCTCTGCGTCTACCGCAAGGACGACTCCGTCCTCTGACGGGCCGACACCGCCTCACCGCCCGAACCGATCAGCACGCGGAGCGCCCCGGGCCGGCCGCGGCCCGGGGCGCCCGCACGACCTCACAGGTCCGAGGCCAGGTGCCGGCGGCCGGCGATCTGCTCGAAGATCAGGTTGGTGCGGGTCTGCGCCACCGCCGGATGGGTGGTCAGGTGGTCCACCACGAAGTCGCGCAGGGCGTCGGGGTGCGCGAGGGCGACGTGGAGCAGGTAGTCGTCGGACCCGGCCATGTGGAACACCGCCACGACGCCGGGCATGTCGGGGGCGGCGTCGCGGAAGCTCTCGTTCTGCTCACGGGTGTGGGCCCGGAGCCGGACGGAGATCATCGCCTGGAGCGGCAGCCCGATCGCGGCCGGGGCGATCTCCGCCCGGAACGCCCGGATGACCCCGCGCTCGCGCAGCGCCCGAACCCGGGCCAGACAGGTCGAGGGGGCGATGCCGACCGCGTCCGCGAGCGCGTTGTTCGGCGTGCGGGCGTTGTCGGCGAGGATGCGCAGGATCGCCCGGTCCACCTCGTCGAGGGGGTCCCGCCGGGTGTGAGGAATGTTCGGCACGTGACCCAGGGTCGCAAGCCATCCCGATGATTCGCAAGGTACGGCGAACGGATTCCGAATTATCTGCGGATCCCTTCCCCCTGCGGCGTCACGGGTTCCATCCTGGCCGTCGATCGGATCGGCCCTCGCCACCCCACCGGACTCGCCCGGCGGATCGTCCGACCCCCAGCGACCCGGGAGTGCTGCGCCATGAGCCGAACCGACACCCTGCCCGTGCCCGCACCGGCTTCCCCGCCCGCGCAGGTGCCGCTGCCGGCGCCCCGGGAGGAGCCCGCCCGGCCGGGTGTCCGGACGGCGTCCCCGCGCACGACCGCCCGCCACGGGTCACGCCCCCCGGTCGAGGAGCCCGACGCCGCCGACTTCGCACTGCCGGCGGGCGGCCTCGGCAACACGCAGCGGCTGCGCGCCCTCGACACGATGGACGAGTACCTCACCAGGAAGAGCCGGTCCCTGCTCGGCTACCAGGCCACCCAGGAGACGGGCGGCTGCGCCTTCGACCTCGGCCGGTTCATGCAGCACAACATCAACAACCTCGGCGACCCGTTCCAGAGCGGCGGCTACAAGCCCAACACCAAGATCGTCGAGCGGGCGGTGCTCGACTACTACGCCGCCCTGTGGCACGCCGCGCGGCCGTACGACGCGGACGACCCCGAGTCGTACTGGGGGTACGTGCTCTCCATGGGCTCGACCGAGGGCAACATGTACGCGCTCTGGAACGCCAGGGACTACCTGAGCGGCAAGGCGCTGATCCAGCAGCCCACCGCTCCGTCGGTCGCCCCGCGGTACGTCCAGGCCCCGCCCGAGCCGAGCAACCCCAACGCCTACCGCCCGGTGGCCTTCTACTCCGAGGACACCCACTACTCCTTCGCCAAGGCGGTCCACGTCCTGGGCGTCGAGACCTTCCACACCGTGGGCACCGAGAACTACCCCGGTGAGTGCCCGCTGGCCGACCCGACCGGCCGACCGGGCGCGTGGCCCGCCGAGGTGCCCTCCCGCGGCGGCCCCTCCGGCCGGTCCTGGGACGGCACCGGCGAGATCGACGTCGACGCCCTGGCGGTGCTGGTGGAGTTCTTCGCCGCGAAGGGGCACCCGATCTTCATCAGCCTCAACCTCGGCAGCACCTTCAAGGGCGCCCACGACGACGTCCGGCAGGTCTGCGAGCGCCTGCTGCCGATCTTCGAGGAGCACGGGCTGATCCAGGCCGAGGTGGCCCGGGGCGGGGCCCGGAGCGCCGGCGGGCCGCCGGTCGACCTGCGCAGGCGGTTCTGGATCCACGTGGACGGCGCGCTCGGCGCCGGATACGCGCCGTTCCTGCGGATGGCCGCCGAGGACCCGGCCCGGTTCGGCTGGACCCCCGACACCGACATCCCGGAGTTCGACTTCGGCATCACGCTGCCCACCCGGGAGCACGGCGACCTCGACATGGTGTCCTCGATCGCCATGAGCGGCCACAAGTGGCCGGGCGCGCCGTGGCCCTGCGGCATCTACATGACGAAGGTCAAGTACCAGATCTCACCGCCCTCGCAGCCCGAGTACATCGGCGCCCCCGACACCACCTTCGCCGGGTCGCGCAACGGCTTCTCGCCGCTGGTGCTCTGGGACCACCTGTCGCGGCACTCCTACCAGGACCAGGTCGACCGGATCCGGCACGCCCAGGAGCTGGCCGCCTACCTCGAACGGCGGCTGCGCCTCCTGGAGCGGGAGAAGGGCGTCGAGCTCTGGCCGGCCCGCACCCCGGGCACCATCACGGTGCGGTTCCGCAAACCGAGCCCCGAGCTGGTGGCGAAGTGGTCGCTCTCCTCCCAGGACGTCCTGCCCGTCCCGGGCGACGAGAGCACCCGGCGCGGCTACGTGCACGTCTTCCTGATGTCCTCGGTGGACCGTTCCAAGCTGGACGCCCTGCTGGAGGATCTCGGCAACGACCCCGTCATCCTCGGCCTCCCGGAGCTCGACGGGGTGTGACGCCCGCGACGTGACACCCGCCGGTGTGACGCCCGCCCAGCTACGAACTCCCGCGGGACTCCAGCCCCAGACGACCGACGAACTCCTCGGTGAAGCCGACGATGACGTCGTCGGTACCGAGGTGGAACCTCCCGTCCGGGGGCCAGACCGCCGAACGGCCGGCGACCACCCAGGCGTCTCCGGCCGGGAAGCCCAGGTGGATCGCGAGCGGGACGATGCGAGACCGGTCAGCGGGGTCCTGGTCCCACAGCACCCTCGCCGCGGCGACGGGATCGGCGAGCAACGCGCTCCACCGGGGGTGGTCCGTGACCTCCCACACCCGGGGGCCGTCCGCAGCACCGATGCCGAGCAGGTAGTGGGCCATCGGTGCCGGCACCAGTTCGATGCCGTACTCGAAGAAGGAGTTGTCCCAACTCGCCGAGTGCACGCCGCCGTCCGTGGTGGTGAACTCGACGCCCATCACCACGTCGTGCCACTGGCCGAGGTCCCAGACCGGCTCCGACCCACCGTAGGAGGGGAGGTCGTAGTAGACCACCCTGGCGATCCGTCGGCCGACCAGCGAACGGACCGCCAGTTCGAGTTCGTCGACCGTCAGCTTCGGCGGGGTCACCGGGCCGGTCCCGAACCGGCCGGCGGCCCGGTGAGGCGCCGGCGCAGCCCCCGGCGGACCTCCCGGGCGAGCGGATCGTCGCGCAACTCCCCCAGACGGGAACGGACTTCCGCGGTGAGACCTGCGATCGCCACGGCGACCTCCTGTCGGTCGATGCCGTCAATCCCGGACGGGTGTCCCCGCGGGTCAGCATTCCGCGCCGGGAGCCCGGGCACCACCCGGTTTCGCCGACCGCGTCCGGTCATCGTCACGACCGGCGACCGTGCCGTGGGATCGCGCGCAGCACTGCGCGGACCACCCTCCGCGCCCCACGGCCGGCCCCGCGCACGCGAACGGCCCCGGACGAGTCGTCCGGGGCCGGCGGTGGAGCCCCCGGGCGGCCGAAGCCGCAGCTCGTCCGGGGTGGTGCGGTGAGCCCCCTGTCGGATTCGAACCGACGACCTTCGCTTTACAAGAGCGGTGCTCTGGCCAGCTGAGCTAAGGAGGCATGGTGACCGTCCGCGGCGGACCACGGCGGCACCGGGGGCAGTCTACCGGGAGGCGGTGGGACGTTGTCTGCAATTGGCCCACTACGGGGTGCGGGGGCCGCGTGACCGAACCGATGCGCAAATCGGGGGCCGTGGGGGGCTGACAAGCGGCGGAGCAGGGAGGTAGCGTCGCCCGGAGTTGGTTCGTGCAGTGGTTCAGACCAGCACGGGCCGGCGCAACAGGCACCCCGCCCTTTACTCGGATCGTCCGGCACGTTCCTGCCGGTGAAGGAGAACACAGCCATGGCTTCTGTCACGTTCGACAAGGCGACCCGCCTCTACCCGGGCGGCACCAAGCCCGCCGTCGACGCCCTTGAGCTGCACGTCGAGGACGGCGAGTTCCTCGTCCTCGTCGGCCCCTCGGGCTGTGGCAAGTCGACCAGCCTCCGCATGCTGGCCGGCCTGGAGGACGTCAACGGTGGCGCCATCCGCATCGGTGACCGCGACGTCACGCACCTGCCGCCGAAGGACCGGGACATCGCGATGGTGTTCCAGAACTACGCGCTGTACCCGCACATGACCGTCGCCGACAACATGGGCTTCGCGCTCAAGATCGCCGGCGTCAACAAGGCCGAGATCCGCAGCAAGGTCGAGGAGGCCGCGAAGATCCTCGACCTCACCGACTACCTGGACCGCAAGCCGAAGGCGCTCTCCGGCGGTCAGCGCCAGCGTGTCGCGATGGGCCGCGCGATCGTCCGCGAGCCGCAGGTCTTCCTGATGGACGAGCCGCTGTCCAACCTGGACGCGAAGCTCCGCGTGTCGACCCGTACGCAGATCGCCAGCCTGCAGCGCCGCCTGGGCATCACCACCGTGTACGTCACCCACGACCAGGTCGAGGCCCTCACCATGGGTGACCGCGTCGCGGTCCTCAAGGACGGTCTGCTGCAGCAGGTCGACAGCCCGCGCACCATGTACGACCGCCCGGCGAACCTCTTCGTCGCCGGCTTCATCGGCTCCCCCGCGATGAACCTGGTCGAGGTCCCGCTGGTCGACGGCGGCGTGAAGTTCGGCGGCTCGGTCATCAACATCTCGCGTGACGAGCTGGCCGGTGCGGGCACCGACAAGACCGTGACCGTCGGCATCCGTCCGGAGCACTTCGAGATCGTCCCGGCCGGCGGCATCGAGGGCGTCGCCGTCACCGTGAACGTGGTCGAGGAGCTCGGCGCCGACGGCTTCGTCTACGGCACCACCAAGATCGGCGGCGACGACAAGGACATCGTCGTGCGCGTCCACGGCCGTCAGATCCCCGAGCGCGGCGAGACCATCCACGTCGTGCCGATCGGCCACGAGACCCACGTGTTCAACACCACCACCGGTGCCCGCCTGAGCGCCTGACGGCCTCGGGGGCGACGCGCCCCGCGGTACCCGCGGCACTGACGCGGTACCGACCCTGACGTACGAGTGAGCCCTGCCGGACGGCGGTCCGGCAGGGCTCAGTCGCGTCCCGGGCCGGGCGCCGCCGGCACCGCGCCGTCAACACGGTGACGGGACGAATCGGGACACCGGTCACTCGTTGGGGTAACGGAGTGCGATACCGGGCATACCCAGCGCTACGCTCCTGAGCGTGAAACAGCTCGTGCGCCGCATCGGCCAGACCGTCGCCCTCACCCTGCCCGTGATCCTGGTGACCACCGGCACCCTCGCCGTGACCCGGGTGCCCTGGGCCCCGCCGACCTCGCTCGACCAGCAGGTGGTCGCGGCGTCCAGCAACGACGGCGCCGGCATCGGGCGCGCCCCGAGCGGCCAGGCCGCCGCCCAGGGCCTCGCCCCGCAGGACGCGCTCCGCGCCGACCTGCTGGACGAGCTGCGCTCCAACAACCCCGGCACCGCGCTGGACCTGCTGGAGCGGACGATGCGCGAGAAGCCCTCGCTCACCCCCTACTGCAGCACGCTCGCCTCCGACCTGGGCAAGGCCGCCGTGCGCAAGTACCAGGGCGACGTCCAGCGGGCCCGCTCCTTCGCCCGCCCGGTCTGCGACGGCTCCTTCGCCTCCGGCGCCGCGGCTGGCTGACGGCCTCCGCCGGGCGGCCCGGAGCGGCCCGGCGCCGCCCGGCACCGGGCGAAGCCCGCTGAACCGGATGAACCCTCCGAACCCGCTGAACCCGCCAACGAGGGCCGGTGCCCTCTCCCCTGCTCGACCGCTCGGACGGCGGCCGGGTGCGGGCACCCGGTGCCGGCGTCCGGGCGCCCGTACCCGCCGAACGGTGCGGACCTATTGTTCTCGGCATGACCGCTGAATCCGCTCCCCACGCAGCCCCCGTCGTCACCCAGGCCGTGATCCTGGCCGGCGGCCAGGGCTCCCGGCTGCGCCCGTACACCGACGACCGGCCCAAGCCGCTGGTCGAGATCCCCGGCACCGGCACGCCGATCCTCGGTCACCAGCTCGCCTGGCTGGCCGCGGAGGGCGTCACCGACGCGGTGATCTCCTGCGGCCATCTGGCCGAGGTGCTGCAGGAGTGGCTCGACCGGGCCGACCTGCCGCTGAACGTCAGCACCGTGGTCGAGAACGAACCGCTCGGACGCGGCGGCGGCCTCAAGTACGCGGCCAGGGCGCTCCCGCGCCCCGACGAGCCGTGGTACGCCACCAACGGCGACATCTGGACCCGCTTCAGCCTGCGCGACATGGCCTCCTTCCACCACGAGCGGGACGCCGTCGCGACGCTCGCCCTGGCCCGGCCCCGGATCCCGTGGGGCGCCGTGGAGACCGACCAGTTCGGCAACGTGCTGGACTTCATCGAGGCGCCGCCCTCGCCGTTCCTCATCAACGCCGGTCTGTACGTCTTCAGCCCGGAGTTCGCCGCGCTGCTGCCCGACGTCGGCGACCACGAGCGCACGACCTTCCCCCAGCTGGCGCGCGGCAAGCGGCTGGCCGGGTACCAGCTCCCGCAGGGCGTGTACTGGCGGGCGATCGACACCGCCAAGGACCTCACCGAGGCCGCCAAGGAGCTCGCCTCCGCCGCCGGGCTCAGCCCGGTGACGCCGCGGCCCGCCGCCCAGTAGCGTCCGCCCCCGCGCGGCCCCCGCGGCCCCGGCGGGCCCGGAGCCGCTCCACCCCGCGGTTCAGGCGCCCGCGGCCCCGGCAGCGCCGGACAGGCCGCTGAGGGGGCCGGGAAGGCCCGCCAGCGGCCCGCTCCGCGCACGGCCGGCGAACGAGCACAGCGACGAGCACAGCGACGAGCACAGCGACGAGCACAGCGACGAGCACAGCGACGAGCACAGCGACGAGCCGGCCGGAACACTCCACGGGGAGTGTCCCGGCCGGCTCGTCGCTGTTCGTACCGGCGACCGCTGCCGTCAGGTCGACACCACCGTGCCGGGCTGCGGGCGCCCGCCCTGCTGGGCTCCGAGGGTCGGCAGCTCCGCCAGTGGGCCGCTGCCCAGCACCCCGCCGAGCAGGCCGGACCCGCCGCTGCTCTGGCTCGGCTTGGGCGCCGCTCCGCCGGGGGCCGTGGTGCGGCCGCTGGAGGAGGTTCCGGCGGCGGGGGCGTTGGGCGTACCGGCCGACGGGGCGGAGTCGGTCTTGGACGTCCGCGGCTTGGGACTCTGGCTCGCCTTCGGCGAGGCCGGGACGGAGGCCGAGGGCGTCGCGGTGGGGCTGGGCGGGTGCGAGACCGTGGCGGAGGGCTTGCTGGTCGGGGTCGCCGCCGGGCTCGGGGCCGTCGAGGCGGTGCCGGGCCAGAGCGGGGTGCCGTAGTCGCTGCTGGGCGTGGCCGGTCCGGGGGCCGGGCGGCCGCCGGTGCGCACGGCCGCGCCGAGCATCGAGCCGAGCAGCAGGGTCACTCCGACCACCAGCGAGGTGACCACGGCGCCGCGGCGCAGGACCCGCCGGCGCAGCGCGCCGGGCGCGCCGGCCCCGTACCGCCGCCAGGCCTCCAGGGCGAGGCGACCGTCCAGCGAACCGAACGGCGCGCCGGCGATCAGCAGCGGGCTCCAGGCGGCCAGGAAGATCAGGTCGGGCGTGTCGTAGACCGGCACCGACCGCCAGCTGACGGTGAACAGCAGCGAGGCGGAGAGCACCATCGCGGCGCCGGCCGCGAGCCGCTGCCAGAGACCGAGGATGGAGAGCACGCCGACCACGATCTCGGTGAAGGCCACGCCGAGGCCGGCGCCCACCGGGTGGGCCATCGCGAGGTCCAGCAGTGGTTCGGCGACCCGCCAGGGGTGCAGCGAGGCCAGCCAGCGCATCATCGAGCCGCGGTCGCCGCCGTCGAAGTACACCGGGTTGCACAGCTTGCTGAAGCCGGCGTAGACGGAGAGCGAGCCGAGCAGCACGCGCAGCGGGAGCAGGACGAGCCCGAGGTCGACGCGGCGGCCCGGGTACCGGGCGTGCCTGGAGTCGCCCGCCGCCGTGGCGGAGACCTCCGGCAGCTCGCCGGCCGGCGTCCAGCCCTTCGGGCCGCCCGCGGCGTGGCCGGGCGAGCCGGGCTGGCGCGGCACGGTCGCCGATCCGCCGTACGCCGGGATCACCCGGGTGTCGTCGTCCGCCCGGGCGCCCGGACCGCGCGGCGCGCCGGCCGGGGCGGGCACCGTGCTGAGCCGGACGGCCTCCAGCAGCCGGGTGGCCGCCACGTCGCCGGGTGCGGCCTGGCCCGTCCAGGTGACGGCGGTGACCCGGCCCTTGCGGCGCGGTGCGCCGACGGCCGCGCCCGCGAGCAGCGGGACCTGGGCCGTGTCGACCACCACCTGCGGGGTGGTCAGCGGGCGCCGGAGGTAGCCCTGGCCGGCGTAGGGGTCGCCGAAGGCGGCGCCGTACGACAGCAGGTCGTGGGGCGCGTCGATCAGCGGCGCCACGGGGGTGCCGAGTCTGAGCCGGAAGCTCGCCTGGGTGCTGCTGAGCCGGGCGGGGTCGGACGGCACCTTGACCGTGTTGAGACCGGGGCCGGAATCTATCCCCGCCGTACCGCCCTGCCCGGGGAACCGAGGTGTTCTGGTGTCCACACCCGTCTAACCGGGTGACGGCCGATTAGGACACTCTCCCGGGTGGATTCTTGGCGGCCACTTGAAGTGATCATGAGAAAAGCGATCGAGCCCGGTCAGGCCCGATCGCTTTCACCCAAAAACGTGCCGGTCAGGAGGTCCTGGACCGCAGACGGGCAGCCTCGTAGAGCACGATGCCCGCCGCGACGCCGGCGTTCAGCGACTCGGTGGCACCCGGCATCGGGATCCGCACCCGGATGTCGCAGGTCTCCGAGACCAGCCGGGACAGGCCCTTGCCCTCGCTGCCCGCGACGATCACGACCGGGCCGGTCAGCGCGTCCAGCTCGCCGATCTCGGCCTCGCCGTCGGCGGCCAGGCCGACCACCAGGCAGCCGGCCTTCTGGTACGCCTCCAGCGCGCGGGTGAGGTTGGTGGCGCGCGCCACCTGCAGGCGCGCCGCCGCGCCCGAGGAGGTCTTCCAGGCGCCCGCCGTCATCCCGGCCGCCCGGCGCTCGGGGATGACCACGCCGTGCGCGCCGAAGGCGGCGGCCGAGCGGACCACCGCGCCGAGGTTGCGGGAGTCGGTCACGCCGTCCAGCGCCATGATCAGCGCGTCCTGCCCGAGGTCGGCCGCGACGCCCAGCAGGTCCTCGGGGTGCGCGTACTCGTACGGCGGGACCTGGAGCACCAGGCCCTGGTGGTTCAGGCCGCTGGTCATCTGGTCCAGCTGCGGGCGCGGGGCCTCCATCAGCGGGATGCCGCGCTCGTTGGCGGCCTGGAAGGCCTCGCGCACGCGGTCGTCGGTGTCGATGAACTGCATGACGTAGAGCGCGGTGGCGGGCACGCCGCCCTGCAGCGCCTCGACCACGGAGTTGCGGCCGACCACCAGCTCGGCGGCACCGGCACCGCCGCGCCCGCCGCGGCCGCCGCCGCCGCTGCGGCGCATGCCGGCCCGCGACTTGGCGTCCATCTCGCGCTTGACGGCCGCGTTGGCCTGGCGCTGCTTGACGTGCCCCTTGCGCGCGGAGGCGGGCGGGGTGGGACCCTTGCCCTGCAGTGCCTTCCGGCTGTGGCCGCCGGTACCGACACTCGCGCCCTTCTTCGATCCGGGGTTGCGACGGTTCCTGCGTGCACTGTTGCCGGCCATGGCTGTCTTTCCTGTCTGTCTCGCACGTCCGACGGCGATTCCGTCCGCGACCTGCTCTGCGTCATGTGGATGGGCCGCACCGATCCGGTGCGGCCCACCCTCACCCCTCCAGCGCGAGGGGTTACTGGTTGTTGATCGTCCAGCGCGCGCCGGACGGGGTGTCCTCGATCGCCAGCCCGGCCAGGCCGAGCTGGTCGCGGATGGCGTCCGCGGTGGCGAAGTCCTTGCGGGCCCGGGCCGCCTGCCGCTGGTCCAGGACCAGCCGGACCAGCGAGTCGACCACCCCGTGGAGGTCCTCGCCGCGCTCCGCGCCGGACCACTGCGGGTCCAGCGGGTCGAGGCCCAGAACACCGAGCATCGCACGGACCTCGGCCAAACGTGCTACCGCGTTCTCCTTGTCGTCCGCCGTCAGCGCGCTGTTCCCCTGCCGAACGGCGGTGTGCACGATGGCCAGGGCCTGCGGAACGCCCAGGTCGTCGTCCATCGCCTCGGCGAAGGCCGGCGGCACCTCGGGCGCCGCCTCGACCATGCCGCAGCGCTCCACGACCCGCTGGACGAAGCCCTCGATCCGGCCGAACCCGGCCTCGGCCTCGCGCAGCGACTCCTCGCTGTACTCGATCATGGACCGGTAGTGCGGGGCCCCCAGGTAGTAGCGGAGCACGATCGGGCGCCAGCGCTGGACCATCTCGGAGACCAGCACCGAGTTGCCGAGCGACTTGCTCATCTTCTCGCCGCTCATGGTGACCCAGGCGTTGTGCACCCAGAAGTTCGCGAAGCCGTCGCCGTAGGCCTTCGACTGGGCGATCTCGTTCTCGTGGTGCGGGAAGATCAGGTCGAGGCCGCCGCCGTGGATGTCGAAGGAGCTGCCCAGGTACTTGTGCGCCATCGCGGAGCACTCCAGGTGCCAGCCGGGACGGCCGCTGCCCCACGGGGTGCTCCAGCTGGGCTCGCCCGGCTTGGTGGTCTTCCACATCGCGAAGTCGCGGCTGTCCCGCTTGCCGGTCTCGCCGTCGCCCTCGGGCTGGCGGAGGTTCTCCAGCTTCTGGTTGGACAGCGAGAGGTAGTCGGGGAAGGACTTCACGTCGAAGTAGACGTTCCCGTCCGCCTCGTAGGCGTGACCCTTGGCGATCAGGACCTGCATCATCTCGATCATCTCGGGGATGTGCCCGGTGGCGCGCGGCTCCACGGTGGGCGGCAGGCAGCCGAGCACCGAGTAGCCGTCGTTGAAGGCGCGCTCGTTGGCGTAGGCGATCTGCCACCACGGCGTGCCGAGCTGGCGCTCCTTGGCGATCACCTTGTCGTCGATGTCGGTGACGTTGCGGGCGAACGTGACCTGGTAGCCGCGGTAGGCGAACCAGCGCTGCATGATGTCGAAGTTGAGGCCGGACCGGATGTGCCCGATGTGCGGGGGCGCCTGGACGGTGGCGCCACACAGGTAGATCGAGACACAACCCGGTACAAGCGGGACGAAGTCGCGTACCTGGCGGGCGTCGGTGTCGTACAGGCGAATGCTCACAGCGTCAAGCGTAGTGGGCAGAGGGGGGTGCCCCGCGACATTCTGGAATGTCAATGCTGCCGCGGGGTCGTTCCCCGGATGTGGCCGGGCGGAGGGGGCCCCTCCGCTCAGAGGTTCCCGACCACCTTGCGGGGGGTCAGGCGGACCACGACGCGGACGTCGTCGGGGCCGTCGAAGTCGTAGGTCTCGTTGCCGCGGTACTTGAGCTCCAGCTCGTCGATCAGCTCCCGCCCGCCCTCCCGGGTGAACGAGACCTCGCCGCGGACCTCCACGTAGGCGTAGGGGTCGTCGGTCGGGTAGATCACCACCGAGATCCGCGGGTCCTTCAGCAGGTTGAGGTGCTTGCGGCGCCCCTCCACCGTGGAGAAGAGCAGGTCGTCGCCGTCCCGCTTGATCCAGACGACGGACGCCTGCGGGCTGCCGTCGGGCTGGACGGTGGCGATCACCGCGAACGCCTTGCCGTCGATCAGTGCCTTCGCGCGGTCGGAGAGTTGTGCCGCCATGAGCCTCTTCTTCTCGTTCGCTCGGCCGTCGGGGCCGAAGGTTGACGAAGTGCGCCGACCACGGCGCGGCGGCCCCAGGGGCCGGGCACCACGGTCACCATCGCTGAACACCCGTCACTTCCGGCCCATTCCCGGATTGTTCGCCTCCGGGGACATTCACTCCTACGGGTGAACGGGCAGCCGGTAGACCAGTGCGGTGGCGATCGCCGCCAACCCCTCCGCCCGCCCGGTCAGCCCGAGGCCGTCGGTCGTGGTGCCGGAGACCGAGACCGGCGCGCCGACCGCCGCGGACAGGGCCTCCTGCGCCTCGGCCCGGCGCTTGCCGATCTTCGGGCGGACCCCGATCACCTGGACCGAGACGTTCCCGATCTCGTACCCGGCCGCCCGCACCAGCCGGGCCGCCTCGCCGAGCAGCGTCACCCCGGACGCGCCGGACCACTCCGGACGGTCGGTGCCGAAGTGCGCGCCCAGGTCGCCGATCCCGGCGGCCGAGAAGAGCGCGTCGCAGGCCGCGTGCGCGGCGACGTCCGCGTCCGAGTGTCCGGCCAGGCCGAACTCGGCGCCGGGCCAGTCCAGACCGGCCACCCGCAGCGGCCGGCCCGCCTCGAAGGCGTGCACGTCGGTGCCGATGCCGACCCTGGGGATCAGCGGGAGCGGGGCGGTCTGCGGCTCAGAAGCCATCGGAGGCCCTCCGTCGGGCGAGTACGGCCTCGGCGAGCACGAGGTCCAGCGGGCGGGTCACCTTGAAGGCCTCCTCGTGGCCGGGCACCACGACCACCCGGCCGCCGTAGCGCTCGACCAGGCCGGCGTCGTCGGTGACCGGCGGCAGCCCGCCGCCGGCCTCCTCGGCCAGCGCCTTGGCGTGCACCTCGGCGAGCACCTCGCGACGGAAACCCTGGGGGGTCTGCACCGCGCGCAGGGTGGCGCGGTCGGGGGTGTCGAGCACCGGCTCGGGCCCGCCGCCGGCCTGCGGCTCGACCCGCTTGACGGTGTCGGCGAGCGGGACCGCGGGCACCACGGCCTGCGCCCCGCCGCGAACGGCGGCCGCCACGGCGTCCACCACCTCGACCGGGACGAGCGGGCGGGCCGCGTCGTGCACCAGCACGACGTCGACCTCGGCCGGGATCACCGCGAGCCCGAGCCGCACCGACTCCTGGCGGGTCGCGCCGCCGGCCACCACCCGGACGTCCGCGGTGTCCAGTCCGTGGCCGGCGAGCAGGGCGACCACCTCCGCCACCCCGTCGGGCGGCGCGGCGACCACGACCAGGCCGACCGCGCGACTGCGCGCCAGGGCGCGGACGGCGTGCACGAGCAGCGGGACGCCGCCGAGCTCCCGCAGGGCTTTGGGGGCTCCGGGCCCCAGTCGCTCCCCGCGGCCGGCGGCGGGCACCACTGCTGCTGCGACTGCTGGTGCGGCGTTCAGGTTTCACTCCTTCGGAGAAGTGGGTATGGCCATGGCGTGCACAACGGACGCGACCCCTTCCGGACACGCCTCAGCGCCCGAAGTGCCACTGCACCACATCGGGGAGCGTGTGCACCCTGAGCGGCGCGCCGGCATCGGGCGCTGTGAACGTGGAACGCGGAACTACGAGGCCAACACCTCGTCGAGCAGCGTCTCCGCCTTGTCCTCGTTGGTGTTCTCGGCCAGCGCGAGCTCGCTGACCAGAATCTGGCGCGCCTTGGCGAGCATGCGCTTCTCGCCGGCCGACAGACCGCGCTCGCGCTCGCGACGCCAAAGGTCGCGCACAACCTCGGCGACCTTGATAACGTCGCCCGAGGCGAGCTTTTCGAGGTTCGCCTTGTAGCGGCGGGACCAGTTGGTCGGCTCTTCGGTGTACGGTGCGCGAAGCACCTCGAAGACCCGGTCCAGACCCTCCTGGCCGACCACATCACGCACGCCGACGAACTCCGCGTTCTCGGCGGGCACGCGCAGCGTCAGGTCTCCCTGCTGAACCTTCAGCACCAGGTAGGTCTTGTCCACACCTTTGATCTGGCGAATTTCGATGGCCTCGATCAGCGCAGCCCCGTGATGGGGGTAGACCACCGTGTCGCCAACCTTGAACGTCATGTGACAGGACCCCTTCCGTGGCTTTCCAGAATAACACGCTTTTCGGCGCACCCGAAGGGCGTTTTCGCAGGTCAGGGCCGGTCTCGGGGCTTGACAAGCACCCCCATGACGTGCTGCGACCGGTCGCCGGCGGGGGCTTCCCGCAGGTCGGAGGCGGTTCCGGCGCCGAGTGAAACATGCTGCAACACTCGCGAAACCATGATTGGATCTTGAGTTTTTGCTCTTTATCCCGCCGTTTCCGGATCGTGATCCGATCCTGGTCGGTGGCGGCCGCCCGGGCCGGGGCCTGGTTCGTGGACGGCGAATGCCCGGGCGCGGCGCGCGGGGGCACCCGGGGGCGTGCGTGCACCACTCGTGCTGTCATGGGACGGCGGCACATTCACCCCTCCGCCCCGTCCGCCACCGCGGACGGCACGTCCGGCACTCGGCCCGCGACACGGGGCCACCCCGTGAGGAGCCGATAACAGCGGTCGGTAACCTGAGCCCTGACCATCCGAAACGTCACCAAGGAGAAGCCGCCGCCGTGAGCCGCAGCCTTCGACGCGGCAGTCTCGCCGCCATCGCCGCCATCGCCATCGCCTCGCTGTCCGCCTGTGCGGCCGGCAACAACGCGGAGACGCTGGAGGTCAAGCCGGACAGCGCCGCGGTGGACCTCGGCGACAACCTCACGCTGAACAACGTCGTGGTCGTCACCGGGGTCGAGTCCTCGGGCGAGCACACCGGACCGGCCAACGTGACGGTCAACATCAGCAACACCGGCAGCGCGCCCGCGAAGCTGCAGAACGTCACCGTCGCCGGCACCACCGCGAACCTCAGCGACGCGACCGGCGCCTCCGTCAAGGAACTCGTGATCGCGCCCGGCGCGGCGGTCCTGCTCGGCGGCCCCGGCCAGCCCTCGGCCCAGGTGTCCTCGGTCACCGTGCAGGTCGGCGGCTTCGTGCCGGCCACCTTCGCCTTCGAGGGCGCGGGCACGGCCGAGACCCAGGCCTCGGTCAACCCCGACCTCGGCTACTACAAGGGCTTCGGCCCGAGCGCCGCGCCCTCCGCCTCGGCGTCCCCGTCGGCCACCGCCTCCCCGTCCGCCTCGGGCAGCCCCACCGCCTCGCCCGCGGCGTCGGCCACGGCCGCGGCCGGCGCGAAGCCCACCGGCTCCACCTCGCCCAATCCCTCGGGCAGCCCGATCGCCGCCGCGCACTGAGCACCCCCGCGGCAGTACGACGGCCCCCGTCCCCTCACGGGGGCGGGGGCCGTCGGCCCGAAGGTCACGCGGTCGCGGTCTACGGCTCGAACTTGTAGCCGAGGCCGCGGACCGTCACCAGGTAGCGCGGGGCGCCCGGGTCCGGCTCGATCTTGGCCCGCAGGCGCTTCACGTGCACGTCCAGGGTCTTGGTGTCGCCGACGTAGTCCGCGCCCCAGACCCGGTCGATCAGCTGCATCCGGGTCAGCACCCGGCCCGCGTTGCGCAGCAGCATCTCCAGCAGGTCGAACTCCTTGAGCGGCAGGTCGACCTTGCCGCCGTCCACCGTCACCACGTGGCGGTCGACGTCCATCCGGACCGGGCCGGCCTCCAGCGCGCCGGGGCCGCCGCCGTCCGCACCCGGACCGCCGTCCTCGCCCCGGCGGCGGAGCACCGCGCGGATCCGGGCGACCAGCTCGCGGGTCGAGTACGGCTTGGTGACGTAGTCGTCCGCCCCTATCTCCAGGCCGACCACCTTGTCGATCTCGCTGTCCTTGGCGGTCACCATGATCACCGGCACGTTGGAACGCACCCGGAGCTGGCGGCAGACCTCGGTGCCGGGCAGGCCCGGGAGCATCAGGTCGAGCAGGACCAGATCGGCGCCGTTGCGTTCGAACTGCTCCAGGGCGTCGGGGCCGGTGGCGGCGATGGCCACCTCGAAGCCCTCCTTGCGGAGCATGTACGACAGGGCGTCGCTGAACGACTCCTCGTCCTCGACCACCAGTACTCGGGTCACTTTCGGGCCTCCGGGGCAAGCTGGGGGGATGTGGATGACAGGGGGTGGGCGGACGGCCCGCCGGGGGGCGTGCCGTCCGTGGGGGCCTGCCCGGCGGGCAGCCGTACGGTGAAGGTGGATCCCTGGCCCTCGACGCTCCAGACCGAGACGGTGCCGCCGTGGGAGGCGGCAACGTGCTTGACGATGGAGAGGCCGAGGCCGGTTCCGCCGGTCTGGCGGGAACGGGCCGGGTCCACCCGGTAGAAGCGTTCGAAGACCCGCTCGCGGTCCTTCTCGGAGATGCCGATGCCCTGGTCGGTCACCGAGATCTCGATCAGCTCGCCGTCCGCCTCGCCGAGCGCCGCGGCGCTGGAGATCCGGCGGGTGGCGATGGCCACCCTGGTCCGGGGCGGGCTGTAGTTGACCGCGTTCTCGACCAGGTTGCCCAGCGCGGCGGCCAGCTGGCCGCGGTTGCCGTGCAGGTACAGCCCGGCGATGCCGCCGGCCGCTATGTGGATCTGCTTGGCGGCGGCCTGCTGCCGGCAGCGGTCGATCGCCTCGGCGATCAGCTCGTCCACCGGGACCGGCTCCGGGTCGACCATCAACCGGTCGTCCTGGACCCGCGAGAGGTCGATGATCTCCTGGACCAGGCTGGCCAGCCTGGTCGCCTCGATCTGCATCCGGCCGGCGAAGCGCTGCACCGCCTCCGGATCGTCGGACGCGTCGGCGACCGCCTCCGAGAGCAGCGACAGGGCGCCGACCGGGGTCTTGAGCTCGTGGCTGACGTTCGCGACGAAGTCGCGGCGGACGGCCTCCACCCGGCGGCGCTCGGTGAGGTCCTCCACCAGCACCAGGACCAGCCGGGAGCCCAGTGGCGCGACCCGGACCGACACCGCCAGCGGATCGGCCGCGCGGGCCACGCCGGGGCGCGGCAGCTCCAGCTCCGCCTGGCGGATCTCGCCGTCGCGGCGGGTCGCCCGGGCGAGCGAGAGCATCTGGTCCACGGCCACCGCGCCGCCTCTGACCAGACCCATCGCGTAGGCGGCGGAGCTCGCCTTGACCACCTCGTCGCCGTCCCCGAGCACGATCGCGCAGGAGCGCAGCACCGACAGCACCGTGTCCACGCCGGGAGGCAGCGGGGACTCCTGGGTGCCGGTGGTGCCGTTCGCGTTCTTGCCGCTGCTGCCGTACCGGTCGCGGGCCTGTTCGCGTTCGCTCCAACGGAAGGCGATGGCGGCCGTGAGGCCGACGCCGAGCCCGGCTATGGCGCAGGCAGCGGCGGCGGCCACATTCACGTCCATGTGGCCAGCGTAAGCGCATCCCGGCGGGCCTCCCCCGGGGTCCGATCAAGGGATCGACGTGACGTTGCCGAGAATTCACCTTCAGGTAGCCGCCGATTCACTGTCTGGCGCGGGCATCGTCGCCCGGACGGCCCACTGTGGTCGCACGGCCCGTGTGGGACGGGGCGGCGGCAGCGGACTCCCGCACGCCGCCCCTGGTGCGCGCGTACGA
This sequence comes from Kitasatospora sp. NPDC057015, assembly GCF_042673745.1. Taxonomy (NCBI): domain Bacteria; kingdom Bacillati; phylum Actinomycetota; class Actinomycetes; order Kitasatosporales; family Streptomycetaceae; genus Kitasatospora; species Kitasatospora sp. NPDC057015. Next base: position 44,002 of record NZ_JBHUSG010000061.1, read on the forward strand.
TTCGCGCCACCAGCAGCGGCCGTCCCGCCAGTCCCCGGACTGCGGGGCGACCGGTCGGCACCGCCACCGACACAGCTTCTGAGGAGAGAGCATGCGCGACGCGTACCACGAGGAACTCGACTCGATCGGCGACAGTCTGGTCGAGATGGCCCGGCTGGTCGGTTCGGCCATGGGCCGCGCCACCACCGCGCTACTGGACGCGGACCTGGCGCTCGCGGAGAGCGTGATCGCCGCCGACGAGAAGGTCAACGCCCTCCACCACGATCTGGAGAACCGGGCGATCGACCTGCTCGCCCGCCAGCAGCCGGTGGCCACCGATCTGCGGATCGTGGTCACCTCGCTGCGGATGAGCGCCGACCTGGAGCGTTGCGGCGACCTGGCCCGGCACGTCGCCAAGGTCGCCCGGCTGCGCTACCCCGCCTCGGCGGTGCCGAACGACCTGCACCCGATCGTCCTGGAGATGGGCCAGCTCGCCCAGCGCCTGGTGGCCAAGGCCGGCCTGGTGATCGCCACCAAGGACGTGGACGCGGCGCTGGAGCTGGAGCGGGACGACGACGCCATCGACGCCCTGCACCGCGAGCTCTTCGCCCACCTGATCGACGACCGCTGGCAGCACGGCATCGAGACCGGCGTGGACGTCACCCTGGTCGGCCGGTACTACGAGCGCTTCGCCGACCACGCGGTCTCGGTCGCCAAGCGGGTCGTCTACCTGGTGACCGGCGAGCACGTGGACGAGTTCGTCGCCTCGACCGACGGGGCGGGCGCGGAGTAAGGCCGACCGGCCTAAACCTGCGCACCGCGGGGGTGGAGGAGCACGGCTCGCCCGGCCCTCCACCCCCGCGCGCCCGTTGACGCTCCTCCGGCGCGACGCTTCACTCGAAGGTGTAGGCACGGAAGCGTGCCCGTCACAAGGAGGGTCCAGCGCCATGAAGGCAACCCCCGTCCGGCCCGCCCCGCCGACCCGTCCGACCGAATCCCCCGCCCCCCGACTGCTGCCCGTCCTCGCCGCCGGCTGCGGGTGCGGCCCCGGTTGCGGCTGCGGTTGCCAGAGCGGCGCGCCGTGCCAGTGCGGCGGCGCCAGCGGCGGATGCTGCGGCGGGCACTGACCCACCCGGCCGCCCGCTCCCCGGCAGCACCCCGCCCGCGGCGGACCACCGGCGCGGGAACCACCGACACCCACGGACCACCGCCCGCCGACGGGCGACCGACGCCCGGTACGGGCCGGACGGTCACCGGCGGAGACGACCATCGGCCGGCCGGGTGCCACCGCCACACGCGGGGCACTCGGCCGGCCGACTCTGCCCGGGCAGGCTCAGGACCAGGCCCGGGACAGCTTCAGGAGCACGTCGTGGTCGTGCTCAGGGCGGGGTCCGCAGCCGCGGACCGTTCGGGGTCCGTTCAGGACTGCTCCGGACCGTTCAGAAGGTGAGGTCGGTGCAGGAGTAGAAGGCGTTGCCGGTGTCGGCGATCTCCCAGACCGCGACGACGACCTGGTGCCCGGTGCGGTTGGCGGGCAGGGTCGCCGTGTGGCTGAGCGTGGTGGGCGGCTGGGCGCCGTTGTAGGGCACGGTGAGGAACGGCGTGAGGTCCAGGTTGGCCCGGGTCACCGGCTGGGTGGCGTTGTAGCCGGCCTTGGTCAGGAAGTAGCGGAACGACGTGGTGGCGTGCCGCGCGGTGAACTTCCAGGTGAAGGTGAGCTTCTGCCCCGCCGTCACCTTGGTGCTGGGCCAGTTGCCGTTGCGGGGGGCGTCCAGCTGGGCGAAGCGCGAGTTGCCGCCGGCGCAGATGGTGCCGTCGGAGGGGCCGCCCGAGGGGAACCCCTTCGGGCCCTCGACGCTCTGCGGCTCCCACTGGATGTCACCGCAGCCGGTGACGGTGCCGGCGGCGCACAGGGCGGCGCGGCTGGGCGGGGTGGAGATGTAGCCGTGCGACTGGGCGGGGAACGCGAGACCCAGCGGGACGGCGGCGGCCGCCAGGGTCGCCGCGAGAACATGACGTTTGCGCATGGTGCTCCTCCGTGGGGGTGGATGAACACGCCGGACACAGGCCGCGTGTGGGGAGCGGCCGACAGCGATCGTTGGCATGCCTGCGCCAGGCCAGTACCCCCACGCTAGAAGCCGGGGGCTCGACCCGTCAATGGTCTGAACCATTTTGGCCACCGGCCGTTGACTCCCGGTCACCACCGGCCGTCCGCACGGAAGATGAGCGCGCATGCCCGCGCCCCCCGGCCCGCGCTCCCCGGAGCGGACGGCCCGCGGAACGTCGAAGGCCCCCCACCGGCGAGCACTCGCCGATGGGGGGCCTGATCACGTGAGGGGTTACTTCTTGCCCTGGTTCTTCACGGCCTCGATGGCGGCGGCCGCGGCGTCGGCGTCGAGGTAGCGGCCACCCTTGGTGACGGGCTTGAAGTCGGCGTCGAGCTCGTACACCAGCGGGATCCCGGTGGGGATGTTCAGGCCGGCGATGTCCTCGTCGGAGATGCCGTCGAGGTGCTTGACCAGCGCGCGCAGGCTGTTGCCGTGGGCGGTGACCAGCACGGTCCTGCCGGCGGCGAGGTCCGGGACGATCGCGTCGTACCAGTACGGCAGCATCCGGTCGACGACGTCCTTGAGGCACTCGGTGCGCGGACGCAGCTCGCTCGGGATCTCCGCGTAGCGGGCGTCACCGGCCTGCGAGTACTCGTTGTCGTCGGCCAGCACCGGCGGCGGGGTGTCGTACGAACGGCGCCAGAGCTGGAACTGCTCCTCGCCGAACTCGGCCAGGGTCTGGGCCTTGTCCTTGCCCTGCAGCGCACCGTAGTGGCGCTCGTTCAGCCGCCAGCTGCGGCTGACCGGGATCCAGTGCCGCTCGGCCTTGTCGAGCGCGATCTGCGAGGTGCGGATGGCGCGGCGCAGCAGCGAGGTGTGCAGCACGTCCGGGAGGAAACCCTCGGCGGCGAGCAGCTCGCCACCACGGGCGGCCTCCTTCTCGCCCTTCTCGTTGAGGTCGACGTCGACCCAACCGGTGAACAGGTTCTTCTGGTTCCACTGGCTCTCGCCGTGGCGGAGCAGGATCAGTCGGTAGGTCGTATCAGCCATGGCCCCCAGCTTAGTGGAGGCGATTTAAGGCCTGGCAGGGGCCAGGGCTGCTGTGTAATGTGTGCGCATCGCACGCGCCACTTACTGTCCCGGTGTCCGGTCCACCCCGTACCGCTCACCGCGATACCTGTCGTCCGGGAGTCCCGCCATGCCCGTCCCCGCCCGTATCAGCAGAATCGCGAGCGAGACGACGGGTGGCCTCCCCCGACAGTTCTGGTGGCTCTGGACCTCGACGCTGGTCAACCGGCTCGGCGGTTTCGTGGTCACCTTCCTGGCCCTCTACCTGACCGCCGACCGCGGCTACTCGGCCTCCTACGCCGGGCTGGTCGCCTCGCTCTTCGGACTCGGCTCGGCCGTCGCGGCCCTCGGCGCCGGGGTGCTGGCGGACCGGGTGGGCCGGCGTCCCACCCTGGTCACCGCCCAGCTCGGGACGGCCGTCTTCACGGCGGTGCTCGGTTTCTCGGACGGCCCGGTGGCGATCGCCGTCGTCGCCTTCCTGGTCGGCCTCTTCAACAACGCCTCCCGGCCCGCCGTCTCCGCGATGATCGCGGACCTGGTGCCCGCCGAGGACCGGGTCCGCGCCTACTCGCTGAACTACTGGGCGATCAACATCGGCTTCGGGGTCTCCGCCGCCGCGGCCGGCCTGATCGCCACCCACGGCTACCTCACGCTCTTCCTGCTGGACGCGCTCTCCACCCTGCTCTGCGCCGTGATCATCTTCGTGCGGATCCCGGAGACCAGGCCCGAGGCGCCGGCCGCACCGCACGAGGGGTCGGCCGCCGGGGCGGACGCCGCCCGTCCCGGCACGGTCGGCGGAACGGCCGGCGCTCACACGGTCGGCCTGGGCACCGTCTTCCGGGACGGCCGCTTCATGACGGTGGTCGGGCTCACCCTGCTGCTCGCGCTGGTCGCCCAGCAGGGCAGCACCACGCTGGCCGTCGACATGGGCCAGGCGGGCATCTCCGCCTCCGGGTACGGGCTGGTGATCGGCCTCAACGGCCTGCTCATCGTGCTGCTCCAGATTCCGGTGACCCGGCTGATGGAGGGCCGCAACCGGACGGCGCTGCTGGTCGCCAGCGCGCTGCTGACCGGCTGGGGCTTCGGCCTCACGGCGCTGGCCGGCTCCTCGGCGATGTTCTTCGCGGTCACCGTCGCCGTCTGGACGATCGGCGAGATCATGAACGCGCCGACCATGATGGGCCTGGTGGCCGAACTCTCCCCGGCCCACGCCCGCGGCCGCTACCAGGGCGTCTACTCGCTCTCCTGGTCGCTGGCGTCCTTCCTCGGCCCCGCGGTGGGAGGCCTGCTGCTCCAGCACGCGGGCGGTGGCGCGGTCTGGGGCGCCTGCGCGCTCTGCGGGACGCTCGCCGCGGCCGGCTACCTGGCGCTCGGCCGGTGGACCTCCCCGGCACGGGCGCTGCCGGCTCCGACCGGGGCCGTCCCGGCGCCGTCGAAGCGGCCCGACGTCGCGCCCGGCCTCGCCGCGGACGGTCTCCCGGACGCGCCCGCGTTGGACGGTGCCGGCGCGGCGAACCGTGCCGTCGCGGTGGGCAGTGCCGTCGCGGCGGACGGTGCCGGCGCGGCCAGGGTGGCGCGCGACTGAGGCCGGCCGAGATCGATCGCCCGCCGGGATCGGCCGCCCGTGGGGATCAGTCGCCAGCCGGGGCCGGAGCGTCCTCGACGGGCACCGGGCCGTTGTGGACGGGCCCGGCCAGGTGGGCGAAGGCGTCCAGGTTGCGGGTGGACTCGCCCCGCTTGGTGCGCCACTCCCACTCGCGCCGGATCGCGGAGGCGAAACCGAGTTCGAGCAGGGTGTTGAAGGGCTCGTCCGCGTTCTGCAGCACCGTGCCGAGCAGCCGGTCCACCGAGTCCGTGGTCAGCGCCTCCAGCGGCAGCCGGCCCGCGAGGTAGACGTCCCCGAGGGCGTCGATGGCGTACGCGACGCCGTACAGCCGGGTGTTGCGCTCCAGCAGCCAGCGGTAGACGCCCTCGTGGTTCTCGTCGGGCCGGCGGATCACGAACGCGTTCACGGACAGCGTGTGGTCCCCGACCCGCAGGGCGCAGGCGGTGCTCAGCTTGCGCGTCCCCGGCAGCGCCGCCACCAGCGTGAACGGGTCGGTGGCGGCGGGCTCCCAGGCCACCCCGGCTTCGTCCAGGGCGGAACGCAGGAGGGTCAGGGCCTCGTCCTTGGTGCGGATTGCCATGGGAGTGACGTTACTCGGCGGTACCGGCCCCGCGCAGCAGCGGGCGCACGACGGCGCGGTCGCCCGGGGGCCACTCGTGCGGTCCGGCCGCACCCGTCGGAGCCGGGGGTCCTCGGTGCCGGGGCGCGGCCGGCCCGGGGACGGGGCGGTGCGCCCCGGCCCCGGGCGAGAGTGCTCAGGCCAGCCGCAGGCGGGAGCCGGTGAGACGGCCCGAGGGGCGCACCAGCGTGTCCGCGTACACCTCCGCGGTGGCGGCGGCGGCCGTGCCCCAGCCGAACTCGGCGGCGTGCCGGGCGGCGGCGCGGCCCTGGCGGCCCACCATGTCCGGCTCGGTGGCGTAGGCCGCGAGCGCCCGGGCCCAGTCCTGCGGGTCGTGCCCGGCCACCAGGGTGCCCGTGACACCGTCGCGGACGGCGACCGGCAGGCCGCCGACGGCGGCCGCGACCACCGGGGTGCCGCAGGCCTGCGCCTCCAGGGCGACCAGGCCGAAGGACTCGCTGTACGAGGGCATCACCAGGGCCGTCGCAGCGCGGTACCAGTCGGCGAGGCGGTCCTGCCCGACCGGCGGGTGGAACCGCACCACGTCGCCGATGCCGAGCTGGGCGGCGAGCTTGTGCAGGCTCTCCGGCTTGGCGAGCCCGGAGCCGGAGGGGCCGCCGACCACCGGGACGACCAGGCGCTCCCGCAGCCGCGGCTCCCGGTCGAGCAGCACCGCCACCGCCTGCAGCAGGACGTCCGGCGCCTTCAGGGGCTGGATCCGGCCCGCGAAGAGCAGCACCGCGGCGTCCTGCGGGAGGCCGAGCCGGGACCTGGCGGAGCGCTGGTCCCCCGGCCGGAAGACGTCGAGGTTGACGCCCGGGTGGACGACCGCGAGTTGGTCGGGGCGCGCGGAGTAGTGCCGGGAGAGCTCGGCCGCCTCCTCGGCGGTGTTGGCGATCAGCCGGTCGGCGGCCTCCACCACCTGCGTCTCGCCGATCACCCGGGCCGGCGGCTCGGGGCTGTCGCCCTCGGCCAGCGCGGCGTTCTTGACCTTGGCCATGGTGTGCATGGTGTGCACCAGCGGCACGCCCCAGCGCTGCGCGGCCAGCCAGCCGACCTGGCCGGAGAGCCAGTAGTGCGAGTGGACCAGGTCGTAGTGCCCGGGGCGGTGGCCGGCCTCGGTGCGCAGGACGCCGTGGGTGAAGGCACAGAGCTGCGCCGGGAGGTCCTCCTTGAGCAGGCCCTCGTACGGCCCGGCGGTGACGTGCCGGACCAGCACGCCCGGGGCCAGCTCCACCGTGGGCTCGTCGTCCGAGCAGATCGCCCGGGTGAACACCTCGACCTCGATGTTGAGCTCGGCGAGGCGCTTGGCCAGCTCGACGATGTAGACGTTCATCCCGCCCGCGTCGCCGGTACCCGGCTGGTGCAGCGGCGAGGTGTGGACGCTCAGCATGGCTATCCGGCGCGGCCCGCGGGACCTGCCGCCGACCAGCGTCTGGAGCCGGCGACGACTGGGCCGCCCCGGGACACGGCGGACCGAACGGACGGGGTGCTGGATCACCTGGTTGAAGCCTCCTCTGTGCTCCCCGATTGCCTGCTACTGCTTTCCTGCGGTACTGCTGCCCCGGGCCGCTGCCGGCCCGGCCGTGGTACTGCCCGGCCGTGGTAGTGCCCGGCCGTGCCGCCGCCCTGGACGTGTGCCCCGGACCTGGGCCGCGACCGGATGCCCCGGCTGTGGTGACGCCCCGGCCGTACTGCTGTCGGGCCGTACTGCTGTCGGGCCGTCCCTGCCGCGGCGACGCTGCCGCGGTGTGCCGCGCCGTTGCGGCTCTCCCCCCGCCGGATCGCCCCCGGTGTGACGGGGGCCACCGCTCGGTCGTCCGCCCGTCGGCAACCGTGGGCGCACACCGTTCGGCGGCGTCTGCCGACCGCAGGGCCGGTCGGACACACGTCGCCACCAGTGTGCCAACCACCGGACCCTCGATCCGCATTCCCGTCCCGCCCCGCAAGATCCGCACGGGGCCGCCGCGTACCCTGCTGGGATGGCCGCTTCCTTCGACCCAGCGCCCCCGACTGCCCGCGGCCGGGCGGCCCGACCGGTGGGCACGGTGACCCGTGGCACCACCAACACCAACCGGCTGCGACGGATGGACCGCTGGATCGCCCACACGCTCGGCCCGGCGCTGCGCGCGGCCGGGCGGCCGCCGATCGCCGTCGACCTCGGTTACGGAGCCGCGCCGTGGACGGCGGTGGAGCTGTCCGCCCGGCTCCGCGCGGTTCGACCGGACGTCCGGGTGGTGGGGATCGAGATCGAGCCGGAGCGCGTCGCCGCGGCCCTCCCCCACGCGCTGCCGCCGCTGCTGACCTTCCGGCGCGGGGGCTTCGAGGTCCCGCTCGACGGCGCCGCGCCGGCCCAGCTGATCAGGGCGGCGAACGTGCTGCGGCAGTACGAGGAGTCCGCCGTGGCCGCCGTCTGGGACCGGCTCCGGGGCCGGCTCGCGCCCGACGGACTCCTGGTCGAGGGGACCTGCGACGAGATCGGGCGGCGGCACGTCTGGGTCGCGATCGGCCCCGAGGGCCCTCGGACCGTCACCTTCGCCGCCCGCCTCGGCGGCCTCGGGCAGCCGTCCGACCTGGCAGAACGGCTCCCGAAAGCCCTGATCCACCACAACGTGCCCGGCCGGCAGGTGCACGGCTTCCTGGCGGACTTCGACCGGGCCTGGGCCGCGGCGGCGCCGTACGGGGCGTTCGGCGCCCGGCAGCGGTGGGTGGCGGCGTGCACGGCGCTGAGCGGCGACTGGCCGCTGGTCGACGCGCGGGGCCGGTGGCGGCAGGGCGAGGTCACCGTGCCCTGGGCGGCGCTGGCGCCGTAGGCGCGGCCGGGGTCGGCCCGGGCGGGGCGGGCGAGATCCGGGCACGGTGGGCGCCGCCCGGGAGCGGTCGACGTCCGGCCCCGTTCGGGTGCTGGTGAGCGAACGCGGGGATTCACTCGAACGAGTTATCGAATAACTCTGGCGTGTTGACGTCCCGTCACGCCACCATGGGTCCAGCCGGCCGGGGCCGCCATCGGCCCCTCGCCGCCACCCGCCCGACCGCTTCCGCTCCGACCCTGACCCGACGTCAGTCCCACTGCTCCAGCGCCCGCAACGCCCGCTCGAAGGCGGCGTACGACTCCGCCCCGAACAGCACGAACCGCACCTCCTCCGGAACCGAACCCACCGCGGGCTCCGTCCTGGACACCGAGTCCGACACCGGCCCCGGCTCCGGGGCGGTGATCGCCCCGTCCCCCGTGTCCGGCGTGTCCGTCACCGACCCGACCCCGGCTTCCGCCACCGTGGTGAGCGCGATCCGCGCCGCGTCGTCCAGCGGCCAGCCGTACACCCCGGCCGAGACGGCCGGGAACGCCACCGTCCGAGCACCCAGCCCCACCGCCACCGCCAGCGACTCCCGATAGCAGGAGGCCAGCAGCTCAGCCCGCCGTTCGTAGTCCTCCGCCCGGTACACCGGCCCCACCGTGTGCACCACCCAGCGGGCCGGCAGCCGGCCGGCCGTCGTCGCCACCGCCCTACCGGTCCCCAGCCCCCGGCCGTAGTGGGAGGCCCGCAGTGCGCGGCACTCCGCCAGGATCTCGGGGCCGCCCCTGCGGTGGATGGCTCCGTCCACCCCGCCGCCACCCAGAAGGGAGGAGTTCGCGGCGTTCACCACCACGTCCACCTGCTGTTCCGTGATGTCACCCTCGACCAGCGTGATCCGCATCGCCGCACCGCCCTCCGTCCAGGGCCCGGATTCGCCGGGCCGCCCACGCCTTCGACGCTACTCAGCCGCGCCCGCACCTGCGTGGCGATAACCACACCCAGACCGACGAGCCACAGAAATCCCCGGAGATCACGTTATGGTCGCGAGAAGTTCCCCGACACGCGGTGCCAGGCGGGCACTGCGCACGGACGCTGACCGTTGCCCAGTCGGGGAAAGGGAGGATCGACCGATGCCCGCAACGGGAGACGGGCGGGCACCTGGCGCCGGTGACCTGCCGGGCGCCCTGGCCGGCGCCCACGACGGGCGTGCCCTCAACCGGACGGTCCGCGAGGAGCGACCGGCCACCGCCGCGCTGGCCACCGCCCCGATACCGCATCCGCGCGCCACTCCCGCGCCGGGTCCGACCCGCCCGGACAGGGCCCACCCGGACGCGGCGCGCCCGGACACCGCGCACCCGGACGCGACCCGTGCGGGCCCGGCCGGCGCGAATGCACCCGAGGCGCGCAGGGCCGCCGTGCCCGCGGACGGCACCGCGTCCACCACCGGCACGCCCCCCGTCGAAGCCGCGCCCCTCAAGGTGCTGGTGATCGAGGACGACGCCTCCGACGCCGAGTTGATCAAGGCAGCCGTGGCCGGCAGCGGCGCGTCCATCGAGATCCACTGGGCCCGGGGCCTGGACCACGCCGTCGATCTGCTCACCCCCGCGCCCTCCTGGGCCCGGCGGACCCGTGCGCGCGCCACCGACTTCGGCTGCGTGCTCCTCGACCTCGCGGCGCCCGGCGCCCCCACCGCCGCCCCCACCCTCGGCGAGCGTCCCTCCACCGGCCCGCACCCCGCCGAGCCCACGGCCGGCGACGGACCGGCGGGCCGGCCGGGTCCGACCCCTGCCTCGGGCCTGGACGGGCTGCGCGAGCTGCTGCAGCGGGCTCCGCAGACCGCCGTCGTGGTGCTCACCGACGCCGCCGGGGCGGAACTCGGCGCGGCCGCGGTGGCCGCCGGCGCCCAGGACTTCCTGATCAAGCACGAGACCAACGGCCCGCTCCTGGCCCGGGCCCTGCGGTACGCGGTGGAGCGCAAGCGCGCCGACGAGTCGCAGCGGCGACTGGTCGAGGCCGAGCTGCGCGGACAGGAGAACGCCCGCCTCCAACGGCACCTGCTGCCCACCCCGCTGCTCGACGGCGCGGGGCTCGCCTTCACCCGGCGCTACCGCCCGGGCCGCCGCCGCGCCCTGCTCGGCGGTGACTTCTACGACGCCGTGCGCACCGACGACGGCACCGTCCACGTGGTGATCGGCGACGTCTGCGGCCACGGCCCCGACGAGGCCGCCCTGGGCGTGGCCCTGCGGATAGCGTGGCGGACCCTGGTGTTCGCCGGCCTCACCGGCGAAGCACTCCTGACGACGCTTCAGCACGTGCTGGAGCACGAGCGCCGCAGCGACGAGATCTTCGCGACCCTCTGCATGCTGGTCATCGAACCCGGCGGCGAGCAGGGTGGCGACACGGCACTCACCGACCGAACGGCGAAGTCCGGCCGGGCCGGGAAGGCCGGGCAGGTCTCCAGGGTGGGGCAGCCCTCCAAGGCCGGGCGAGGCCCCGGGGCCCACCGGGCCACGCCGACCGCGCCGGGCGAGGACACCGTCGAGCACGCCCGGCTGTACCTCGCCGGGCACCCCGTCCCGTTGCTGCTCGGCCCGGACCACGCGCCCGAGCTGCTGCCCGCCGACCAGGCCGGGCCCGCCCTGGGGCTGCTCCCCTGCGACGACTGCGAGGCCGCCTGGCCGGCCCACCGGCTGGAACTGCGCCCGGGCTGGCGCCTGCTGCTCTACACCGACGGGCTGGTCGAGGGCCGGGTCGGCGCGGGCTCACGCCGGCTGGGCCAGGACGGGCTAGCCGAGCTGATCGGCGACCACCAGGCCGCGGGGCTGACCCGTGGCCGGCTGGTCGACAGCGCGATCGCCGAGGTGGAGGAGCTCAACGGCGGCGCGCTCACGGACGACGTCGCCGTGCTGCTGCTCGAACGCAACCCCGCCCCGCTGATCCTGGGCTGACGCCGCCGGTCCGGGGCCGGGCCCCGACTGCGTCCCCCGGCGGTCGCCGGGCGCACCCGGCGGCCCGGGGCCCCCCGCCCCCCCGGCCCCCCGGGGCCCCCGGCCCCGCGTGGGGCGCCGCGGTCCGAGGTGACGGAGTACTACCTCACGCTGAAGGCGTCGAGGCTGACGAACGTCCCGGAGGAGCGG